>JAPLSW010000091.1 GCA_026398435.1 Chlamydiota bacterium | reverse complement strand
AACTGTCGATTTTCTTGTTGCTTCCGGGTGGATAGGTAAGACAGTCAAAAAGTAATGGCATTCTTGGTCTGTTTCAAAAATAGGGGGAGGCGAACCATTAGACTCCATAGCTTTACGAATTTTGGGAACCCCTGTACAACGCCCTTCCGTTAAATGAAGCTCCTTAAGAAAGTCTCCAATTCGACGATTTCTATAAGTTCGAACTCGAGCAGACCCCGTATTCAGATCTTCTATCTTTAACGGTGGTAATGGACCAGGAAATGACAAAATTTCAATCCGATCTGGTTTGATGCTGATTTCAATCGGCTCTCTTTGGGCATAGTCTTTGTGATAAACGGCGTTAGCTAAAGCCTCTTCTAAGGCAACATAGGGATAGTTATAAAAACGATCAGCTTCAGCGCGATCGGGTCTCTTGCGAATCTCTTCCTTGATAAACATCGATTGCAGATATCTTAGAGCCTCTTTCAGCTGAATATGGATAGGCCCTTTAAAAATCTTTTCAGAAAAACTATCCCCTACCTCATCGTGGAAATCAACAATTTCAATCCGAGCGTAAGGAAAAAATTGTTCAGGATTACTATTAAACATCATTAAACCAATGTTTAATGGCTTCAGGTATTCCTCAGGACCTTGGATAATTTGCATTTGGCGACAAAGTTGTTCGAAAGGAACTTTGTCAGCTTCTGTAATGAGGTCACTTTTAACATCTCTTAAAAAGTCTTTAATAAGGCTGAGCTCTAGATCTTTCAAAGTGGCCTGATGACGGATTCGATCGTCGAATGGTACTTGATTTGCCATCTCATGCAGTCGTTGAACATCTTTTGTCTGCGCCTTTACAGTGGTAGAATTGCGCCTTATGTAATAAGAATAAGCTTCGTTCTTGCCTAGTGCATCAGGAGCCTGATACGGTCTGGTTTGACCACCAGGACACCAAATTAATAGAATCATTTTTTCCTGAAAAATGATAGGCGCAACTATTGGATGATAGTTGGGCCGTAGCTTGTAGCTTAAATTCACCAATTCCTTTTGCATTTCATCGATTTTACTCGAGGATAAACCTACCGGAGGAAAAATAGGCTGCCCTTCCTCCTCTGCTATTCCTATAATTAGATAGCCCCCACCCCAATTGTTGATATCATTGGCAAAAGAGCAAATTGTATGAATGATTTCTTCGGGATTCCATCCTTTTTTGAACTCAAGACGTTCCCATTCAACAATCTGTCCTTTAAGTAACTCTTCGATATTAATGGGCAGCGCAGTCATACTGTAACCTTATTTTCAATTGTTTTACTTTCCCGCAAAGAGGGATTCCTTTTCTTTAGGGAGGATAAAAGCTTTTGTAGATTCTGAATAGCAAGAGGAGATGGCTTTGTTTTTTTGTTTTCCCAACGATTTACGGTAGGAAAAGACACACCGAGTTTTGCTGCAAACTGCTCTTGAGTCAAGCCCATCTCAAGTCGAATTTTAAGCACTTGTCTAGCTATTTGCTCTTCTGAGTTGAACATGTCTGTAAACTGAAACATTAACTATCCTGTCATACAAAATTTTAATATATCACATGTTATAGAATATGCGAAGTTTGTAAAACAAGAAAATTTTCAGGATTCAAAATTCAGAAATCTTAAGTCTAGCTTACGCTCGCACCTGAGGGGCTTATTGAAAAAATAGGAAGCTCAATCACCTTGTCATGTTCAGCAGATAGAATCATCCCCTGGCTCTCGATACCCATCAAAAGAGCGGGCTTTAGATTGGCAACAAGAATGATCTGCTTACCGACAAGCAATTGTATATCTGGCATATTCTCGCCGATGCCTGAAACGACAGTCCTTTTTTCAAAGCCTATATCAACAAGAAGCTTGAGAAGTTTTTTGGATTTGGGAACCCTTTCTACTTGCAGGATTTTCGCTACGCGAAGATCTAATTTTTTTACATCTTCAAAGGCAATTTCTGGCTTTAGAGGAGGGAAAGTGGGATTTTCTTTTTTCACTGATTCAGAAAGGGCTTTCATAGCATCTAGCTCCTTTTGGATCTGCTCATCTTCTACCTTGGCAAAAAGGATCACAGGTTTTGGCAGAAGGGTGCCGGGAGCTATCTCCATTTTGAGTACATCATCCCAATTTTGCTTAGAGAGAGGCACTGTAAACCCTAGCATCTCCCATATTTTTTCAGAACTCGTTGGGAGAATAGGAGCCGATAATAGAGCTAAGACCTTTATGGCCTGGACGCAGCAATATATTGTCGTACGCATCTCAGGAGCCTTATCAGGCTGCTTGGCTGCTTGCCAGGGCTTTTTCATGTCAAAGTAGGCATTAGAAACTTGAGCAAGTTCCATGACAGCTTGGGAGGCTCGTCGCAGATGGAAATGTTCGTAAGCCTTGGAAGATTCCTCGGCAATAGACTGAATTTTTGCGATAAAGTCATCATCTACAGCCTGAAAATCGCCAGGCGCAGGAACTCTTGCCTCGCATTGCTGCAGAGCAAATACAAGCACTCTATTGACGAGATTGCCGTATTTGCCGAGCAGCTCGGCATTACATCTCATCTGGAAATCTTTCCAGGTGAACTCTGAGTCTTGGCTCTCAGGAGCATTCGAGGCTATCGCGTAACGGATCTGGTCTGAGGAGTATTTAGAGAAAAAGGTGTCGAGATCGATGTACCAGCCATCTGACTTGCTAAATTGTCTACCTTCTAAATTATAAAATTCGTTAGCAGGAAGTTCATCAACAAGTTTAAAAGGCTTATCTTGCCCCATTGTCATCGCAGGAAAAAATACTGAGTGGAAAGGGATGTTATCTTTGCCGATAAATTGGACAAGACGAGTTTTTTCATCTTCCCAGTACTTTTTCCAAGCATCGGGAGTGCTCTGTTTTTCCGCCCACTCTTTTGTAGCTGAAATATAACCAATCGGCGCGTCGAACCACACATAGAGCACCTTACCTTCAGCTTCCGGAAGAGGGACAGGAATGCCCCAATCAGAATCTCTAGTAATGGCTCTTGGCTTTAGATCATCGACATAGGCTTTGGCAAAGTTTGCTACATTGGGCTTCCAGTCTTTGCTTTTAAGCCAATCCGCTAAACGCTCTTTAAACTTATCAAAACGCAGAAACCAATGAGTCGTCGCTTTTTTAGAAAGCGTGGAGCCTGTAAGTTTTGACTTAGGATTTAAGAGATCTGTTGCCTCGTAGCTGGCTCCACAAGATTGACACTCATCACCACGCGCCTTATCAAAGCCACACTTAGGGCATGTCCCTTGAACGTATCTATCAGCAAGAAAGCGGTTTTCCGATTCTGAAAAGAGCTGGAGCGTTTCCTTCTTTTCAATATAGTCATTCTTGAGTAGATCGAGAAAAAATTCCTGAACCACTTTAACATGACCTTCCCACGTAGTTCGTGAATAATGATCAAAGGAAATTTGCAGCTTTTGGAAAAAGTCTTTATTCACCTTATGGAAGATATCCACATGCTCTTTAGGAGATCTGCCGGCCATCTCAGCACTTAGAGTAATGGCAACGCCATACTCATCTGAGCCGCAGATATAGAGAACATCATCTCCCTTTAACCTCTTAAACCTAGCATAGCAATCTGCCGGCAAATACGCGCCGGCAATATGGCCAAAATGCAAGGGACCATTAGCATAAGGCAGAGCTGCTGTGATAAGGACTTTTTCTGACATTGCTTTATCCTTGAGCGTCTTCTTCTTCGTCCTCAAGATCCATTCTTTGAAGCTCTGCAAGATAGGCTTCTGTAGGATTTTTTCTAACTTCTTCCAAGAGACCATCGAGAGTTACTTCATGGCCCGACTTCATAAGATACGTTCCTAGACGAATCGCGTAGTTAGCTAGGTCGAAGTTATTATTAAAAATTCCTCTCAGCTTCTCATGAGTTAAATTATCTCTGATGAACATCGGTTCCTCCTAATGTGTTTTAATTCTTGTTTTGTGCTCTTCTGCGATCAGAATGCTACGGAGCACGCCATAGGCTACTTTTAAATTTCTATTTACTATCATATAATCATACATGCAAGCTAGCTTCATTTCTTCTCCGGCCCAAGATAGGCGCCTTCGGAGAGTCTCTTCATCTTCTGTCTTTCTTTTAACAAGGCGCTGCTTTAACTCCTCAATAGAAGGAGGGCTTAAAAAAACAAAGACGGCAGAAAACCCTTGAGCTTTAAGCTTCATTGCCCCTTGTGTATCGATTACAAGGACAACATGCTTGCCTAGAGACTGCTTTTCTTTTACATACTGTCTAGAGGTCCCATACCAGTTTCCGAACACCTCGGCATATTCTAAAAAGTCGTTTTTCTCAATCCTCTTCTTAAACTCTTCCTGTGTAAGAAAGTGGTAGTCCTTGCCAGCTACTTCTTCGGCTCGTGGAGCCCTTGTCGTACAAGATACGCTTTCAATAACCGCTTCAAACTCTTCTGTGAGCATCCGCACGAGGGTTGTTTTACCGGTCCCGGCCGGAGCACTTACAACAAACACGATCCCTTCAGCAAGATTGCCGAGCAATTTTTCAGTCATGATCACTCTATGTTTTGCGCTTGTTCCCTGATTTTTTCGAGCTCACTTTTCATTTTTACAGCGTTTAGAGAAATCTCTGTCTTATCCGATTTCGCACACATTGTATTAACTTCTCTATTCATCTCTTGCAAAAGAAAATCCATCGTTCTTCCCACGCTTTTTTCTTTCGAAGAAAAAAGCTCCTCAAACTGCGCTATATGGGATTTAAGTCGTATGATCTCTTCTTCAATGTCTACCTTCTCAGCATAGATCATCACTTCTCTCATAATTCTATCTTCATCTTGAGGATCGATCTCTTTCACCTCTTGGATCCTATCTAGCATCTTCTTTTTATAGAGAATACTCGCTTCAGGAGCCAGCTTCTCGATACTTGTAAGCATAGACTTAAAGGTATCCAGATACTTATAAATCTCAAGAGAAAGGGCCGAGCCTTCAACTTCTTTCATTTTCATATAGGATGCAAGAGCTTCTTTTAAGGTAGCTAGGAGCTCTAGCTTCAGAGTGCCTTCTTTTTCATCGGAATCGGGGGTGGTAAAATCCTTTCTTTGCTCAAGCAAAAAAGAAAGAGTAAGCTCTTCTTTAGCATCTAGATCCAGCTCCTTTGCAACCTGCTGATAGAGCTGCTTAACGAGTCTTAACTGCTGAACCTGTCTTTTTACGATCTCAGGAGATATCCCCTCTTGTACTAAAGAAACCTTTACAGTTACCTGCCCTCTATTAAGGCTTTCAGCCAGAACCTTGCGCATATCTATATCAAAAGCCAAAAAATCTTTTGGCATTAGCAAGGATATATCGAGGAATTTCCTATTTACAGAATGGATCTCTACGCTCCAACGGCCCGACGGAGTCGTCTTGGAGCTACGGCCATAGGCTGTCATACTTTTGATCATGAAATTTAGCCCAAGGTATATATGAATTAGCTAGTATTTATACTTTAGGAATAGACCCATTGTCAAGACTTTTAGAGGGAAAAGCTTAGAGAAGCAATTAAAGATTTAATTGGTTCAAAGGTCTTCCTATGGATAAGGCAAGGCCCAAGGCGCTCTATAGCCTCCATATGGGCTTTAGTTCCATACCCTTTATGCTTGCCAAAGCCGTACCCGGGAAAAGCGATCTCATAGCTTTTCATAAGCTCATCTCTAGTTTCTTTAGCAAGTATAGAGGCCGCAGCAATAGAGTAACTAAGACTATCCCCCTTAATAATTGCCCGAGAAGGATATTTCCATTTTGGGAGCAAAGATCCATCAACTAGGACAAAGTCAGGAGGTATTTTTAAACTCTCAACTGCCCTTTGCATCGCTTTAAAAGTTGCCTGCAAAATATTGATCTCATCGATTTCGTCCGCTTCTACCACCCCGAGTCCATATTGGATATCTTTTGAAGAAATAAGCAAATCGAAGATTTTTGCCCTTTTTTCAGGTGTTAGCTGCTTGCTATCATTCACCCCTTCGATCACGAGCCCTTCGGGAATTATACAAGCCGCGGCAACAACAGGTCCTGCAAGCGGACCCCTGCCCGCTTCATCAACACCGGCTATTTGAAGAAAGCCTTTTTGTTTAGCGAGCTTTTCGTAAGAAAAAAAATCAAATTCTTGTAGCTGGGTGTAACTCATGATAAGCCTCATCGTATTTTGTGATGAGGATTAAGGAATGACTACTTTGTATGCAATATGTTTAAGATGGCATCTAAAAAAAAGCTCTTAGAGTTATTGCTTCCAAGCATCCGGGTAGAAATAGGGCATAAGACCTGACAAACCAATAGCGGGATATCTTGCATAATAATCTTGTATGATTCCCTTTAAATCTTTGGCTGTAGACTCTATAAATGGGCGGCCTGTCACATCAGTTGTAACATAAAGCATACTAGCCAATTCATGAACTAGTTTTTCTTTCGCCTTTGCTACATCTAGCGGAGTAATTTTCGGTGTTTTTTCGATACTAGTAAATTTTGGTTGCATGACAGCATATACTATACCGACCCGACTTTCAAAATTAGCTAAGACAAGAGTCACCTTCGTTTTATCTTCTTGGGTAATTTCGTCAATCGTGACTGCACGTCCCATTCGAGAGGAAGCTACATCACTCAGCATGTCTATATATGTTTTTTGGAAAGGAGGAGGGAGAAAGGAAAACCATTGCCTAGCAGCAGCTACATTTCCTAGCTTCTCCATCTCACGAATTCCCTGGAAAATAGTAGTAATAGACATGTGGGGTGGTTGTGGCGCCCTTTTTGCAAGTGGAGGTTGCACGGGATTTGCGCGAGGTGACGGCCTTAAGATACTACCCGCAGCTCTGCTTGCAGGCCCTGGATCTATTCCCTCTCCAGAAAATACTCCTTCTGCATCAAGAATTTCAAGTTGACGATCCACAATTGCGGACTCAAATTTCTCAAGTACACTAACATAATCCTTCGGGTCAAATTGATATAAAGGATCTTTGGCAGCAGATTTAACCCTCTCCTCCATGGATCTTATCACCTGTAAGTTGCCATCCAAATCCTCCATCTTAGTCATAGAAAGATCTTCGACATATGCATCCATAAAGTCTTGCACTTTTTTAAAATCAACAAAAAGATTATCAGAAGGAATAAAACCAGACATTGACACCACCTTATAAATCATAGATTAAAAACAACCTATAATAAATAAAGAATAATTATTCAATAAAACAACAAACCTAAGCGATAGTTCTCATAATAACTGTATCATAGACCCCTGTATATGCAACCTCATAACCAAAAGATTGCAAATGAGTTATACAGGCAAAGTACCTTTCAAAGGACAAATGCTCATGTTCGAAAATAATTAGGCGAGGGGCGATTTTGGCATAGTCAATAGATAAGAGGATAACATCATCATGCCCCTCAGTATCCATCTGTAACAGATCCACCTTAGGAAGTTGGTATTTTTCTATGATATCTTGAAAAGTTAGGCATTGAACCGATATAGACTTATATTGCACATCGCTAATTGCAGAGGAATGTTTTACCACATGATCCCGATCTAAAGATCCCTTTTGGTCTCCCCAGGGGCCTCCTGCTTGATTGACAAGACCTGGATTATTTTTAAAAAATTCAGTCTCTGAATCAACGACAAAAAACTCAGCCTGTTTTTTTCTATCTGAAATCGCTACATTTTCGAAGTGCAAATTAGGGATATGCGCGTAGTTCTTCTGCAGTTTTTTAAAAATTGAGGGAACCGGTTCTATAAGAATCCCCTTCCACTTTTTCTCTAGTATGAAAGGATGGAGGAAGTCATTGCTCATGACCCCTTCATTAGCACCAATCTGGATAAAAATAATGCCTGATTCTTTCCAAAGAGAAGAAAACTGGCTTACATCCAAAATAAAATTCCTAAAATTATCCGTTTCTCTTCTTTGTAAATGATCTAGCTTTTAATCTCCCAGAAAATAGATTAACAAAAAAAAATCCTTCAAGGCTACGCCTTGAAGGATTTTAAAAAATACGAGAAAAACGCTTATTCAGCAGGATTTTCTTGCGTAGGAACTACTTGTGATGGAACTACTTGAGTAGCTACTTTTTTAGGAGCGAAATACTCTTTTACTTTAGCAGCCTTACCGGAAACGCCTCTAAGGTAATAAAGCTTACTCTTTCTTACTCGACCCATTTTAACCACTTCAATTTTTGCAACGCGTGGGCTATGGAGAAGGAACACTCTTTCCATGCCTGAACCGTAAGATACGCGGTACATAGAGAATGTAGCAGCGAGTCCTGAGCCTTTACGTGAAATTACTGTACCTGTGAATACTTGAAGACGCTCTTTTTCCCCTTCAATAATTCTTGTATGTACGGAAATAGTATCCCCTACACGGAAATCTGGGTTGTTGGACTTAAGAAGTCCAGCTTCTAGTTCTTGAATGACTTGACACTGCTTCATTTTCTCTCCTTACCGCTCATTTTTACCCGTCAGTATGTAAGTCTGGACGGACTCTTTTTGTTTTTTCAATTCCTTTATCATGACGCCACTTGGCGATTTTCTCGTGATCCCCCGAAATGAGTACCGGAGGGACAACAGCCCCTTCGAACTCCGGTGGTCTTGTGTAATGAGGGGCATCGAGCTTATTATCCTGAAATGAATCCTGATAGGCTGCCTCTTCATGTCCTAAAACCCCTGGGATAAACCTCGATACGGCATCCACAAGGACGATCGCTGCTATGCAGCCATTCGTAAGGACATAATCTCCAATGCTAATCTCCTCATCCACCTCACTCTCGATAACCCTCTCGTCGATCCCTTCATAATGACCACAGATCAGAACGAGGTGCTTTTCCTTGGAAAGTCTCACACAAACTTCAGCAGTTAGTGGCTTTCCTTGGGGCGAAAGATATATCACACGAGTGTCGTCACACTTCACAGATCTTATGGCCTGACATAGGGGCTTTGGCATAAGAACCATTCCCGGGCCACCACCATAAGGCCTATCATCTACTTTTTTATGCTTACCTTCCGCAAAATCTCTGATATCAACCATCTGGATATTCACGAGGCCACTATCTCTTGCTTTCTTGAGTATACTCGCATTAAATGGACTATCAAAATACTCAGGAAATAGAGAAAGTATAGTAAATCGCATTATTACTTCTTAGCGGAAGTCTTTTTAGCGGCTTTTTTCGGAGCTGCAGCTTTTACTTCTGTTTCTTTGCCGGAAGCTCTTCTTTTCGCCGCTTTCTTCGCTTGGATCAATACTTTTTTCTCTGTGTATTCTTTAATAACGCTCGGAGCTAGAGTTTTAGCAAGAGATTCAACTTGCTGAGACATAACAGCACCTTGGCTTAGCCAATAGGCGAGTCTTTCGGCATCGATCGTGCAATTATTTTCTTTTTGTTCCGGTAGGTAATAGCCGAGTTTTTCGACGTATTTACCATCACGTTTGCATCTCGCATCAGCTACTACTACACGAAATGTCTGACAGTTGTTGCATCCTTGTTGACGCAGACGTATCTTTAATGCCATAAGAAATTCTCCTTTTTCCCCGATCCACTTGAAAATTGCTTTTTAAGGCCGGGCATGTCTTTGAAAAACTGTTTAATTTTTTTGAAACTCTTTATCATTTTATTTACATCGTCGATCTTTACTCCACTGCCGTCCGCAATTCTTCTTCTACGGCTAGGGACAAGCTCGACTTTTTCATCTCTTTCAGATGGTGTCATCGAAAGGATCATTGCTTCTATTTTTTTTAGCTCTTTATCATCAATTTGCATTTCATCGATATTAGGCATACCGGGAAGCATCTTCAGCAAACTTTTAAAGGAACCCATCTTCTTAAGGATAGACATCTGCTTTAAATAGTCGTTGTAGGTAAAGGTTGCTTTTCTTAGTTTTTTCTCGAGGTCTTTACTTTCCTCTTCACTAAAATGCTCCTGAGCCTTCTTCACTAAATTGATTACGTCACCCATTCCTAGAATTCTATCCGCCATAGAGTGGGGATTAAAAGCTTGGAAATCTGTGATCTTCTCTCCTATTCCTTCAAACTTAAGAGGCTTACCGGTCACTTCTCTAATCGAAATTGCAGCTCCAGCTCTTGCGCTACCATCAAGCATGGTTAGGATAGTACCTGTAATCGATATCCTTCGATCAAATTCATGCGCCGTCTTCACTGCGTCTTGCCCTGTATTTGCACTAGCGACAAAAAGAATTTCGGAAGGGCTCACTTTCTCTTTAATCTTTTCTAACTGCTGCATTAACTCTTCATCGAGATGGAGTCTTCCGGCCGTATCCACGATGAGCACTTGAAAGTTTTCCTCTCTCGCTTTTTCAAGGGCTTTTTCAGCCACACGAACGGGATTTTCCTCCCCTTCTATTGAAAAAACAGTGACACCAGCAGAGATCCCTAGTCTTGTAAGTTGCTCTACTGCCGCGGGTCTTTGAAGGTCACATGCAGCAAGTAGTACTTTTTTCTCTTTGTCTTGGGTCTTAAGAAAGGTGGCTAGTTTAGCACATTGGGTTGTTTTTCCGGAACCCTGTAAACCACAAAGTAGGATAACGGCAGGATTTCCCTTCAAATTCAGGTGTGATTCCTCCGATCCCATGAGGGCTACAAGCTCGTCGTGGACGATCTTGGTAAACTGCTCCCCAGGAGAAATAGCCTTCAAGACCGATTCTCCAAGAGCTTTTTCCTTAACCCTCTTAACAAAACCGCTTACAACTGTGTAGTTTACGTCAGCATCAAGTAAAGCCAGCCTTACTTGCCTGACGGCGTCAGAGACATTCTCTTCGGTAAGAATTTTCTTACCGGAAAGGCCTGAGAATAAACTTTGGAATTTTTGTGTTAATATGCCAAACATAAATCTATTTCTCTAGTTATCGGTAAATAGAATAGTCTAGAAAGTTATTCAATTTCAAGGAAAAAGAACCGGCAGTGACCGGACCAATCATTAAGAACCCTTTTTCGGGTCCAAATAGGGGCTGAAAAAATCTCAAGGAGTCGATTTCCTTGATTATATCCGATTTCAAAACAAATCTTGGCACCCGGATTTAAAAATCCTGGCAGATCCCCTTCCATTCTTTCATAGAACTCATACCCGGTCTTTCCACTAGTCAGAGCAAGCTTTGGCTCATTATCTTTAACAGAAGGAGATAGCTGCTCATATTCCGCGGCCGAGATATAGGGAGGGTTACAAAGGATTAAATCGGCCTTTTTTCCGGTAAACGGAGCTAAAAGATCCCCTTCATGAAATTGAACCTCTACCCCATTTTTTTTAGCATTTTCCCTAGCTATAGCCAGTGCCTTGGGAGAAATATCAGATAAAGTAACCTGAGAAAGGGGGAATTTTTTCTTAAATGCAATTCCCATACAGCCAGACCCTGTGCAAATATCCCAAACATTAAGGACGGGGCTACTTACTTCTTTTGCTACCAGATCAAGTAAAATTTCTGTTTCAGGTCTAGGTATTAAGACATCAGGAGTAATAGCTATATCGCAGCCAAAGAATTTAACCTGCCCAATTATTTGTTCTAAGGGGTGCCCCTTAGCAAGCCTTGCAAGCGCGGCTCGTACCCTCTCGAGTTCATCATCTTCAAGGGGTCTTTCAAAAGACATAAAGAGTGTTAACTTATCTAGCTGTAAAGTATGACAAAGGATCTCTTGGAGAAGGAATTTAGAACGATCAATATTTTTTTTCTGAAGAAATTGGAGAGATAATTGAAAAACTTCGCCGAGTGTTTTCATAAGGATTTCTGAGATCCGGAAAGCTCTTGCTCGTGATAAAACTTAACGAGCCCCTCTACAATCTCATCTAAAGCCCCATCCATAACATGATCAAGCTTGTACAAAGTAAGATCAATTCTATGGTCGGTCACTCTATTCTGAGGAAAATTATACGTGCGGATCCTTTCCGAACGATCCCCTGATCCTACTTGGGAAGATCTCAAAGAAGAGACTTCCAGCTCCGCTTTGCGACGTTTTTCCTCTACGATTTTCGCAGATAATAATCTCATCGCCTTATCTTTATTCTTGTGCTGGCTACGCTCTTCTTGGCAGTAGACAACAGTACCCGTTGGTAGGTGAGTAATACGAACCGCAGAGTCAGTGGTGTTTACGTGCTGACCGCCGGCGCCTGAAGCTCTATAGGTATCGATCTTAAGATCTCTTTCATCGATATCAATTTCTTCATCTTCATCCGGTTCTAGAAGAACAGCAACAGTAATTGCTGAAGTATGAACACGACCTTGAGACTCTGTCTTAGGAACCCTTTGTACCCTATGCGTTCCCGCTTCATATTGCATGAATCGATTCACATTGTGTCCAGACATGGTCATGATATATTCTTTAAAACCACCCATCTCAGAGGGAGTCGAAGTTCTTAGCTCTACGATGATGTTTCTACTGTCTTTTGGATCTGGAGGAACTAAAATATTTTCTAATTTTTTTAAGGTTTCTGCAAGATTAGTTTCTATCGAAACTTGATCTTCTTTGATAATAGCGAGAAATTCTGGATCTTTTTCAGATTTAAGAAGCTCTTGATTTTCTTCTTTTTGCTTTTGCATTGAATGAATCGCATTCCATGCCTCCTTGACTTTAGCAATGTAGGCATGTTTCTGCGTAAGAGCGCGATACTCTTTTTGATCAGAGAGAACACCTGTACGCCCTAAAAGGTCTTCGACTTGCTCTAGCCTAGATAAAAGCTTGAGGATTCTCTCTTGCATGTATTACTTCTTTTTTAGTGCTTTCTTTGGAGCTTCAGGCTTCTTAGATTTTTTATCATCTGCAGCAGCTACTGCATCTGCATCAACTTGCACTTCTGCTTTCTTAGCATAACGCTTATTAAACTTATCAACGCGACCTTCTGAGTCGATGAGTTTGTTGCTCTTAGTGAAGAATGGATGAGAAGCAGAAGATACCGATACTTTATAAACCGGATATTCTTTGCCTTCGAACATTGCTTTCTCTTTAGGCTGAAGGGTAGTTCCACATACAAACTTGAAGTCTGCTGAGGAGTCGACGAATAGTACGTCTTGGTAGGGAGGATGCCCTTGTTTTTTCATAAATATTCTCCAAAAAAATCTTTCTTATATTAAAGTTGAACAGTTAAACCCATTTTTCGTTTAAAAACAAGTGTTTTTCTCCATGTAAAAAACAACCTTCACTTTTAGCAAGCAAGGTCTAACTCTTTCCTTTTCGCTAGATAGGCCATTCTTGCAGTTAATACCCCCTCAAGAACCCCTTCTTCATATCGAAATTCGGGATGCCCTTCCAGCTCTGGGAAATCGTTTGGCTGCATAATATCATCGGCTGTAGCACTAGGAACTATTAACCTAGCAAGCTCAAGTAAACGTTTTTTTTGAGTCGCCACAAGCTCATCAAAAAGTTCTTCCATAGCTTTCACTTCCTTTTATTTTGAAAAAATTCTTTCATCATTTTAGCAGACTCCTCAGCGAGAACTCCGCTTCGGATCTTCAAGTTATGAATCGGATGCTCTTTTGAAAGTAGGTCTACCCAACTCCCCCCAGCTCCCTGGCGAAGGTCTGGAGCACCCCAGACCACAGTTTCCACGCGAGATAGAATTAATGCGCCGGCGCACATGCTACAGGGCTCAAGGGTAGTATATAAGGTTGTCTTAAGAAGACGCCAATTCTTTAGAATCTTGGATCCCTCCCTAAGACACAAAAGCTCAGCATGTCCGCAGGCATCTTGCAAAGTCTCTACTTGATTGTGAGCCCTTGCAATGATTTCCCCATTATATATAAGCACAGCGCCGACTGGCACCTCGTCTTTAGAAAAGGCTATGCGAGCCTCTTCTAAAGCGGCTTTCATATACTCTTCATCTAGGAGCACTTAGCGCCCTCAAGCCTTTTCTGCATACTCGCTATCTGCTTTTTTAGTCCTTCAATATCTTGTATATATTTTTTAGAAACTGCTTGGATCCTATTCTCATAACGCTCAGAAAGCCTTGAAAGATCTATCTGATGCTGCTTTATAAGATCTTCTACAGAAATAGTCGCATCTTTCTTAACGGCGTCTTTTTTTTCAGCCAGCTGCTTTATAGCCTCTACTTTTAACGCTTCAAAAATTTGGTCTGGAAAAGCAACCGAATTTAACGCGCTAAAAATAAGAGCATCTTCTGCACCGAATTTATCAACAGCTCTTGCAGCTATAGATTTGCCCGTTTCCATATCTAATAGAGATATCTCTTCAAATTTGGGATTGACCTTCGTTAGTTCCGCAACAAAATACTCATAAACTTCTGCATGCTTCAAAATCCATTTTGAAATAACCCAATTGGACAGGTCATCATTCCCCTGAGTAGCGAGCTCTGTAAAATAGGCCTTTTCGATCTCCTCTGCAGAGACTTTATCTATAGAATTTTTTGCAAAATGCTTTTGAATAAAAGCCTTGTCTTTCTTTAGGTGCTCTTGACGCACATCTTTACGTATATCCTGGATGATTTTTCCGAAAAATTCCTCTAAAAATACAAATTTCGATTTTAGCTCTAGGTCTTTGATCATAATTTATTCCCCTTTAAGATCTTCTATGGTAATATAACAGGGTAGAAACATTAACAGGCCGAAGGGCAAAAGGCAAGAGACATACTAATCTCAAACCTTCTTTTAGAAGGGAAAATGCCAAAAGCTTTTTTGACATTGCTCTGTTTGATGGTTTAAGCTATAATAGCACCAATGTTTTAGATTTTTTTTAAAATTGTCTACCTTTTTAAACTCTCAATAAGGGAGAACCTATAAAATGTCTTTAGATAAAGGTACCAAAGAAGAAATTACAAAGAAGTTCCAGCTTCACGAGAAGGATACTGGATCTGCAGACGTACAGATCGCTATTCTTACCGAGAGGATTGCAGAACTTACAGAGCACTTAAAACTTGCTCCCAAAGACCATGGATCACGTCTTGCCCTACTTAAGTTAGTAGGACAAAGACGCAAGCTCCTTGACTATCTGAATTCAACAGATACCAAGCGCTATCAAAATTTGATCGTAAGACTCAATCTTCGTAAGTAATTTTTTTCTTTTACGTGACCACTCCAGGTACCTGGAGTGGTCTTAATTCTTTAGTTGTCGCTTATCCCCCTTATTGTTATAGTCCTCCTAACTTCTCAGTACCCAAAAGAGAAAACAAAAATATCATATTGATATTTTTAAATATTGCTCATTTACGGGGATGAAAGGCCCATTTATATAGAACTTTTTTAGTTCTACTTAAATGGTCAGTTCATCCGCAAAGTGGGTCTAAACCCTTAAAAAACGGAGTTTACAGCAATGCTGACTCAATCTAACACAATGACTGTTGCAGTTGGTGGAAAAACCATCACGTTTGAAACAGGAAAAATCGCAAGACAAGCCGGCGGAGCCGTCATGGTAACTT
>JAPLSW010000066.1 GCA_026398435.1 Chlamydiota bacterium | reverse complement strand
TCATAGCTCATATCTCTTTGGTTTTTAAAGGGATAAAGCATAACTAATTTGTTGAATTAATTCAAGAAAAGATTTGACAATTCAGGTAAATTTTTTTAGAAAAACTGTCAAATCTTTCTAATGAAAAGGCCGTGGAGCGCTCGTGGTCCTCGTAACAACAAAGTCCCCTTGGCCGTAGTTTCCGCCGATGGCATGAATATCTATAATTCCCGAAGTCCCAGTAAAATTAATATTCCCTCCCGATACTAAGAAAATATCTTGTCCATAGGCCTTTCCATAAAAGCTAGCTCCATCTACTGCAGTACCGGCCAAAATTGAACTTGAAGAAAACGTTCCACTAAATATGTTAAGAGTGCCTCCACTATGAACGAAAATAGCGCCACCGGCCCCTAGACCACCACCACCACCGAGTGTTCCTCCATCTCCTCCTCCAAATCCCCCTGAACCAGATATTGTAGGAGATCCTCGCCCAGCTCCCCCTCCACCAAATCCCCCGGCTCCCCCATAAGTTTGCACTGAAGCGTCGTCGCTTCCACCACCACCCCCAAATCCTCCTCCTCCTCCTCCATAAGCACCGCCCCCCCCAAAACCTCCTCCTCCTCCTCCATAGCTCCCTTGTCCACCACCACCACCAAATCCTCCTCCTCCTCCTCCTCCATTGAATGGTGACACCGAGTTACCAGAACCTCCTCCTCCCATATATCCACCACCACCGCCACCAATTTGGCTACCGGTAATCCCCCCGGCTCCTCCGCCTGTGCCAGATAAAGATCCCTGATAACCTCCAGCCCCGCCTCCCGCTGCGCTACCACTTATACTGACATTCGCGTACCCCCCCGCCGCGCCTGAATCATAATCGCTTGAATTATAAGTACTCCCCGTCCCTGAAATTCCACCTGCCGGACCACCGCCATTACCACCAATTGCACCATTATTTGCAAATCCCCCCATGTTATTACTAACGGAAAGGATAAAGGAAGCCCCACCAGCATTTCCAAATACATCTGCATTTTGATTAAACCCTCCTCCTCCTCCTACTCCCTCGCCCCCCATCCCACCGCCACCGCCACCAACTGATGGAACCAGAGAAGTAATACCCCCAGCAGCAGAACATTGAGAAAATGTAACATCCACAAGATTTACCACAGTGTTTGTCATCACAAAGAGTCCGCCCCCAAGGCCTGCCCCCCCTCCACCAAACTTGGAAGCTCCCCCTTGAGCTACGGCCGATGCAATGGTCATATTTTGCAAAGTGATGGTACTTGTACCTATCAGAGTTTCAGTTGAATCATAAGGATTGCCTCCGGCAAAGAAACCTCTAGAACTATTGCCTCCATCAGTAAAGTTGAGGGTAATGCCCCCACCATCGATGGTGATTGCATTACTACCGATAAGCCTGGAATTATTCTGATCTATGGAAAGATGAGTTAAAAAGGTAGCGGTACCTGAAAGGGTCCCTGTAAGGGTAATGGAGTGAGTACCGGCTGAAGTTCCGTTAATCGTTTCAATTGCAAAGTTAAGATCTGTCCAACTACTGACGTTTTGGTTCTCTGCGTGGACCATTTGATGAAATATGATCCCAAAATACGTGAGTCCAAATAGATATTTATGCATGAATTTCCCCTCTTATTTAATTTTTTAATATAAAGAAAAGAAGGTAAATTTACATAGATTTTTTTATATTTAAAAAAATAATGCGAATGAAGAAATAGATCTGCTTTGAGCTCCCTAGTAGAAACTTATATACAGCATTTCATAAGCCCCTTTCATCAATTTAATGGGATTTATTTTCGGGATGCTTGGGAACTGCTTCTTAAGCTAAGATCTGGAATACAGATCTTAAAATACCGTACGGACAGACACCGTCTTAATGGCTAGAAGGGAAGCATCTTCGACCGTGAGCTCAAACTGATCGATACGAACACTTTCCCCTTCAGTCGGAACATGGCCAAGAGCTTGAATAAGAACCTCTGAAAAGGTTTTTGCTGACTTATATTCTAAGTGCACTTTGTAGGTTTCATTGAATGCTCTAAGGGTCATATCACCTGGAAATGTTTTATCAAGTACCACCTGATGGGCGCGTGGGGCTATATCACCTGTCGAAATCCAATCATCCACTCTACCAAAAATCGTATCTATGATGTCATCGAGGGTAAGAATACCGACTGCATGACCGCTATCATCTAAAACGATGGCTATACTCTGGTTGTTCTTGCGGAATTGTTTTAAGATCCCAATGATCGAAATACCCTCGGTGATGAACCAAGGGGATCTGGCATGCTCCCTTATCTTCTTCTGATCAGAAAGGCGCAAAAGATCTCTTGGATAGGCAATAGCTACGATATTATAGGGATCCTTATGAAATATAGGGACATAGGGAACATATCTTTCTGAAAGAACTAGGCGCAGGTCTTCAATGGAGGCACTCGCTGGTAGCAATTGGATCATGCTAAGAGGCATCATAACCTCTTTAGCGATCTTATTTTTTAAGGTAAAAATATTGGCAACAACGGTATCGAACTGATCCTTAGATTCCGTAGTAGAATGGGTCTCTTCCCTTTCCTCAATGACATTTTGCAGTTCTTCACGCGTGAGATAAAGACCACTCTCAGCAGGGCTGCCTAAAAGTTTGTTAATAGATTTACATAGGATATCTAAAAGCCAAATAAAGGGTTTAAGGAGCATCGCAGCGGCATATAAAATAGGCACGCCGATCTTTGCTGCATCTTCCGCATACCTTCTCCCCGCAAACATCGGTGAGATCTCAGCAAAAATAAGAACTAAAAACACCTGTGTTAAAGGAGCCCAATCGGGACTTAAGCCGAGTGAATCATAAAACTTTCGGGAGCACTCTGAACCAATAAGAAGGGCCGCATTAACCATAATTAACGTGGTACCAAAAAGAAGGGCCGGATGGTTAAGAAGGTAGCTAAGCCAAATAGCCCTTTTTTGTCCCTTGCTTACGTAGTATTGCAGTCGGACCTTGTTAAACGAGACGCAGGCCATCTCTAGCATGGCAAAAAAGCCCTGTATAACAAGACAGGAGATCGTCAGGAATAAAAACCACTTCCACGGTTCTAGCTTCACGTTATGAGCCCTCCGAATTTTTCTTCTTCGAAGAGAGCTTTCTTATATAGATCCTTCGGATCCTAGTATGATCGGATGCAAGTACGTGAAAAAGAAACTCATCTGTGACATATTTGGTACCGGCCTTAGGGATATCTCCAATCTGCTCAGTGAGCCATCCACCAATTGTCACCATATTGTTTTGGCTTTCGAGTGGTTGATTAAAAATTTCCTCGAAATCCGAAAGTTCAAGCTTACCACTGGCGATGATTACATCCCCCTTAGATCTGGTATAAAGAACTTTGGTATCACGCCGATCGGAGATTTCTCCGACTACAACTTCTACAAGATCTTCAAAGGCGATGATCCCGGATACGGAGCTGTACTCATCAACAACAATTGCTAAAGACTCTTCCCTTTCGTACATTTTTCTAAGTAAGGCTTCCGCTGTCATCACTTCGGGAACATAAAATGGTTTTTTCATAATCGGAAGTAGATCTTTACTCTCATGAATGCTTCCCTTATGTAAAAAAAAGATCCGGCTCGAAATAATCCCCTCTAAGGCATCCAGCTCTCCCTTGCAAACAAGGATCCGAGAACACTCCTGATCTACAAAAAGATGAACGAGCTTGCTTATAGGCTCTGCCATGTCAAAAAAGATTACATCTTCTCTTGGGCGCATGAGCTCTTTTACACTAGATTCCTCAAGCTTAAGATACCCACGCACAAGCTCTGCTTCATCGGAATGGAGCACTCCGTGCTCCTTAGAAGCTTTTAATACATGCTGCAGCTCATCTGTCGATATATCTTCTTCCTTCGTTAAAAAGAAAAAGAAAATTCTAATCACAAAGTTTGTTATGTGAGAAAGAACCCAGCGTATCGGATAGAGAATTTTTTGCATAAAGTCAAGAAGAGGAGCTACCTTGTAGGCAATCCTTGCATTATTGGGAAGCGCTAGCGACTTGGGGATAACCTCACCAAGTATTAGGTTAAGGGCCAGTGGTATGCCGACGCTGATACCCCAGCCTGCATGCTCCCCTACCATCGAAGAAATCGTATTTTGGACTAAAATGCTCATGATAATAATCAATATGATCATTGTAATGAGAAGATCGCGCGGCTGCGAAAGAAGACCTGCAATCAATTTCTTACGTTTATCTGGATCATTTCTGTAAGACTTAACCTGAAGAGAAGAAAGGGAAAAAAGAGCTGTTTCTGCGCCAGAAAACAATCCTAGACATAAGAGAAAAACAACCAGAAGTGCAAATAAAAGAGCTGTGCCCAATGCGACCTATTCATCCTTTTTAAAATAAACTTTTCTTTGGCCATCAGGTACGACCCCAAGCTGCTTCATAAGAGTAAGTTCAACCCACGCCGGGTCATTTTGCGAGCTGATCTGCAACTGAAGATCTTTTTGATCACGATAGGTCAGATCCCTTTCCATGTGCAGCTTTTCTATCCTGTTCTTTAGATCGATACATGCAAGTGACTTTTTCTGCATCCCTTGAGAATAGAGCGCAAGGCATCCCGAGCACAGAACAAGCATCCACCACGATCTTTTAAAAAAATCAAGGGTTGAAAAATTCTTAAGGTCTGAGTCCTTAGAAAATCGGGAGGAATTGCGTGTATCTTTGACTTGCCGCATGCTAGTGTGCTTTTTGGGGTTACATATGCCATCTTCTTGCATTCTGTGGAAAAATTCATTATTTTTCCACAAAAAGAAAAAAAACAACTAACATGCTTAAAACAAGCCGCTTACGCGACCGGCAAAGTAATTCCCACCTGTTTCATGTACTTGCCACCACGCTCTGCATACGAAGTTATTGGGGGATTTGCTCCTCTATAGAAGAGAACCTGAGCCAGTCCTTCATTAGCATAGATCTTTGCAGGTAGTGGTGTCGTATTAGAAATTTCTAGAGTCACATACCCTTCCCAACCGGGCTCAAAAGGGGTAACATTAACAATGATACCACATCTTGCATAAGTAGATTTGCCAAGACATATAGTGAGAACATCTCTTGGTATCCTAAAATATTCCACACTTCTTGCCAGAGCAAACGAGTTGGGAGGGATGATACATTCATCAACTTCCATATGGACAAAGGAATTATCACTGAAATTTTTCGGATCGACAATGCAGTTATAGATATTGGTAAACACTTTAAATTCTCGAGACACTCTTAAATCATAACCGAAGCTAGAAAGGCCGTAGCTGATGATCTTCTCCCCATTTTCGAAACGGACTTGCGATCCGACAAAAGGTTCTATCATCCCTTCTTCTTCTGCCATTTTTTGGATCCAACGATCTTCTTGAAGACTCATAATTTGACACCTGGGTTATTTTTCTCTATGATGCAATAGATATAGCGCTTGAATTAGTTTTCTTGCTAGAGTTTTTCTAAAGACAGGTACCAATGGACGAGCCGTATATTGAATCTTCTTGGACGAAACCCGATGAAACCTTTGAGGTGCCACTGCGTCCGCAGTCACTCAAAGATTTCACTGGGCAAGATGCTGTCCGCGAAAGATTAGAAGTAATTATAGAAGCTTCTAAACAAAGACAAGAGACCTTAAGCCACTGCCTTTTTTACGGCCCTCCCGGGCTTGGTAAAACAACACTTGCCAATATCATCGCTAAAACAATGGGAACAAACCTCGTTGTCACATCAGGTCCTGTCATTGAAAAAGCGGGAGATCTCGCCGGCATTCTCACAAATCTTAAAGAAGGGGATGTCTTATTCATCGATGAAATTCATAGGCTCTCAAGAGTTATAGAAGAATACCTCTACCCCGCTATGGAAGATTTCGCCCTTGACCTTATAATAGACTCAGGGCCCAGTGCCCGCTCAGTCCAGGTGAAGCTGAATAAATTCACTCTCATTGGAGCTACCACCCGTATGGGTCTTCTCACAGGCCCTATGAGATCACGATTCCCCTTTACCTGCAGACTCGACTACTACGATAGCAAGACCTTAAAAGAGATTATTGTACGCTCCGCTAGAATACTTGGCCTTACCTTAAGTAGTGAAGGAGCTGAAGAGGTAGCAATACGAGCGCGCGGCACCCCCCGTATCGCAAATAACCTCCTCCGCTGGGTAAGAGATTACGCCCAAATCAAAAACAATACCCAAGCGGACAAAAAAACAGTTAGCCTGGCCCTGCAGATGCTATCGATTGACCATAGAGGCCTTGATGAGATGGACAAAAAAATCCTCGAGGTGATCATCGATCACTACCGCGGCGGGCCCGTAGGAATCAGCACGATAGCGGTGGCTATCGGAGAAGATGCCGACACCCTTTCAGATGTCTATGAACCCTACCTCATTATGCAAGGGTTTTTAAAAAGAACCCCACGAGGAAGGGAAGTCACAGAGCAAGCTTATGAACATTTAGGACGCAGTATACCTGCAAAATTCAATTCCGGAGAAAATTTATGAACCTTAAGACTTTTATTTATGCGGGAGCAATTATTGCAGCCTCCCCTGCCTTTTATATACCAGCCTCTTTCACCGCTGAAATCCACACAGATGTTTCTCAGAAGATGAAACCAGCAACGGTTAAAGTGCTCCTTGTAGAAAATGCACCTAGCATCATCTTAGAAGCTAAAGGAAAATACCAAATAAGCAATCCAGCCAATGACTTCGTCATCGGTAATGGCTCCTTTTCTAAAAGGGCTAGAGTATCTCATGAAAATGCAGGTATGAAATGGGGCGAGCTTATTCCTGGTATGTTCCAAATGAGAATCATTCCTATGAATGCTGAGACTACCATCCTTGTCAACGGGATTGAGTACAGAGGTTGCGTTGAAATTTATGATAATGCTGGAAAATTTTCCGTTATCAATGAAGTGGATGTTGAAAGCTATCTTAGATCAACACTTGCATCAGCTTTCACCAAAGAAATGGATCAAGAAGTGCTCAATGCGCTCGTGATTGTTGCAAGAACTAATGTCTACCATATGCTTAGCAAAAAACCAGTAAATCCCCTCTATCAGGTGAAAGCTAAAGAATCCGACTATAGAGGCCATGGGATCACATTGCAGAATGTAGCTCTTGAAGGGGCAATTTCTAGTACGCGCCATGCGATCCTTACTTATAATGACGCTCCCTTTGCTGCCACTTGGACAGAAAACAGCGCCGGAAAAACTGCCGACTACGCTTCTATCTATAGAAAGAACACACCGTCTCCCTCAGGCGTTGAGATCCCTCTTGCAGAATCAGATCGCCAAAAGCTCGGATGGTCCTTTAGTGTAACAAGAGACCAACTAGCAAATATTGCCTCGGTAAGAAAGGTATCCCAGATTTCCCTATTTTCAGAAAAAAACTCTGGCAAAGTCTATGCAGTGAAAGTGTCCGATGGGGATAACTCCCAGGATGTTGACTTCTTCACACTACAAGCAGCTCTTGGGGAAACTAAGCTTAAAAGTAACGACTTTACCCTCGATGTAAAAGGGGATACTGTGACCTTTAAAGGCTATGGAACAGGAAATGGAACAGGCCTTTGTCTTTATTCAGCAAGCCTTATGGCCAAACAAGGACAAGATGCAGGAAAGATCCTTTCTACCTTCTTCCCTGATACGAAGCTTGAAAAGCTAAGAAATGCACCTCCTAGCAAGGCTTCTAAATCAGGACACTATAGTAAATAAGACTCTAACCAGATCCCTCTTCTAAAGAGGGATCTGGTTCTTTAGCGGGAATTTTCGCATAAGCCACCAGCTTTTTTCTTGAGTTAGAAAAACTAAAAACACTTTTTCACCCCAGCTCGCAGACTCAATCATACAAGAACTCTACGCCCCCTTACGAGAAACCACAACTTACAACCCATTAAGAATCAACAGAATATCTATGTGACTACATAATAAGCGAGAAAACGATAACACAATAAGTGAGTAAATGATAACATGATAAGTAAGTAATCAAAAACACAAAAAGTGAGTAATTCATTTTATGGAACCATCTTCAGAATTAGCTTTAGCTCTTACAAGAGCTCACAAAATAGCAAAATCCAATGGAGGCTCCATACTTCGATCTGAGCAGCTGCAGCGCTCAGATCGTGAGCTTTTACTTAGGTTGCACTGGTTACAGGAAATTATCAAAGGTTGGTATCTTCTTACAAGTCCCAATGCTCCTGCCGGAGATTCTACTATTTGGTATGCAAACTTTTGGGAATTTCTACATATCTACCTTGGGTTCCACCTGGATGAATCTTACTGTCTTTCTGCAGAAAGCTCTCTAGACCTACACACTAAAACCTCTATTATTCCCCATCAAGTTATTGTCATAGCGCCCACTGGTAGGGGCGCTCCCCAACAACTTCCCTTCCAAACATCTGTGCTTATTTACGCGGATCCCTCTAGCATTCCTGAAGAAAGAGAAGTGATAAACGGATTGCAAGTGATGGAGCTCCCCTATGCACTATGTAAAGTTTCTCCCATCTATTTCCAAAAAAATCCAAAAGAAGCAGAAATTGCTCTTCGGCTTATCCAAAATGCATCTGAGCTCTCAGCTATTCTTATTAAGCACAACTTTAAAACGGCCGCTAAAAGATTGATTGGAGCTTATAAATTCTTGAAGAATGAAGAGATGGCAAACAATCTAAAAAATGAGCTCTTAGATTTTGGTTGGAAAATCACTGAGGAAAATCCCTTTGTTCTGGCAGAACCTCTCATCTCCTCCACGTACATGACCTCTCCTTATAGCGCGCGCATCCTTTCCTTATGGAGCGATTTTAGACCAAAAGTATTAGCATATTTCCCTGATAATCCTAAATTTCCACTAATTCCGAAAGAGTACATCAAGGAGCTCCAAGAGATCTATATGCAAGATGCTTATAATTCTCTTTCGATTGAAGGTTACCATGTCAATGAAAACCTCATTGCTAAAGTGCAAAAACAAGATTGGAATCCAGATCTCAATCAACAAGATAGCCAAGAAAGAAATGCCCT
>JAPLSW010000087.1:2923-14031 GCA_026398435.1 Chlamydiota bacterium | reverse complement strand
TTTAAAGATTTTTTAAAGATTTCAGAGAGTGATGCTGCTCGAAGTCTCAAAGCTAGCAAGAAGCTTTGTCGTAAATCACCTTTAGATTCTTAACAGTGTATTAAGCGGAGGAGTGCCCGCCCGAAGGCATTAGAGAGCCTAATAGCAAGTGAGAAAGATTTTAATATTTGGGAATACGAATCACTTTACCCGGAAATCAATAGACGGACTCTACAAAGAGATCTTGCTGATCTCATAGAAAAAGGGATTATCACTCAAAATGGTATTAAAAAAGCAGCCCGCTACAGACTAAACTCCAATGGTTGATCTTTTGCGACATTTTACGACATGCTTTTACGAAACAAATAAACGGTCTTTTTCGTAAAAACAGGGGTAATCGCTAGGCCAAAAGCAGAATCTGGAAATTTTTCAGTCGAATTGCAGGCATTGCTAATCATAATTTGTAGCATTACCTCGGTCCAAAAAGCGTTAATTTTAAATGTAAGTTTAGCCTATGTACGTCTATAATTCTTTCTATGGAGACTTAGTAGGGAGGATGGTAGGACACTCAATAAGTCTTTCCCCCTCCTTTTTAATCTGCTTTTCTAACTTTTTAATATCCGCTTCTGCAGGCAGTTCTTCTGGATAAATATTGCTTTCTAATAGAACCCGACGCACACCTTGATTGTTTTTTATATGTTCTTCGCTAATTCGGTGCTCTCCTTGCAAATTTTCCTTTTTGACATTGAAGTGGGTAATTTCTCCTGCGAAATCTTTAGCCTTAATTGTAATAGTTGGTAAAAAATCAGCTAAGGATCGTGATTCTGGCACTCTTAATTTACGCTTCATTTCAATGGTAGTAGTCCCTCCGAAAAGAGCTTGATCTCCCTTGCTTCGAATCCTAGCAAAGCCTTGGTCATCTATTCCGCGTTGATAAAGAACTGAAGAGAGTTCTTTTTCCGTTTGTGTGAGCTTGTGTCTTGCCTCTAGGCGTTCTAACATTGCGATGTGTTCTTCAAGCAACTCCTGTTTTCTTGTTTGTAAAGCAAAGTAGCTTTGAGCAAAAGCAATAGGCTCTTTACGGGAATCTCCATTTTGAGCAATCAGATAACATGCGTAACGAGATAACATGATGTCTTGGATTTCTCGCTTGGTACCAGAACCTAGATCAACCATTTTCATGACCTCATGAAAATGGCTGTTTATTAGTACTTTAGAGTTAGAACATGCAGTTTTTGCTTTCTCAATTACATGAAGAAAATTATCCCAACTACTATACTCAAAAAGCCTTTGAAGATCTCTTGCCATCCAATATTCGACATCCTGCTCAATATGGACGGTTTCTTCAAAGTTCTTAGATAATCGATCTATGGTTTCTTTTTTCATCCTATTGACAGCGCGGAGACCCCATCCTTCAGGTTGGGGAGGAAGCGCTGCTCCCTTGTTGGTTGTGGTTTAGTAAGTATTGGCATAGCATTTTTTTCTTTTACAAGTGTTAAAAAGCTCTTTTGTTTTGGCACGCATTGTATATCCATAACCGTCGTTTCGGGCAATAAGAGTGCAATCTTTAAAGCTAATACCCTGGATCGTTCCCGCTGCAGTTGTAATGTTAAAACTACCAGTGGCGCGTACGGCAACTCGTCCTCTATATTCTCCTACTTTCTTGCCTTTAGTGACGATAGCTTTTACTTGGTCACCGGTCTGAAAGCCTTTGATAGATTTTAACCGAGTTAAGTAACTCCTTGGAAACCCATATTTATCTAACCGAGTTCTTTGATAACTTCCTCGACCAGTGCAGGTAATTTCTATTGTGGGTACATCCCAGTTTTTCAGAATATTAACTTCTCCGACGCAGGCAGCATCGAGAGCATGGGTCTTAGGGATAGAGAGCCTTATTCTGTTAAACTTCGTTCTTCCTCCCGACGATAACTCAAGAGGTAAGTTGCTTGTCTTTAATCGATTTGCAAGTGCAAATCGAGTGCTATTAACAGCGGCAGCATCTTTTAGAGGCTGCTTTGCTCTGCGAAGTAGTTTTTGTAATAGATCAGGCCTTTTTTCTAAAAAGACCTCGATCGATTGATTCCCTTTTTTGCAATTGCACTGATGGCAGGCGAGGGTTAAATTGCTGATTCGGTTGCTGCCACCTTTAGATTTTGGGACAATATGCTCAACTTCTAATGGGATTCCCTCCGCTTTACAATAAGCGCAGGTCCTGTCCCATTTTTCCAGGAGGTATTCCCGTATTTCGTATCCTTGTAATTCCCCTTGTTGGTATTCGATATTGCTGATTTCCGGATTTTCCATTTTTTGCATATCGAACCGCACAAGTTCCATAGAAAAGTCGGTAACAGGGAGGAGTTTTTGTAATTTGGTGATAAGGCTCGTGACCGTATCAACACGGTGCTGTAGTGAGGGAGCAAGCCATCCTTTTGGTCTGGTTCTATTATCAAATCGGGCCTCTCGATAACGAAGCTTATTTCTTCTACGGCGGCGCATAGCTCTTCTGCTCGTTAAAGCAGAGCTTATAGATTGTCCTCGATGATTGATTTGAAAGAGGTTTGTTACTTGACAGGTTGTGGTATCTCCTGTTTCTATTTTCTTTACTACAGCAATACCTGTAGAGAGACTACCTGGATCGATCTTGAGCCGAATAGGTTGAACTTCTCCCCCTACACGATCCTTTAACCTGTTCGTAAATGGGTACATTTTAATCACAACAGCGCGTCCGCGCTGTAGTAATAATCTTGCACGTTTTTCTGATGCTGGCATCAGTGGATTTTTACGTTTATCCAGTACGAATACTGCCATATAATCTTCCTTAAAAAAGTGCCCGTAAGGGCCTTGTTACGCCACCTTGCGGTGATCTCCCCTCGACAATGAATACAATCGGCTCCCTTTCGGCGAATAAAACCTTCGGGTCTTTACCTTTACCCAGCTTGATCCTATCCTTCTAGAGCTTGGGACTGAGGAAGCATCCCAAGGTAGGTCTTAACGACCCATTGTATTCGGAGTACAGAAATTCTGTACTTAGTCTGTTCAACCTGGCTCTTTCAAGCCCCCTCTTTCAAGTGGGGGTGGTTGACCAGCCTGCTCGGTTACAAAATTGCCAACAGCTTAAACGATGTTTAAATATTTTAGTAGATCAAGATTTTTCGGGACTATTTAGGAATATAGATACGAGGACTGCTTATTTCAGAATTTCAAATAGCAAGAGGCCCTGGATGCCCAGTAAGATCATAAAACAACTAAATTTAACGAGGCATCAGTAATTGCAGTGTGATGTGACAACTATGTCTAAAAGGAACATTTTATTCACATGGAAAGGTTTTGTGAAGATCTTTTACCAAGATAATTTCTGTTCAGAGTGGACTTTTTCTAAAATGGAAACAGTTTAAACCGACGAGATGAAGGGACAATGTCAGTATGAACCTTTTATACTCCCCATAAAAGCGGAAAGCCCCAAGGTTGTCCCTGAAACACAGCGCCGGTAGAATAGCAAGCGAGAAAGATTTTAATATTCTGGAATACGAATCACTTTACCCGGAAATCAATAGACGGACTCTACAAAGAGATCTTGCTGATCTCATAGAAAAAGGGATTATCACTCAAAATGGTATTAAAAAAGCAGCCCGCTACAGACTAAACTCCATTGGTTGATCTTTTGCGACATTTTACGACATGCTTTTACGACACAATAGAACAATCTTTGTCGTAAAAATAGGGATAATCGCTATATTGGCAATTTACCAAGATACCGCGGAATTAAAAAAAACCGTCTGTAATAGGTATAGATTCATAAGAGCCAATGTAACAACCCAACGAAGATCCGTTTTTAACTTTTGTTATGTGGCAAGCAGAATATCGATTTTTTCTGAAAGCCCTGTAGGACTGTGCTGCTTAACATGGGAAGTTTTACATCCTTAAGTTTCGTTCAAAATTACAACAGTCTATAGATTTTTTCAGTCCAAAATTCCATGACATAAACGCTGATTTATTAGATGATATCCTCGCAATATAATTTTATTACGGAGTTGATTGAGTATGTCAGGTATAGCCAGTTGTGCAGTTTCTGGAAGTAGAGCCCCCTATTCCCCTATGGTGAGTGGTACTTTTCACCATAGAACTAGAAGTGGAGATGGGAAATATCAGCCTGTATCGGACACTTCTTCAGCAGGTAGAGTGGCACCATTACACATATTCATAGATGCTTTAGTAGCAGGAGCCACCTCAGGACACCCGCCTCTGCATCCATCGACTCCCCCCTCAGCAGCTCGCCCGAAAAAAGTGGATGAGCTTTCGCCTCTTTCTCTTACCCCGACCGCTGCAAGGGCTATGAGTTCGGCTGCAACAAGAGCCATACTAGATTTGGGATCGGGCCTGCACCGCCGAGTTTCTGTGGATTCCACTATGAGCTGCCAATCAGAAGAGCTTTCAAGAGCTATTTCAGGTCACTTCGACTCATTTCCGATGGGAAGTATAACTGCAGCAGCGGTAACTAATATTGGATTTCTCATTGTAAGCTCAAGAACATCTAATACTCTTGATATCGATGATTTATCATTAAGAGTAGACATCTCTGTTGGATATCCTACCTTTAGTATTGAAATACCTCTGAATCCTTCACGCCTTTTAGTTGGACCTGAGCAAACCATCTTTGCATCGTATTCTGATGGAACCATTCTTGGATTCAATCCCAAAGGGATAGACCCCTTCCGGACTAAAATTAAAGGTCTTTCTTCTATGATGTGCGCTGATCAATTACTTTTTGCAGGCTCTTCAAAGAGCTCTGTAGAAGTTTTTGCGTTAGATCCCTCTTTAGAATGGCAACACCAAGATAGCGTAGATTTGACAAGCTCTTTAGGAAGTCCCCCTATTTCTCTTTCCTATGGAAATGGAAAACTTTTTTGTGGTAGTGGTAAGGGAAATATTGTTTGTGTTGATCTTAAACTTAAGACACAAACTTTGTTGGAACTTGCCGGCTCCTTAACTGTTCATAAAGAAGGTGTGACTCATCTTTTACAAGCAGAGGGCCTACTCGTGAGCGTTGCAGGTAATGAAATCAACTTTTGGGATGACAAAATCGGACGGCTTAAACATAAAGTAACATCTAATTCTATATTCAGAGCTATAACCTATAGTAATGGCAAGTTTTATTTGGCTACTACTAGCAATCAGATTATGGTGATCTCTAAAAAAGATGTCGACAAAGGTACTACAAGACTTGAAGCAATGGATCTCCCTAACAGAGATACTTCTGAGACTCTCCCTGAAGAAAGTTACCCTCTATCTGAAGAAGCTCTAAGACCTCAACCTTGCAGCCGTAAGCTCCTTGAAGAGTATGCAGCTTCTGATAAAATTTTCACTGTCTATACGGATCCTGATAGCCGTAAGCGCATGATCCAGTATATGGAACCCTTAAAGCTTCCACAACCTATGGTTCCTATGGTTGTGAATCCCTATGCAAAGATCCTAGCACTCAATGCCACTACGTTCATCGATCCCACCACCAAGGAGAGCGTGAATAAACTTGTGATCGTCGGAAATAATGCTGTAGGACTTTTAACGATTAATTAAAGTTTATGTTCTGAGGAGTAAAACCAAAAATTTTTAATCCTTGGTTTCTTTTACTTCTTTCGATTGAGATGTAGAATAGCTAGTCTAATTTCGATAAGAACTCATCATATGAAAACAGCAACGCTGTACAAATAGCCTCTAGTTAGAACTCAAGGTTCCCCTAAGGGAAGAGAACCTTGAGTGTAATAGATTTGAGTACTTACCAAGGAGTAGAAGTGTAGTGGACACCCGTAGGTCTCATTGTTCTCAGCGACATTAGAAGGCGTGTCCGTTTCTCTTCCGTTGACTCTGTTGGAGCAGGTGCCCGTTCTTCTGCCCGAGCGGCTTCTGCTTCTGCCTGTCTCTGTGCCTTAGCGTCTACCCTTGCCTGTTTAGATGCCCTTGCCTGTTCTTGAGCTTCAGCTTTTCCCCTTGCTATATCTGCTGCCCGTTCCTGTTCTTGAGCTTTCTGTTCCCGTTTTTGTGCCCGAGCTGCTGCTGCTGCCCGTGCCCGTTCTGGTGCCTGAGCTTCTGCTGCTGCCTGTCTCTCTGCCTTAGCGTCTGCCCTTGCCTGTTCTTGATCTTCTGCTTTTTGCCTTGCTATTTGCTGTTTTAGTTCTCCACTTATAGCTGCAAAGCTTGCTCCTAGTTGTGCTATTTGTGCTCTCGAAGGTCTTGAATCTCCGTATAGAGCTTCAAACGCAGGAGATCCTCCATAAGACGAAGAACCCCTTCCTACAGCTCCTGAATCTCCGTATGCAGCAGCATATGCAGGAGATCCTCCATAAGACGAAGAACCCCTTCCTACAGCTCCTGAATCTCCGTATGCAGCAGCATATGCAGGAGATCCTTCATAAGACGAAGAACCCCTTCCTACAGCTCCTGAATCTCCGTATGCAGCAGCATATGCAGGAGATCCTCCATATGAAGGAGCAGAAGTTCCCCCGTAAGAGCCTCCCATACTGCTAGCTGCGCCATCTAATGCACTACCAAGGCCACTAAGAGCGCCCGCTCCAAAAAGGCCTGCTTGCGCTGCATTTTGAACGGCGAAAGCAGCTGCAATAGGAGCTCCATAAGACACCTCAGTAGGAAATGCTCTACGTAGCCCAGCAGAAGCGACTTGCAATCCCCATCCTGCAACGGCAGAAGAACCCATTACGCGTGCCGCTTTCTGCGCAGTTGCCAGTGCTGCGTAGGCCTCTGCCAATTCGCCCCGTGCCTCTATAAGATCCTCACTATACTGTTTCACTTCACGAGTAGTTTTTGCAAAAGTCACATACCTTTCACATTCTCTTACGTAGTCCTTTGCTACATCAACTAAATACTGCGCTCTTGACACTGCTGATACTGTCATAAAAATCCGTTGTTAAAATAATGCTGTTATCTCTTTATTAACTTCTAAAAAAAACACAAAAACGATTTGGTTTTCAGAGAATTATAGAAAGGTATTTTTACTTTGCAATCTTTTTTAAAGATTTTTTAAAGATTTCAGAGAGTGATGCTGCTCGAAGTCTCAAAGCTAGCAAGAAGCTTTGTCGTAAATCACCTTTAGATTCTTAACAGTGTATTAAGCGGAGGAGTGCCCGATCCAGTAAGTGTAGGAGTTGGTTCAATAACTGCAGAAGGAGCAAAAGCCTGGCGGTCCAAAACTGCACAAACTTCACGTCCAATGAGTATGCACTGAGGAATAAAACTGAAAATTTTTACTCCTAATGTTGAAAAGACTTTGTCTTTGCTGGGCGCTCTTCAGAACTGAAAGCTGATACCTATAATCTTAATCCATTGATTTTTATAGTAATAGACAGGAAAACACTTTTTAAATAAACTTATTTAATAATATCTTTAAAACGCTTGTTTAATGAGTAATTTTATGTTATTATAATTTCAATGTAAATATAAAAATACAGGTTTAATATGACTGCTGCTTTAGGTGATTATTTAGGGTCTTCTTTTGATGAGATAGATGCAAAACATTTGGAACTTACTAAGTCTGTCATTCCAGTTATTGGCAAGTCTCGGCATGTGGTAATTTATGGGTATGAAAAATGCGGATATGAAGGTGTTTGTTACAAGTTGCGACAAGCTATTTCAGAAAAAAAGTCTCCTTTATTAGGTTGTTATAATTGGAACCTTGATCCCAAAAATATACCTATCCCCGGCTTACCGGATCGTGTTGTTACGATAATCGATGGGCACGAACTAACCAAGTCTCCTCATCCCATCGGGTATAAGTCAGGTCTTCTTACTATTGTACTAGAAAATTGCAAAAGAACGAGTAGAAATGAGCCTATTATACCTGTACTATTCTGTGTCATTTATTCTGCAAAACCTAAATTATTTTCTGCAGAAAATGCCATGAAAATTGACATTGATGGAGAAATTAAAAGATCAGAGACCGGCAAAGAGCTCAATTTAGCTTACAAATTATGTTATGATCCAAAACTCCCTCATGAAATACATTCTGTCGCTAAGGAAACTTTTATTTTTGTAAGAACAATCGGCGAGTATTGGCATAGCATATCTAGACTAGAAGATACAGGACTTCGAATAGACGATACCTGGCATGCTGCTCTACGTGAAGCCTCCCCTAAAGAAGAGCATCCTTCTGATAAGCATGACTGGAGAGCGTGGTTCATGGATCAATACACGAAACCTGTATAAGAGCGCCCATTCCACTCTATCGCGCTACCATCGGGAAGGTTTCTTGAACAGCTGAAAGCATAGTATCGATATACGCTTTGGTGCTTGAAACTGCGGTTGCCATTAAAAGATCCTAAAGTTGTGCATTATTTTGTGATTTCAATGGAATCGAAGAAACTAGGTGTCAGGGAGAGGTCATTGCCTTCAACGATCGCATAGTATAGGCAGTTTTTGCTGCAGAAAACCCTTACCACTTTCTTTCCGTTATTGTAATGCATATCGGCAATGTATTTGACTTTGCCTTGGTTTGAAGGAACTGGTGAAATTTTAGCTTCATCTCCAAAGTCTTCTTCTAGCTCTTGGATAAAATTCAGCTCTTTTCTTGGAGGTGTGTAGCGATCATTTACCTCGGAATTGATTTCATAATCGACTCCAAGATACCGGCTATAAGTAAAGGCATATCCAGAACTTATTCCAGATTTTGGAGATCCAGGAATGGAACCCACAAATCCGACATCATTATTATCGTAAGAAACATCTTGCCATACGATGCCGTTTTCCTCGTAAGAGCTACCCACCCTTCCAATTGATAAGGCTGAAAGACTACCAGCTAAAGCTAAAGAAAAAATTGTTAGTAAACTAAATGCTTTGAACTTATTCATGAATGTCTCCGGTTTTTTTGGAGAGCTCCTATCAAATGAAAACCTATTTAAACAAGAACGCATTTCATAAGTCACATCCGGGGATTTTATTTATTATTGGCGAAAATTATACACGTTGATTAACTATTAATTGCCATTTACATTTAATCTCAAAAAATTCATGTATAAATAAGAGATTAAATTAGTAAGGTGGGGGTGTTTTTGGCTTCTGGTGATTTTCATGCTTCCTTTCAACACGGCCATATCAATTTATACCGTCAATATGAACAGAAACCCTTTATAGAAATTGACGCGGAGTCTTCCCCTTCTCTTAAGCATCCTGACAAGATCGCATTGAAAGCTCTAGATGGTTCTACTTTTACAGCCTACGTAGATCTTAAGGAATTTAAAACGCGCATTTTTGCAGTGCCAACGGGGAAATCTTCAGCAACTCAAAAACCACTCAAAGTATTTCTAAAAACCCTTACATCTCAAAGCTCACAATCAGAAAATCTTGTAGGGAAACATCTACCAAGAGAGGAGCAGGAATCATGATCCTATTGTAGAAAAAGTCGGCCATTTTTTAGAGGGCAAATCTCTTACTTTTGAATCTTTCCAAAACAAGTGGAAAGATATTCTGGGAAAAGATCCAAGCTTTGAAAAAACTCTTGTAGCAGGGGCTTTCACCAAAGCCCTTATGCAAAATTTAGACTCTCGTCCCTTAGATGATATTGCAAGCGAGGCAAATATCATCCTGCAGAGACCTAAATACCAGCTTCGTTTAAACCCGGAAAATCATCTTTTCATAGGAAAACCTACTACACTTGCGGAAGCTTATTCCTCGAGATTCATCATCGATAAAGAGTTAGCTCATTTTTATAAACATAATCCAGAAGCGATGATGAAATATATTAGAGAAATCGTCATTCCTTCTATGTGTGGAAATCCCGAGCTAAGGCATGTCATAGAAGCTGCTGCTATTATTTTTAGTAGACAAAAAGGCAATATCATCATAACGGATGAGGCCTCCGAAGTTCTTGCTTCACCAGATAGCGCGGGGTTTTATACAGGCAAACATAGTATTTATATCAATCAAGATACAGATCGTTCTGGAAGTATAGCAAATCAAATGGGGACACTTGCCCATGAATCTCTTCATATGATTTTTAATCACATAAAAAAAAATGGAGCTGTTCCCTATGGAAAGACTGGTGATGGAGAAACTTTATTAAAGGCGCAGCTTGCCAATGTACTTGAGAAGGATCATACAATACAACGCAGTCTCAACGTAGAGAACTTATCTCCTGATGAGAGCTACGTTCATGATATGTTTATCAAGTACCTAAGAAATAGCTTATTTTACTTTCCCAAAGGGTGCGACCCAAAGAATGAAGAAAATGCAACTCTTTTGCATATTGAATCTATCGTCCGTATTATGCAGGCTGTAGCAAGGGGCGTGCCGGATGATACCATCAAGAAAATCGCTCCCAATCTCTACAAATTCTATATGGAATCCTGTAAGGGAGAGATAGAGACTTGGATAGCAGAGCATCGAGCAGATTTAAGGGTGCTGCAAGAGCCAGCTCCCTCTGAACAGCTAACCTCAATGCTTTCTTCTGCAGATGAGCAAACGGATCCAGAATTAAAAATTCTATCGATGAAATCCATTTGTCAGCTGGCTAGAGCTCACGGTTTACTTGATAGCATTATCCCCGAACTCATCTCTATCGGCGCTACCCTAACCGATAGCCGGGTTAAATCCGATTTCCACCTAGCTCTGTATCAGCAGATGAACTCAGATGAGACCCGAAGGGTCGTTATTCAAGCGCTGCTCGCGAATAATAAAGATTCCTTCCTTCTTCTGGCTGAAATTTATAAGGTTACAAGTGACGTAGACCTTAAGGTTTTCCTCTTTGAGGAGCTCAGAAATATAGCCCGAATTACCCCACTTCGATCCCCTGAGAAGATCGAATTACTCCGAGTGCTTTTTGACCTTACAACAGACAAGGACTTAAAAAAGGAATTTCTGCAAGAGATGAGAAGTCTTATTCAATCGACACCTCTTCGTTTACCTGAGAAGATCCGGCTCCTTCAAATGATTTTCACTCTTACAACAGACAAGGATCTTAAAGCGGATACTCTCGAAGAAATGAAAGGGCTTGCTCGAACTCCAACGCTTGCCTCTGATAAAGTGAAACTACTAAAAATACTATTTCTTTCTATCCCCTCTTTAGATGCTAAATCGAAAATCCTAGAAGAAATGGTTACCTTAACTGAAGGAGATGTAGAGAAGCG
>JAPLSW010000087.1:0-2903 GCA_026398435.1 Chlamydiota bacterium | reverse complement strand
TCCTTTCAGCTAAAGATCTAAAGGATCCCCATATAAAAACCGAATCCCTTACAGCTATTTGTCTTGTCGCTCATTCCCATGCTATACTTGATACACTTAGTTCCTTTCTTCTCTTTACGGTCCACTCCTTAAATAGCGGGGCTAAAGACGACTTATACCTTATGTTATATGCCTTGTATGAGAAGGTGGATTCGAATGAGTTCCGAAGTGCTCTTATTCAATCGGTTTCCGCAAATGATAAGGATTCATTTTTTCTTCTGGCTAAAATTTATAGACTCACAAGTGCCGATGAGCTCCAAAGTTTACTCCTTCAAAGAATGAGAACTATTGTTGGAAATATGCCAAATCCGGTGACTAAGATTCATTTACTTAAGGAGTTATTTCCCCTTCCGATCCCAGAAGCTACAAAACATGAGATCTTGCAAGAAATGAAGAGTATAATTCGAAGTCAGCCAACTCTTTTCGGTCGCGGGGTAAAACAACTGGTAGTCCTATTTAATCTTGCCGATACGGAGGATTCTCAAGCAGCATTCCTTGAAGAGATGTTGAAGATAGCAAGAGAGGAAACAGACTCTCTTTCTAAGGTCAGGGTATACTTAGACATTTACAAATTAGAGATCTCAGACGCCTCTAAAGCGCAAATCCGCCTGGAAGTAGCAACCAGGTTTAAAGAAGAACCAAGATATGCAGATATGTTTGAAAAGCAAGGATCAAAAGAAAGCAAACGTAGATCCTATGATTCTGACTAGAGAAAGCTTGATCGCTTCTAGCTCTGGTGAAGAATCATTAAGAATGTAATAGATGGAGTTTTTTATGAAAGTGCACTTTTCTAAGACCATAGGAATCATCGGGGGCGCGGGTCCTATGGCAAGCGCATTTTTGTACTCCTCGATAGTCAGCCTTTGCCAGAAGTTATATAGCGCCAATGATTACAACGAATTCCCTGAAATCACCCTTATCAGCTATCCCTTTACTCGTGGTAAGAAAGACGTAATTCAACAAGAACTTCTTAACTGCTTTTCCCGCCTTACAAATGCGGATTACGTTTGCATAGCCTCCCATTCATTCCATGGGTTCTTGCCAGAAGGTCCCCTCCCCCATGGATTCATAAGCCTTGTAGATGAAGGGCTCAAAGCCTCAAGGCATCTTGGTATAACAAGGGCGCTCATTCTAGGAGCTCCCCTTACGATCTATATGAAGTTATATGAAAAATCGAATATAGAGTGTGTATACCCAAAAGAGGCAGATCAACAAATAGTGAATGAAATCATCCGAGAAATCGCCGGTGGACGAATTGATGTGGACCAGTCCAAGCGCTTAAGTGAGATTATTGAAAGAACTTCTCTTAGCCTGGAATTTGATGGGATAATCATCGGATGCACAGAACTTCCGCTAGCCCTTACCAAGGAGGCTATTGCGCAGAAATTGCCCATAGTTGATCCGATACAGGCTTTAAGCACGCGCCTTATTTCTTTGGTGCGTTCCTAAATATAGCTTTAAAGCATCTTTACTCCCCTATCTACATAAATTATTTGAAAATGTTCCTTTGAATGCTCATTTTTTCATAAAAAACCTTGATTTATCGGCATTTTATCGGCATAATAGGGTAAAAGACCATGCTGATAAAGAACTGATATTATGCCGATAAAATTCGATCCACATTTCACTAACTCATCAAAGACTATGAATTGCCTGATTCGTATTGAATCAGCTAAGCAAAAAATACTCCATTTACCTCTAACTCCAACAGTTCTTCATTCTTTAAGAGAAACAGCCCGTCTTTACACCACTCACTATTCTACGATGATTGAAGGAAATAGGCTGGATCCAGAGCAAGTGGAAGAAGTTTTAAAGCATCAAGGTCATTTTCCGGGACGTGAACGAGATGAGCATGAAGTAAAGGGTTACTATGCTGCATTAACTCAAGTTGAAAAATGGGTGGCACAAGGTGCCCCTGTTACAGAAAAAATGGTCCAAACACTTCATGCCCTTGTGATGGGTCATGGAAAAGTAGCTGCCAAACCCACGGTCTATAGGGATGGTCAGAATGTAATTCGAGATGGTAGAACAAAGGCAATTGTCTATATGCCTCCTGAGGCCAAAGACGTTAAGGGCTTAATGACAGGTCTTACAGGCTGGATTAATAAGAATGCTGACCTGCCTTGCCCTATTGTTGCAGCAATTTCCCACTACCAGTTTGCAACGATACACCCCTATTATGATGGAAATGGTAGGACAGCTAGATTGCTTACCACGTTGATTCTACATTTAGGCGGGTATGATCTAAAAGGTCTTTATTCTTTAGAGGAATACTACGCGCGGAATTTAGGCGCTTACTACGATGCAATCAGTATAGGTGCATCCCATAATTATTACATGGGACGTGCTGAAGCTGATATCACAAAATGGGTAGAGTATTTTGTAGAAGGGATGGCTATTTCCTTTGAAAATGTATTAAAACGTATGGATGAAGCCAAAACTCAAGGCTCACCCGATCAAAGTGCTCTCCTTAGAAAACTCGACCCAAAAATGCGCAAGGCACTCGAACTTTTTAAAGAATTTGAGACAATTACCAGCCGGCAAATTGGTGAACTATTTGGATTTAAACCACGTACAAGTACATCCCTCTGTGCAAGTTGGGTGGAAAGTGGTTTTTTAACTGTGGTTGATGCATCGAATAAGGGAAGAAAATATAAGTTAGCTGCTAAGTATCAGAAGCTATTCAATTAGATAGCTACGATTGGCCTTGGCTGAGGTTGTCTCGTGAAGCCTCCCCTAAACTGAAGATTTAGGGGCGTCCCGGGAAACCGGGAAGTACTTCACCAGCGCACAAACAGAAAAGGAAATAATAGTAATGTTTGTAACCGATACGCAAGAATACATAATAGACACGTCAGGATTAC
>JAPLSW010000089.1 GCA_026398435.1 Chlamydiota bacterium | reverse complement strand
GGAGAGTTTCCAGTTAGAGCCGTCTTCGAGTTCTAGGATAGTGCCATCGATCGATGCGCTAATAACCCAATGCATAGCATTGATTGAATAGTTGCTATAATAGTATTCTTTTTTTTGTCCCATTTTTGCCGGGCGCGCGCCATGAGGTTGTTGCATAGCTGGAAGAACTTTTTCTTCTCTTGCTGCTTCAACTGTTTCTTCCAAAGGAAGCTCTTCTCTTTGGTCTTTCATTTTGCGGCGGTTCGCTTCGTTCATCGGGCGAATAGATATGCTTACGTGCTCGGCCGGTGATTCTTGTGTTTCTACGCAAAAAGCAGGTATAGAGAGTGTGGAGAGGGAAAATATAGAGGAAAGGGTAAGTGTTAGAATTTTTCTGTTCATAGGGTCTCGTTTGGTTTTTTTAATACAGGAGTCATAGATTATTCTTTAATTTAGCTTGCATTCTGCAGGAGCTTCTTAACGCTAGCAGAAATAAAAATTTATCGTAAAACTAAAAATAATTAATCGACTCTTAATGTTTGTAGTTGGTAAGCCAAGTCTATTTTGGAATTTTTTTTTCAATAAATTCTTGGTCTGTTATCCTAGGTCTTTTGCTTACATAAGGATTGTATGTTGAACCAAGCCTCTATCGATAAAGTTTCTAAATCCGGGTTTTCTTCTTCTTTTTGTAAGCCGCTGTATGATAGCTATTGTTTTTCGAGGATCCCGGCAACAATTGAGTACCTGCTTACAGGAAAGAAACTTCCTATGCTTCCCAAGGATTGCCTGCAAGTTCAAGATGATCCTTACGATATGGTCGTTTTATTCTTTATCGATGCATTCGGTTGGACTTTTTTTGAAAAGTACCAGGATAAGTACCCCTTTCTATCCCGCTTTGTTAAAGAAGGGATTGTATCTAAAATTACTTCCCAGTTTCCCTCAACAACTGCGGCTCATGTTACCACAATTAATTCTGGAGAAGAGGTCGGTCAGACAGGGGTTTATGAGTGGTTTTACTATGAGCCGATTGTCGATCGGATGATTGCCCCTCTGCTATTTTCTTATGCAGGAGATAAAGCGCTCGGCAGTTTAGAAAAAGCGGGGATCACTCCAAAGCAAATCTTTCCGAATCATACGATCTACCAGAAGCTAAAAAAACAAAAGATTTCTAGTTACGTTGTCCAACCGGAAAATATTGTAAATTCCCACTATTCCCGTACAATGACCCAAGGGGCGAGCCCTATAGCGTACTTGCATTTTGAAGAGGGGTTAAAAACTGTAGCGGAAGCAGCAAATGACGAGGAAAAGGGGAAGTCGTATTTTCTTGTCTATTTTCCAGATATTGACTCCATGGGCCATCGGCATGGGGTCGATTCAGAAGAGTTTGAAAAGGCTGTAGATCATTGTATGCGCTCTCTTGAAGAATTTTTCTGGCAGAAGATTCAGAATTCCACTAAGAAAATTGCCTGCCTGCTTACGGCCGATCATGGGATGATAGAGGTGGATCCTAAGACGACTATTAAGATTAATAAAGAGCTTCCCTCTCTAACAACAATGATTAAAAAGAACTCTCGGGGCCAGTTACTGGCTCCAGCTGGTTCTTGTAGAGATCTTTTCCTTCATATTGAGCTGGCTCATGTAGATGAAGCCCTCCTAATGCTAAGAAAGCATCTTGAGGGTAAGGCTGAATGCTATAAAGTTAGTGAACTAATAGATAAAGGATTTTTCGGATCAAAGCCTGTTTCTGATCTATTTTTAGCAAGGGTGGGAAATGTTGTTATCCTTCCTTTTGAAAAACAGAGCGTATGGTGGCATGAAAAAGGCCGCTTTGAGCAGCATTTTTATGCTTCTCACGGCGGCCTTACAAGAAAGGAGATGGAATCTGTCTTCCTTTTTGCAACTAACCTGTCATTATCAACTTAGCAAATCGAGCCGACATGGCAGCTCTTTCTTCCGCTGTTGGAATTGCTGCAGTACAATATTGAAGAGTAGGATCTGGTTGTATTTTACTATCCTTTGCAAGCGAGTTCTCTAAAGAGATCATTACTTTAGGTTTAAATATCGTTTTAATTTTTTCAGAGGTCATAGCTAAGGGGGAATCAACTCTTCGAGATAGAGATGATGATCCTTCCCTTGAATAAGCCCTTTGAGGGCTTCCTAACGGAGAATCGCGACTTGCCATTATTCCACTTGGGCTTGGTGTTATTCTGCCTGAGGCTGGAGTCATTATAGCCGATGTTATCATTCTTATCTCTCCGGGTTATTAATAGTCGGGATTATACATTTTTATCTATTACTAATCATGATTAATCGGGTTCTTTGAGTGATTATTGTCGTTTTTTTGTTTTTTGACTTATTAAATTAAATAATAATTCATAAATTGCCTTTTATTGCATATTTGTTTTTTAATTGAAAGATTATTCTATCTGGTCTGTCATTTAAGAAATTCACTAATACAATGACATCTCTAGAATGTTCTTTGCTCTAGCGGGAGATCTCTTTTTAGCAAAAGTTGGAAATGCTGTTATTCTCCCTTTTGAAAAACAGGGGGTATGGTGGCATGAAAAAGTCCGCATTAAGCAGCATTTTTATGCGTCTCAAGGCGGACTTATAAGAAAAGAGAGGGAACCTGTTTTTCTTTTTACAAAAAACTATTCTTTTTCCACCTTAGAATCAGTAGAATTTACGGCGGCGCTAGATGCTCCACTTCCTGACATTGGAGAGTCTTCTTCATATCTTAAATAGGCTCTAGCTGCTGGCATAGGTCTAGGGGAGAATAGGGTAGCTCCTTTTCCTTCTTCTAGTCTTAGTGCAGTAAGCTTAGCGATCGAAGCCTCTAAATCTGCAGAGCCCTTAACGAGTTGTTTTCTCACTGCTGAGCTGGTTCTTTCATCAGCATCTAATAAGGCAGTTGGATGTAGGTTAGTAGGTTTGAATGATTTTCCTTCAGAGGAATATGTCCTTTGAGCTCTTCCTAGAGGAGATTTATCCATTCTTATCGGGGAATCTGGGCTTATTACTATTCGGCTTGGGCTTGGGCTTGGTGTTGTAAGGGATGTTGATATAGACATAATTTATCTCCGTTGGTTGTTAATTTTTTCCAATATTATGCATATCTCTCCAAATCTAGTCAATTGTAATGGGGGTCTTGTGGGTGTATTATCAGACGTTATCGCTCAGTATTTTAATTAATAAAAATTTAATTCATAAATTATCGGTAATTAGTCGCTTGCATTGTTTAGTTGTATGTTAGTTGATTTCGGCTGTTTGACAAATAAACAATTTACTAATACAATCGGATCTACAGGATGTTATTTGCACTAGGGGTAGATCGCCTGTACGCATTATGCATAGCTATAATCTTTATAAAGAAGAATAAGAGGATATTATGAAAAATATTATTACATCTGCAGATCAACCTAAGGTTGAATCGCATACCTTCCAAAAAACAGAGCCGAACCATATTGCCGGCGCTGAAACTATCTTAGCTCATCAAGCGAAAGCATTTTTTACCCGCGAAGAAAGAGCTAATTTCTATGCAGGTCAAGACAGGCTTACACTTCAGTCAGGCAATCTTGATAGGGTAAAAGAATTACAAGAAGCCAATGATGGCCTTCAAAGACAAATTGCGAAATGTGAAAAAGAATTAAAAACAACAAAAGACCCGCTAGCGCTCCTTGGCGAAATCGAACATTGCCATATTATGATCGCTCGCAATACCGGTGAAATTTTAAACGTCTACTCTATGAATGAGTCCCGTTTACGAAGAGTTGCCGAACTCGATGCACAAAACTTGGAAATTCATCACAACATGACTGATTCTCAAGGACAATTTATCTCGACAAGAGATATGAGTCTAAGAACGCAGCATGCAGCTGAATTCTTCCTTAACAAAGCCACTTATGAAAGAAATATCGAAGAACTTCGAAATCTTACACAAAGCTAAAATTTGTCTTTAAAGCCTCGCCTGTAACCCAGGCGAGGCTTTTTCTTTTAAATATCCCTGAAATTTGAGAATGTTAGTCTATTGAGTGCAAAGGGATTATTTTGCTTAATTTTTTTTGGAAAGGGATCTGCATAGGGTTTTTACTTGCCCTGCCGCTTGGGCCCACCATGGTCCTATGTATCCGTTATAGCCTTGCCTTTGGAGCCGTTATTGGCCTTGTTACGGGAGCCGGAGCCGGCCTTGCTGATGCTATCTATGGGGTGGTTGCCGGCTACGGAATCTATACTGTGGTAGACTTTATGGATAAGTACCGCTTATTCTTCCATTTTCTCGGAAGCGGGATCCTCTGCTATCTGGGAGTAAAAACTCTAAGAGAGCATTTAGAGGTCCAGTCGGAAAAGGTCCTAGTTAGGCGTCCTCATATGCTTCATCTTTTTATGACAACTTTTACTTTGACTTTGACCTCGCCCCTGACATTTATCGGAGTTTCGGCATTATGTGCTTCTTTTGGGGTAGAGGAGAGCTCTAGGAGTTTGCTATCCCCATGGGTCTTAGGGATAGGCCTTTTTCTAGGATCCTGCCTTTGGTGGCAAATTTTAAGTTCGATTTTAGCTTTTTTTAAGAAAAAGGTCACATCTCATAGTTCCCAGTGGATAGGTCGGATTTCAGGTTCGATCCTCCTGCTGCTAGGTCTTTGTCTTTTTGTCTATAGTCTAATAGTAAGGTAGGCTATTTTAAAAATAATTATTTCCTTATTCTTGTCTTCTTTACCTATTTAAGTTGTAATACAAGATTCTATGATGTATGCTCTACTCGTTTTTAAGGCGTGCATATTCTAAATTGGTCTGAGCCAACTCTTTTAAGAGATTCATTTCTAAATCTTTAGTAATAGTTCGCTGTTAAAATCTTTAAGATAATCAGCAATTTTTACTGAGGACACCAAATTGTCTAGTTTTACCACATTTGAATTTGACGAAAAAATTAATCAAGTTCTTCAAGAGATTGGTTATGAAACACCAACTCCTATCCAGATGCAAGCAATTCCGATTGTATTACAAGGAAGAGATGTTCTGGCATCTGCACAAACAGGAACGGGGAAGACAGCTGCTTTTATGCTGCCAGCTCTTCATAAACTCTGCGATCCTGAGTTTAGAGGGGATTTCGGTCCACAAGTAGTTATACTTGTTCCTACAAGAGAGCTTGCTATCCAGGTAGCGGAAGAATCTAAGAAATTCAGCAAACACCTTCCTAAAGTTAAAACTGTCTGTATTTATGGGGGAGTTCCTTATCCTCTGCAGAAAAAGGCCCTTTCCAGCAAATATGAAATCTTAGTAGCTACCCCAGGTAGACTTATTGACCATATGCAGCAAGGCCGTATTAACTTCTGTAATGTTAAGATGTTTATTCTTGATGAAGCAGATAGAATGCTCGACATGGGCTTTTTAGAAGCTGTTGAAGAGATCTCTAATGCGATCCCTAAGACAAGACAGACTCTTCTATTTTCTGCAACTATTGATAAAAAGATTCTGCCAGTTTCCAGACAGCTCCAAAATGAGCCCCATGAGATTCGGATTCAGCCATCTCTTGAAAGACAGAATGCTATTGAGCAAAAACTCTATTATGTCGATAACATTGCCCATAAACTACGCATGTTAGAAAACATCCTAGAAAATACCGTTATCAATCAGTGTATTATCTTTACATCGACGATCAGACAAACTGGCGATCTTGCAGATCATTTGCAAGAAAAAGGATATAGATCTGAAGCGATCAATGGAGATCTGAACCAAAGACAGAGAACTCGCGCTATTGAGAAATTGCGTGAAGGTAAGACTCAGTTTCTTGTAGCTACAGATGTAGCCGCAAGGGGTATTGATATCCTAACGCTTACTCACGTCATTAACTTTGACCTTCCTTTCGTGGCAGAAGACTTTGTCCACCGTATAGGAAGAACAGGAAGAGCTGGTGGTACAGGTGTTGCCATTACCTTTGCTACTTATAAAGAGAAGTTTCGTGTATCGAACATCTCCAAGGTTCTCGGTAAAGTGTTAGAAGAACATACAATCCCAGGATTTGAGCCTACCGTCCAAGAAAGACGCTCATTCTCTAGAGATAGAAATGGACCAGGGTCTTTTTCAAGAGGTCCAAGGCCTGCTTTTAAAGGAAACTTCCGTGGCAATAGAGACTCTGACTCTTCAGAAAGAGCTCCAAGAACTTTTAATAAGGGTCCAAGCGAAGGGAGAGAGTCTAGCTCCTTCCCAAGAGCGCCAAGACCTTTTAATAACTCAGGTGAAGGAAGAGATTCAGCTCCTTTCCCAAGAGGTCCAAGATCTTTTAATAAAGGTCCAAGCGAAGGAAGAGAGTCTAGCTCCTTCCCAAGAGCTCCAAGACCTTTTAATAATTCAGGTGAAGGAAGAGATGCAGCTCCCTTCCCAAGAGGTCCTAGATCCTTTAACAAGGGTCCGGGCGAAGGAAGAGAGTCTAGCTCCTTCCCAAGAGCTCCAAGACCTTTTAATAATTCAGGTGAAGGAAGAGACGCAGCTCCCTTCCCAAGAGGTCCTAGATCCTTTAATAAGGGTCCAAGCGAAGGAAGAGAGTCTAGCTCCTTTTCAAGAGCGCCAAGACCTTTTAATTCAGGTGAAGGAAGAGACGCAGCTCCATTCCCAAGAGGTCCTAGATCCTTTAACAAAGGTCCTAGCGAAGGAAGAGAGTTCTCTCCAGCCGGTCCTAGACCATTTAGAGGTCCATCTGATGACAAAAGAGACTCTTCCTTTCCAAGAAAAGAAGGCAGCCGTCCTTTTTCCTCTTTCGGAAAAGATAAGCCTAAAACACAGTGGCGTAAAACACCTGCCAAGTAGTTGTTTTTAATCTCTGTAAAAAAAAGCCCCAAGGTTCCTAACGGAGCCTTGGGGCTTTTTTTTTGTAATTTTAGTAGCAAAGATAAACATCTCTATCGCTTTTTACCGTAATGCGGATAGCAGATATGTGCAATTGGGTAAGGAAGACAGGTGTGTTTTCTAAATAATTTGAGAGTGAGAATTTGTAAAAAAAAACCCGAAGATTTTTTCTTTGTAGAAAACATCTTCGGGAGTATTGCCCAGGAAAGGACTCGAACCTTCACACCTTGCGGCACCAGAACCTAAATCTGGCGTGTCTACCAATTTCACCACCTAGGCGGTGTTGTGAATGTGTGATTCTGTAGTTTTATGTTGTTTTCGTCAAGGGGAAGTTGGGAATAATTTAACATCAAGTTGAGAATGTCGTATTTTTAGCCGAGTCTCTCTATGGGAATCTTGTAGATTGCTAGGATCATTTTTTTTCGAGAATAGTGGTTTGGCATTTAAAATATTTTATATGTAGACGCTTCCGCTGTGGTATTAGGTTTTTTTAGCGGAATATACTAAATAAAAAAATACTAGTATTAGTTTTTTATTTAGGTGATATTTATCATTTGATCTTGTTATAATTATTATTAAAAATAACTGATCATGGTCTTATGCTTATTTCGGCATTAAACCTTAAAATAATTACTAAATAAGGAATTGTAAATGGCATCAATGGCTTCACCGATTACACAGCAGAGACCTCTTACAGCAACTCAAATCATCGATGAAATCAATCCGCAAGTTATAGGTCCGTCGTATACAGAAGCGAATACCCGAGCCATGCGCGGGGAAGCTCTCCTTCCAAACACACAAATACTTAGAATGATTAATGGGCTCGAAATTGAAGGGTTCATCCCTGTAAAAATGGCAATTTTGCTAAAATTGAATTGGAGAGATGTTGGTACATCGTCTGCCCTTTTAGCAAATTTTGTAGCAGAGCTTCGAGGAAAAGGGTCCATAAGCGCCATGCTTGCTGGGTTCATTCTTGATAAGATTGATGGGGGAGAGAACACAGACGCTCTTCATCTTCTCTATGCATGTATGAGATGTCAAGATGGGGGAGTAGTATTTAACTTGGATCAATTCCCCACAGTAACCCATGAAAAGCTCATGCAGATGATACAGACAAGGGAGCTGGTTCATAGTCAAGACTATCTAAAACAAAAAATCGAAAGTATTCATCAGAAATTCCCAGATGTTAATGAAAACTGCGCATTGCTTATTGGATATATTGAACAAAACAATCAGCCGGCTTTTAAATTGGAATACATGAAACTTCTCGATGCTATAGCTGGGCGTCTTCCAGAGGGGGTCGAAAAAATCGCTTTTGAGGAATTGAAAGAGACCGTGGAAACAATACCTGCTCCTGAATTTTTCCCAAGTCTCTATAGAATTCTAAAGACACATGAATTTTATGGTAAAGAGCTCATAAAAGTTGTCGACCTAACTAGAAGCATTGAAGGGATGGAGCTAGGACCTAGAAGGGCCCTTATCGCTCGCTGCACGGAAGCTTTTCAAAATACCCTTCACTTCCTTGCTGATTTTAAAAATATGCCCTGTGGATCAAAGACTCTATATTGCTTGCATCATGGTCTGATACGAGGGGAGTGGCTAAAAATTAATGCCCTTTTTCAAAGAGAAAAGCATAGCCTTTGTGATTGTCATGCAGTAGATAATCCAAGAGTTGAAGTTCCAGGTGAGTCTACACGTACTGGTGGAAGGGATGCCTTTTGGCCCTTACATCAAAAACCATTCATTCTAGCTAAACATGATGCTGCAGTGGCCGTGGCAGATACAGCCGAAACTGTTGCTGTTTTCGGATGTGCATGGGGTAGTGGTCATAAACAGACTACCCTTAGTGTTGCAGAGATCCTCAATGATCGGGGAATGCATCCGGTAAGCGTTGACATACCGGGAGACCTGCTTGCAGATCAAGACGCGGCAAAAAAAGCTACCGGATCTTGGCTTTCCTTTACAACTCAGGATATTTTCAACTGTTTACTGCAAAATAAGGCTTTTGCATTAATTAATTTTCTCCGCTGGGCTACTGGAATGAATAATACAAAGGAACCCTCTAAGCAAGAAGTGAGAAAAACTCTTCAGCGACTGCTTCTTATAAATCCATCCCAAGCAGTAACGACTATAGGCGCAGTTTCTGAGCCCATCATTAAAGCGGCTTCTCTTATGGGGATACCATGCACACACGTAGTAACAGATGTGGACCGTTCCGTACTAGTTCGTGACCAACCTGTCGACTATGAGCACTATAAGGTCGCTCTACCCTATAATGAAGATGTTATGTCTCCAAGGGTTTCTCCCACAGAAAGACCTGAGCAGATTGCAATTGTTGGGCCCCCTACTAAAAAGGTCTACGACCAAGATAGAAGCCCCTCAGATATTGCCGCTCTTAGAATAGAACTTGGAATCCCTAGAGATAAAAAGCTTATTGTAGTTTCAAGCGGTAGTAATGGGAGTTTTTCTCCCTATCCAGCCCTTCTTGTTAAAAGGTATAAGGATACTCCGGCAGCCCAGATCCCTTTTGTGGTAGTTGTTCTTTGCGGAGACAATGTTGACATTTTCAATCATGCTACTCAAGTTGCAGCAAGACTTCCTCGCGGCACAATCACTCCCAGCAGAACTGTTCTTCCTGAGACCATGGAAAAACTCTACCGCGTAGCAAGCTATGGAGGCGCCGTGATAGGAAAAGCTGGGGGGCTTACCGTATTCGAGCTGTCTAAATGTGGAACAAGACTTATCATAGATAACATGCCGTCTAAAATCAGTTTTGCAAAACGGCTAGTTGATAATTTAGTTACCTTTTTTAATTGGATCGTGCGCGTAATTTTCCGTTATGAAGATGCTCTTCCTTGGGAAAAGATTAACCAAGACTTTGCGATTACTCAAGGGTTTGCAAAACCTGTTTCTTCGGAAGATGAGTTTTTTGCTACATTTGATGAGTTCCTAGGAGAAACTGAGCCTGTCAGGCTAGAAACGCCTGTAGGCAAGTTTAGTGAGGAGCTCCCTAGAATGCTTGATGGAATGAAAAGGGCTGTGGAAGCGGACCGCTCACTTGATCAAAAACGGATTTATAGACGAGATCCAAAACTTGCCGCAACCATATTTTAAAAGGAGAAGCAAATGACAATAAATATACCAGCATATTCTCCTCAATTAATTCGACAAGAAAGGCAATTTTTTGGAGTGAATTCTTCTAGCGGCGAGCTGCAGATCGTAAATTCATTTGATGAAAAACAGGCGCAGAAGGTCTTAGGGTTATTTACAAAAGCATTACAAGAGCATAGATCTGGGTTAAGAGAACTTGAGCCCCTAGCTAAACATCGTTTGATTGAAACATCCGATTTATATGTTAGGGTTCTTGCCGATCGATATAGGGATAAACTTAGCCAGAATTTTTCAAAAGCCCGCTCAGATCCTTTTCTCATGAGTATTGCAAAGCTTGATAGATTTGTAACATCCGAGAAGTTTTCTTCTCTCCACTCTGAAAGAGCCATAGATCCAGAGAGAGTTAAACTTTTCTACTCGACACCTTTATCTGGAGGGCTTCTCGATAAATGGCTTTCTGAATCCACTCACGAAGCTCGCAAGGCCCATAGTGCACTTCCTAATGAGAAATTAGTCCATTCAGAATATGCCGCTGAAGCCTTTTTACGTAATCCTGAAGAAATTGACTTTTTGACAGAGTCGTATACCCATAAACAAATGAGTCGCTTAAGTGAACAGGTCGTTATCGATCCTGTAACAAAGCACCACCGGATACGTTCTGAGGGCAGCCTTGAAGATGTATCTTCCCTTATTTCACGCTTTGTTATTAAGAATAAAAAAATCTATGCAATTGCAGGGGATCACCGTTATTTTTTCTGTCAAGATAAGGGGCTTACTCAATACGATCCGGAAAATTGGACAACACTTCCTGTATTTAGAAAGAGAAAACATGCTGCAGGAGACGATGATTACCGTCTTGTACTAAAGACTATCATAAATGAAAAGGATGATGACAAGCATTCTTGGATTGAGCTAAAAACACCTGATGGGGTGTATAATGTAGGCTATTTTTGGGATGATCAAGATTCCCTATCTACAATGAGTCTTTGTAAGACTCTTCGGGGAAAACTCCATGCCGTAGATAAAAATGAGCTGCTCGGTAAAGAACAATTTATCCAAAAGACTGTATCTAAAATTTCTAAAGAGCAATTTGAGCAACTCAAAGCGAAAATCGAAGCGTTTCAAAATAAATCAACACCAAAGATGTTTAACCTGATTAACAGCAGTTGTAGTTCCTGGACCCGTAATATTTTACAAACTGTGGATTTAGATATAGCCTCTAAGGAAAATGGAACCCGTTTAATTACTGGCAATAGGTTTGAATATCATCATCAAGCATCAAGCCTTCTTGGAAAGATAGAAAGATGTTGGCATACCTTTGCTTCTGTAATAAGAAACCTGTTTATTTATATTCTCTCAGGCTCAAAAGCCGTTTTACCTAGAAATCAATTTGATGTAGCTGATCTACCCTTCAGGTCCTTTCTTGAGATATTTGATACCAGAAAAGGCTTTTTTGACTACCCCAAAAGGATCCGCGAGTGGCAAGACGCTGTATCTCAATACCGAGTAGAGGAAGTAGAAAGAGTAAGATCTGAGACAGGATTTTCCCTATTAAGCCAGGTAGAACAAACACAAAGAATAGATGCTGCACGTTATGCATTACCAACTAAAGTCACTCTTCCCGAGCCCGTAGTCGCTTTTTAACAATAAAACGTAGAGGATTACTTATGACAGTCGGATCCTGTTGTTTTTCAAGTGGTTTTTGCTTACCTATTACGGCTTGGTTTACTCCTTCTAGAGCTGAGAATCTAAACGAAGAAGTAAGTCGGTTAGTTCAAAGAATTGAAGCTTTCAAAGGAGATGATCCAACTATACATCCTACTGAAAAAGTACGGGTTTTTCAGCAAATTGATGCAGTTTTAAAGAAATGGGAAGATAAATCTACAGCTCCTAAATTCATCCAAACTCTTGAAAAAACAGCTCTTGCCTACCGCCTTTGTTTTCCGATAAACCTTCCCGAAAATACTTGCCAAATTGAAAGCTTAAAGGAACTGGTAAAAAAACATGATTCAGCAAATTTTAAACGCTGGTCTCTAAAGTGTGGATTAGATCCTGAACTTTATTTTGCACATCCTGATTTTGCTAATTTTATTCTATCGGCTTTTATTCATAAATCTTTTGAATTCTTTGGCAAAAATCAAATTAATCACGGTGGGCAAGTGGGACTTCTTATAGAGGGGAAATTCACCCCTTGGGAAGAGATTTCCAAGCGATTTGTTGTCGAAGACGGAAAAATCTTCTCAACGGACACTGGTGTAAAAAAGAGATGGATATTCCTGTCAGAGGGTCTTGTTTGTCACGACCCCTATAACTGGAAAATGCCGGCTGTTTTAATGAAACTTGAAGTGCCACCAGGTAGGTATCTTTTGCAGGTAGTGACCTCTCATATAAAACCCGCGAATCAAGGTCTTATCGATAGAGTGACAGATGGGGCTATGCATAGCTGGTTTCGAATCATTACTCCGGATGGTAATGTATACAGTTTTGGTATGTTACATGATCGGAAAGACATTAATCTTCTTCAACCTATGTCTTCGATAAAAAATAAAATCTCCTGTCCGGATGTTTTTGAGACTTATGCGGAAAAACGTATAGAAACAACAATTCCTATCGAAGGGGAACACGTATTTAAAATCGGGGAAATCATTAAGAAATACTCTCGGGATGAAAATATCCAGTTTCACTATCTTAAATCTAACTGCACAAGTTTTCTCCAGGAAGTACTAACCGCATCAGGTATCGGGGGAATTCCTAATACGAAGATGACAATTTCGCGAATGATAGGAAAATTTATTTTTCCAAAACCTGTACGAAGAATAATGAAAAATATATGGGAACATACATTTGGTCTTATAATACCAACATTCATATCAAAAGGTTTTTCCACTCTTGTAAATATTGTCACCTCTCTTATTGCATTTCCTGTAATATCGCTGTTAGGTGGATGGTTTAAGACGCCAAAACGTATTTCTCCGCAAGTAGCTCAAAATACTACCCCTGCAGCCCAGCCTCAAGGGGACTCTCCTATCAGCCGTGCTCCTGAACAGGAACTCTTTATTAGCCTCTTTACACAAGATCAGTGGGACAAAGAGGCGGATCATCTAGTTACACCACTAGTGGGACCCCTCTATAATCATTTAGGAGATGTTTTTAAACCTGATATTTTAAGCTTAGATATGCCATCCCGGATTGCCAAATGGCAACTGGCACAAGGCGCTCAAACAAGAGTAATATAAGTGTGAATATAACTGGGAGTTTAAGGCTTCCTATTTTCAAGAAAATGGCGCGATTGGCGCGCAAATGGCACAATAAGCTAAAAATGGCGCGAAAAGAGGATTTTCATTTAAGAGTTAGAAAAGGAGTTTGAAATTGTAAGATCGGGAGAAATGCTTGAAGCATTTCACTTGGGCTAGATTTTTTTTAAACCGAGTGCATCGCCTTTATAAAAATAGCATCAGCCTTACTAAAATTTTCTATTAATGTTTCCCTTCTATCTTGTACTTTTGTAGTTGAAAATTTCCATTGCATATATTTTTCTTTAAAAAAAAGTTGTTCAAGCTCACCTGTTTCCTTTAATTTATTTATAATCTGGGGATCTTGTACCGCATTAAGAAGCGCTTCTGAAACCTTACTACTATCAAGATGTGACCTATTCCAAATTCTTGCTATAATATTCCACGAAGGAATAATTTCCAGGTTGTCTGTAATCCTTACATCAATTGAGTAATTATTAATAGAGTTGCATTTTATTAAATTACGTAGAGATGTTAATGTTCTAGTTTGAGTTGGTGTTAATTCTGCAGGCTTGATTCCAATTGTCATATTAGTTCTGTCCTTTATTAGTCTTTAGTTTAAATTATATCATTAATTTGAATTAAAGTTAAGTTTTTATTTGTGCAATTTGTTTATTTTAAAAGCATTATTTATTGATCGAAATACTCGAATGTATAATATGATTAAATTGAAAAAATAGGTTTATCCATCTAATTATCAATGAGATAGCCTATGAATAAGGACTTTTTGGATTGAGAAATGTATTGTAAGTGTCTATAGATGAAGAGGTAGGGTAGTAACCGTTTAAGAAAGAGGCTGTCCTTAGACAGCCTCGTCAGATTCGTATACAGGGCTTATTTGGAAGCCACTTTTTTTAAGGGCAAAGATCAGTTGAACTACGGGCTCCCATTCTGCTTTTTTATCTACGTGCAGTAGGATCTTAGTTTTTTCTTGTTCACTCGGCAAAAGACCTAGCTGTTGCTGTTTTGTAAGCTCTTGCTGGATCGAACTGATATTTTCCATCAGGTACTCGTTAAATTCTGTAACCCACTTGTATTGACCGGTAGCTGTCACTGCAAGATTGACTATAGAAAAATCATCTGTGGCCAGGGTTTCACTGGGAGTATCGAGTGCTGTAACCTTAACAAGATTGATATCGGAATCAAATAGGGTCGCCCTGGTAACTGCAAGTGTTGCAAAGACGGCCACGATAAGAAACAAGAAATCGACCATAGGAGCTAGGTTCAAACTGCTCTTACCGTGTAGTTCTTCTTCGGGTACTAAGTTCATAAAAAATCCTTGGCTCTTTGGTTAGTGGCTGTGTTTGTTGTCCATTAAATGAGCGAGAGTGACCGCTTCATTTTCAACAAAGGTAAGGGATTTTACTAAACGATACTTAGATGTTGAATGGAGGACCATAGCAAGGATTGCTACAAAGATACCAGCAACAGTCGTTCCAACGGATATACCTAGACCATCAAAGAGAGAGGAGATGCTTTCAAAGGATCGATTTAGATCGTAGAACGCATAGAACATACCGAGCACTGTTCCAAGAAGGCCAATCATCGGAGCGATGATTGCTATATCTTGGAGGATGTTAAGTCTTTGCCAGTAGGAAACACTCGCTCTTTTCCCCTCTGATTTCATCGACTCTAACATAAATTGTAAACCGTATCTTCTCGCTCTAACTCCAGAGGCAATCATTTTTGCAAAAAAGCCATTGTCTTGTTTGCAAAGTACGAGGACTTCATCATAGTGGTTGCTGACAAGCTTATTGTGAAGGTTTCTTATAAACTCACCACGAGTAGAAGCGTACTTTTTAAGACTCATAGAGTTAAATAGCCAAAGAGCTACAGAAATGAGAGAGAGCAAAAGAAGGGTAAGGTAAATTGTCGGAGATCCAGCAAATACCTGCGGCAGACTAATTTCTAAAGCTTTTGCAGGGGATCTAGCAGCCTCTGCAGCGGCAGGTATTGGGGCGACTGCAACTGTCTCTTTAGGAGAGAGCTTTTCTGTAGGGGCAAGTTCACTTACTTTATTTTCTACAGCGGGGGCCGTTTCTTGCACGGGTGCTATAGGATCAGTAAGGGAAACTTCCTCTATAATAGGGCTTTGTAGGGATTCTAGGAGTGTATTTTCTTCAGTCTCATTAAGAGCAATTTCGCTATTTGTCTTTTTTTTGGCTCTTTTTCTGGTCGATGGGATCGCAGATTCAAGTTCTCTATCATCTTCTTCAGAATTTATAGATAGGGATTCATTTTCTTCTGGAGAGAGATCTTCCATTGCAATTTCTTCTTCTTCATCAAGGGGAGCATGAGACTCCTCTATGGAAAGATCGCTTATTACAGAATCGCTCTCTTCTGCGTCTTTAAGAGGGAGAGGGGAGGCGGAATCAGCCATTTCTTCAAGAGCTGCGCTATTGCCTGAAAGGGCCTCTTGCATTTGTTCATCTTCTAATTCTTGCTCAAGAGACGAAAGCTCAGCATCGAGCTCCTGGAGGTCAGATTCTAACAGAGCTAGAGGATCGATCTCTTCTGAACTTAAAGAAATACTTGATGCGTTTAAGGGGTAATCTGCTGAATTTGCAGGTGCGCATTGTCCGGCTTGCATTAGTACAAGGGATAGGCTTCCTAAAGATAGTGCTATACGTTTCATAGGTCTCGAGCTCCGACTAAGAAGTTAAACTATAAGGGATCTTTAACAAAAGGTGCAAAAAGGCACAATAATTTAATTTTTTAGACTACCAAGTGCAGGGGAATAGTTCAAGCATCTTGCATTTTTGGGTCTTTTAAGACCCCCTAGTTTCTCTAGAAATACCTAGAGAAAAAAAAGAATCTTTTTTTTATAAGTTGCTTGGAATTTTTTTTTGAATAAGAGTTTTTAGTGTTATAACCCTGGATGAGAAACCCCCATTTAAGCTAAACTTCTGAGCTATGAAATCTAAAAATTTAAAATTTCCTTTTACCTGGGAGCACAGAAAGCCCCATTTAGACGATCGAATGCTTTACGTTCCTAAATTTTATGATAAACATGATCTTTGGAGCCCGCTTCCGTGGAATGATCCCGAGATGTTTGGCAATGATAATGATCTGTGTATAGAATTTTGTTCTGGTAATGGAGCTTGGATTTTAGAGAAGGCTAAAGCTCACCCGCTGAAAAATTGGGTGGCAGTAGAAAAACGATTCGATAGAGCAACCAAGATCTGGGCTCGGATGAAAAACACCTCAATAACCAATGTGCTAGTTGTTTGCGGTGAGGCAGAGCCATTTGCCGATCATTATGTCCAAGAGGACACATTCAGTGAAATCTACATAAATTTCCCCGATCCTTGGCCTAAAGATAGGCATGCAAAGAATAGGATCTTCCGCCAGCCCTTTATCAAACGGGTTTCTGAAATCGCTAAAAAAGATGCTAAGGCAACTTTTGTGACAGATGACGAGGTTTATTCCCTGCAGATGATAGAGGAAATGAGTAAAAGTGGAGCGTGGGAATCTACCCTGCCCGGTACCCAATACGTAACTGATTGGCCTCAATATGGTAGCTCCTATTTTGATGAACTCTGGAGAGCTAAGGGCAAAACAATTCGATACATGCAATTTAGTAACACGAAAGCGACAAAATGACAGACACAAAAGAAATAACAGCTGATTTTAACTACCTATACCGAGATGGGCATAAGTATTTTCCAGTTATCCAAGAAGAACGCTTGGATCTCCAAACACTAGAAGCTGCCAATGCCGTTCTGATCAAACTTCCTGCAAGCGCCGATAATGAGCTCATTTGGGAAAAAGAAAGGGCCTATGCAGAAAGGGCGAGCAGCGAAGGAAAGCTAATTCTCTGGGAGCTTGACTTTGGTCTCTCTACAAAAAAAATCGATAGTAGCGACAGCTCTTTGTTTTATTCTTTAGGGATAGCTATAGATGAGTTTGTGAGCACTCTCTGGCGCGATCACAAAGATGTCTCTATCGGTGTTATTCTCAATCGCGGTGACGCTCATTTTTCACGAAAATTCTTATGGAATGACGAGCAGAAACAATTTTTTATCGAAAAAATGCATGTAGCTCAAGATAAAGAGCAGATCCTTGATATCATACTACAAAATGGTGATGACTGGGCCGAAGCATTAGAAGATAATCCTTCTTTTATCCTTTATGCGGCAGATCTATTTTCTGAGTATTTTCAAAGGCTCGCTTCCTATTTACCAGATACGGCTATGCCTTTTTGCTTGTTTGATGTTTGTGAGATAGAAGACCCTGCCTTTTTAGCACGCCTTCTTTCGAAAGAAAGATTCCAGTACATTTTGCTCGGGCTTAAGAAATCCCCTCTTCCTGCCGGTCATCTAAATTGGGATGAAGGATCTTGTCTAGGGGGATGGATCGGAAGGAGCTCTCCTTATTTTTCTACTGTCTCAGAGGTGAGTCTTGCCGTATGCCTTCCTTCAGAAGAGTTCTTTACTCAAAATGCTACAGAATCGCTGACCCGTCTTTTTGAAGAATTAAAATCTCTTCAGATCCCTTATAGGATCATTCCGGAAAGTTTACTTACGGAAGGGTGGAATGGGATCGATAATATCATCGTAATTTCCGCTTCCGTTTCTCTGCAGGGTAAAAGGCGCCTTCAAGGCTTTTGTGCTGCCGGCGGAAAGGTTGTCTGTATAGGCGAAAGGCTAGATCTCGCCAATTCTATCGTTTATGAAGAATTTGGCCTGGAGCTTTCAGCTCAAGAAGTTCTTATTTAAGTGGGCATTTTTCATATTTTGGGTCAAAAAATAAGGATCCCACCTGCTTCATTGTTTAACGTAAGCCAGTAACTTTTTCGGAAATATAGTCTTATACGTTTTTCTAGGTTGCTTTGACCTATTCGTAACTGAGAATGTCGAAAACGTCTTTAAGAACCAGTCCTAATTGCATAATGCCCTTATGTTAAGAGGTTTAACGGCATAGGGACTGTTAGTGTTTTTTAAGTGAACTGTCTTTTTAATTTAATGTTCTATCCTCTTGATAATCAGATGTATAGTTATTCCCTGTAAACATATTAATATAAAAATCCTTATAAATAATTATAAAATTATTTATACTTATAATCATAGAAAGTAAGCTTTTAATTTAAAACTAATAATTAAAAATGGAGATTTTATGTCAGTAAATCCAAGTTCAGTTCAAGCATCGTATGGAAATGATTGTTTTATGGTAGGTGATTCTGCAATGATGATTGCGAAATCTGTAATAGGGGACAAGGCTGTCACTTTAGCTCCTCCTAAGGGTTCAGCTCTTTTGGGACCTCAATTAAAAGCTGCTCAAGCCTTTCAGAATAGCCATTCCGTTTTTATACCAGTTAAACCTGATGAATATAAAAGAGATCCTAGATCAGTTGGTGAAAGACATCTAGAATGGATTTTGTAATTTAATGCTAGTAGATTAGAAAAAATTTCTGAAAATAAAAGTAAATCCCATCAGTTGCAGTAGAACTTTATTCTCTACAACTGACGGGATTTTTTATTTTTACTAGGTTTACTTCTTATTGATTCCGTTATTTTTAAAATGCTTTGTATTTTTTACACGATTTATTTTAAGGTTTTTCGGGCTTGGCAGGTATATTTTTGTAGGTATCTTAAAGGGGTTTTCGTCTAAAAAATATAAATATAAATTTTTTGTAATACTAAAATTAGATAGTAACAGGAAGCTTAAGAAAGTAAATCGGAGCAGAGGGATTCGAACCCCCGACCCATTGCTCCCAAAGCAATTGCGCTAGCCAAGCTGCGCTATGCTCCGATTTAAGTATGTATTTATACTCCGATTAAAAGATTTAGCGCAAGCGACTTTTTAGTTTTTTTGTTTTAGCTCTTTAAAAAGCAGTGATGTGCTTTGGGCAAGATCATAAAATATCTCGAGTGCCGATCTATCAGAGATGAGGGGAAAGCCCTCTCCTGCATAGAGAGGAATGAAATCGAGCCTTGAAAGCTCCTCACATTTTTTTCGAACATCTTGCATCATCATATTTTGGTAGGGGTAGGGAGCAATCGGAAGTTCTGCTAAATTTTCTAGGCAGCTATTTTGGATAACCCTTGCAGGTCTTCCAGAATATACCGAGGTGATAGTGGTCGTATGGGAAGAAAATTTAGTTAAAGCTTCTTTATAGCAGTTAGGGACTCCACTTTCTATGCATCTAAGAAAGGCGGTTCCCATTTGCACTCCTTGCGCTCCAAGAAGGAGTGCGGCTGTGATTCCCTTGGCATTCATAATGCCTCCAGCGGCTATCAAAGGCAATTTAGTCGCCTCTCTTGCTTGGGGGATGAGGCTCATAAGCCCTATCATACTATCTTTCCAATCTCCGATAAAAGTTCCTCTGTGTCCGCCGGCTTCGGCGCCTTGGAGTACGATTGCATCTACGTGACTTTTATCAAGCTCTATGACTTCACGGATATTGGTAGCGGTGCCGATCAGTATCGTTCCGTTATTTTTCAAATCCTCGATTTGTTTTTTTGAGGGTATTCCATAACAGAAACTAAAGATGGGCACTTTCTCTTCTATGATGATTTGTAACTGGTCATCAAAGGTGAATGTGAGCTCGGGGATATCAATCTTATCAGACAGACCGAGCTTTCTTCTGTAGGGATTTAAAGCTCCTTGTGCTTTCATTGATGCCGTTTGGTTCTCGAGTGGCTTATAACAATATAAATTGATGTTAAAACGTTTGCGTGATTTCATTCGGATGAGCTCTATGGCTTTTCGTATATCATAAGGAGACATGTACCCAGCGCCAAGGGATCCAAGGCCTCCTGCGTAACATATCGATGTGACAAGTTCCGGCGTTGAAACTCCTGCCATCGGCGCTTGGATAATGGGGAAATCCAAATGGAGAAGTTTGCTAAGCTCATTTTTTGGCCAATATTCAGACATGGAAACTCCTTTTTTCTAATTTGGAACATAGCTGCCAAAACTTTTCTGTAGCAATCAAAATAGATACAGATTAAAAAAATACATAACACTATTTTATTCCCGGAGAGGGACGTATGCCTTCATTTACTCAGCTTAAGTCAGTACAAAGATTAAACGAACTTGCAGAAGATCCGTATGATTTAACCAAAGAAGATGCGCTATCCTCTAAAAGAATAGACTCTATGATCAAAGAGTCTTCAGGCCTTAAGTTATTTTATGCAACCGAAAGAGTAAGTGATATGACTCTTGCGGCTTTATATGACCTAGCCGAGGAGAGCGGAGCTCTTGAGAAAATGGCAGATATGCAGGCGGGTAAAGTCATTAACTGCATTGAAGGGTATGAGAGTGAAAATAGAGCGGTACTCCATACCGCTATGCGCGATTTTTTTGGATCAGCAGAATCCTCCCCAGAAGCTAAAGAGGCAGCAAGTCTTGCCTATAAAGAGCTGGAAAAATTAACCGCTTTTTTGAAAGATATCGAAGGAAAAGATCTCTATACAGACATGGTGCAAGTAGGCATTGGAGGATCAGATCTCGGTCCAAGAGCCATCTATCTCGCCTTAAAAGCTTTTCAAAAGCCGGGAAGACGAGCCCATTTTTTTTCGAACGTTGATCCCGATGATGGGGCCGATGTCATGAAAGATCTTGATCTTTCAAAGACACTCTTCGTCATCGTATCAAAATCTGGAACCACCTTAGAAACTCTGACAAATGAAGAGCTGGTAAGGACCCGTCTTAAAAAAGCAGGACTTGATCCCAAAGATCATTTAATTGCGGTCACAGGAAAGGGGAGTCCTATGGATGACCCTGCAAAATACTTAGCGGCTTTCTATATTTGGGATTACATCGGTGGCAGATATTCTGTAACTTCGATGGTCGGTGGGGTTGTTTTAGCCTTTGCTCTAGGGATGGATAGACTGCTCGATTTCTTAAGAGGGGCTAGCTGCATGGATAAGGCCGCTTTACGAAGAGATAATAACCTCCCCCTACTCTCAGCACTGCTTTCAGTATGGAATCGAAATTTCCTCCATATGCCAACGCAAGCAGTGATTCCCTATTCTCAAGCTCTCTCTCGATTTCCAGCGCACCTCCAGCAGCTTAATATGGAGTCCAATGGGAAACGGATAGATAAGCTTGGCAAGCCGGTAAACTTTGAAACTGGAGCTACTTATTGGGGGGAGCCAGGAACAAACGGACAGCACTCCTTTTTTCAGATGATCCATCAGGGAACCACCATCGTACCTGTAGAATTTATAGGTTTTGTTAAGAGTCAATACAAGCAAGATGTGGAATTTAGAGGGACTAGCTGCCAAGATAAGCTACTTTCTAATTTATTTGCGCAATCACTCTCTCTTGCAACAGGACAGAAAAGTTCAAATCCCAACAAAGTATTTATGGGTAATCGCCCCTCGAGAATCCTTCTAGCAGAAAGGCTCGATCCATATACTCTTGGAATGATCCTTTCTTATTATGAACATGCGGCTGCTTTCCAAGGATTTTTATGGAATATCAATTCCTTTGACCAAGAGGGAGTTCAGCTAGGTAAGGTTTTAGCTGGGCAATTTATTGAGTTATTTGCTTTGAAAAAACAGAAAAAGATCCCAGATGTTAAGACATTTCCTTTAGGACAAGCGTACTTTCGTCATATAGAGCCTCATCTTGAATAATCGATCCTCTCTGAACATAGATTATTTTTTT
>JAPLSW010000081.1 GCA_026398435.1 Chlamydiota bacterium | reverse complement strand
GTGAGCTTCAAAACTATATTCCCGTAAGTACATCATCAGAATTTACTACGTATAACATTTCAGGAACTGAACTAAGAAGAAAACTTTCTACTGACGAAGAAATTCCTGAGTGGTTTTCTTCTCCAGAGGTTATTCACATTTTAAGACAGTACTACCGAAATCATAATGGGCTTTGCATCTATCTAGTTGGGCTTTCTGGTTCTGGAAAATCAACGATTGCTGAAAGCCTAAAAAAAGAATTAGAAAGTTTAGATCCCTACCAGCGTGAAGTAATTATTCTTGATGGAGATGTTATTCGAAAATACCTAGCTTCTGAGCTAGGGTTCACTAAAAAAGATAGATCCATCAATGTACGTAGAATTGGGTATGTCGCAAGTCTTATCACAAAAGCCGGCGGAATATGCATATGTGCAAACATTGCCCCCTACGAAGAAGACAGATTAGCTAATAGAGAGCTTATCTCTACAAGCGCCACTTACTTCGAAGTGTATGTAGATACCCCAATTGAAGTGTGTGAACAAAGAGATGTAAAAGGGCTTTACAAGCTGGCTAGACAAGGGAAAATTAAAGAGTTTACGGGCATTTCTGATCCGTTTGAACTCCCATCAATGGCTGATTTTGTAGTAACTGGAAGTGAAGAAGTATCTGAATCGACAAGTAAGGTTCTCTGTAAGTTAAAAGACAAAATTCCCTACCTAAATAACTAAAGAAAATTCCAAGTCGTGAAAACCCCTACTAGATTAAAGATCTAGGAGGGGTTTTGAAAGATAAAATTATTATATAACAGTTTGTAAAGAATGTTAATGCATTAACCTAGCATGTTTTTCCACTCTAAAGCTACCTGAGCAAAATCATTCATTAGGTGTTTAAAGGGAACGTACTTTGGGGAGGCCTTAATTTCTTGTATTAGATAGATATGGGAAGTCTCTTTATCCCTTTTTAAATAAGCTCCCTTTTCTTGCCAGTTAAAACGACCTTTTAGACTTAAACTCTCTTCAAGAAATGAGGGGACCTTTGCTTCATCGGCATCCCATATTTTTGTTGAAAGATCCCAAGCCTGTCCCTCTGACTTTGACTCTACAAAAATAGCGTTATCTTGAATAGTACACTCTGCTTTTTTTCGAGTAGAAAGTTGACACATAACAAGAAGAAATGCATTATAAGACATTTTTACATCCAAATTAAATTGAAATAAACTAACCCGTATTCATTATAACAAACCAATTAGATATATTCATTCTATATGAATTATTAATACGATTTTAAATATTAAAATACATCTCCCCACGAACATTTTTTTACGTATTTATATTTTTCTTTGTCTTTTTTTGTAATTGTTTTTTGAATAATCCCTTCAGATTTTGTACATAATGAGATACAAACATGTCCTTTATGAATTTGAGGGAATCTCAAAATCCTAGATTCAAATAAAGAGATGTTTTGCTCTTTGGAAAAAATCAGATAAGAAAATTTTTCATCTTCATAATTAAGAGCTGCATTTTTTACTTTTCTATGAAGGGAAGATCTTTCAACTCTAGCTGTAAAATGGCACCAATCGGGATCTTTTAAAGGGCAAGATCCTGAATGGGGACAAGGGGCGAGTATTTTCGCTCCATCTTGTAAAAGAATATCTCGGATTTTTAAAATTCTTTTATACCCTGCAGGGGTGCCTGGCTCTATAATTACAAGAGTACTTTTTACTTTATTCCAGAGATTTTGAAGAAAGGGATCCCAAAACTTTTCTTCAATTTCCCCTATGGAATAAGAAAGAAGAGCTAGATCTACCTCGGGGAAATCTCTATCAATTTCAAAGTTTTTTTTACTCCAAATTGCTCGGGCAAGGGTAGGATCTTTAGTGGCGAGCTTTTTACCAAGCTCAATAAACCCTTCATCGTACTCCCAAGCACTACTCTCCGTTATTGAAGAAAAGCTTTCCTTTGCAGACCATAGGCCTGTTCCCGGCCCAGCTCCTAGATCAAGAAAGCTTCTAGGGGCAAAGCCCGGAAGTCTATCGTTAAGCTCACTAAACACCTTGCAAATCACACTATAGGTTGCAGGAAGGCGTGAGAGGATGTAGGCCAAACGGTCTTTTTCAGATCTAACATAGCTCTCATGAGAAGGACCCCTTCTATAACGACTAGTAAGCTCTGAGGATGCTTCAGAAATTGCATTTAGCGATTGAAAGGAGATCCTTTCTTCGATGGCAGATTGTAAAATTTCAGGCAGTTGCATAAATATCCCTGTAAAATGCTAGCTTGCTCTTTTTTTCCATTTGAAAATGAAAAAAGGGACGGAGCAAAGAAGAATCATTCCTCCAATCAGCCACATCTCATAAGAAAAAATATTTCCTAAATCAATTTGAGAAGGGGGGATGAATCCTAGACCAATAACTCCAATACTAGAAAGAAGTCCCGCTCCGCTGCATATCCACATGCCCCACTTCTTTCCCGGCACTTTAAAGGAGCGTTTAACCTCTGGCCTAGAGTGGTGCAGCTTAATTGCAGCTAAAAACAAAAAGACATACACAAGCAAAGCTAGTTGAGCGGCGACTGCTGATAAAATCCAAAATGAACTATTTACTGTCGGAAAAATGATAAAGGCAAGGGAGAGGAGGGTAACAATAACCCCTTGAATAAGTAAGATGTTTACAGGCACGCCATGCTTATTTTTCTTCTGAAGGATCTTAGGAAGGCTTCCATCCTGGCTGGCGACCATTAGACCCTTTGTTGGCCCTATAATCCAAGCGCCCATGCCACTGATCCCACCGAGTATTATGAATCCAGCTACTAGTGGAATCGCCCATCCCATATTCAAGGAATGTAAAAATAAGGAAAATGCCTGCATGGCCCCAGTTGCAAGATTTAGTTGATTTGCAGGAACAACAAGCGCTATAGCCAAAGAAGCAAATACAATGGTAGCTAAGATAATGAGCACTGATACGAGCAGTGATTTAGGATAGTCCCTTTGGGGATTTTTCATGTCAGCTGCATGAGTTGCTGCCATTTCAAGACCCATCAGACCAAAAAGCACATTGGTTAAGAAAGCAAGATTATTTCCATTTGTCATACTAGGAAAAAATGAATCGGCCGTAACACTAATAGCTAAAGGATTGCCTCCTTTCCACCAGACAAATCCTAAAGCAGAAATAAGCACCATAGGTAGTATCGTTCCTATAATTGCTCCTATGGCACTGATAATCCCCGATATCTTCATTCCATAGAGATTAAGCCAGGTAGCAAGCCAGAATAGAACAACAACAGATCCGCCCATATACAGTTTATTGTCAGAGAGCGCTGGATCGAAAAAGTAAGCTGCCGTTCCTGCAATAAGAGCGATAATTGTTGGGTACCAGACTACATTGTAAATCCAGTTAAGCCAAATAACTACAAGGCTCCACTTTTTCCCAAATGCTTCTCTTACCCAAACATAAACTCCACCAGTCGTCGGCCAACCGGTTCCAAGTTCTGCAGCAACAAGGGCTGTAGGGATAAAAAATAAAAGGGCCGCTAATATATAAAAAAAGACCAGGGAGAAACCGTAAGCCGCTGAAAATGGCAGTGTTCTTATGCTATCAACAGCAATAACATTGATCATTACCAGTTGAAAAAATCCAAGCGCTTTTTTTGATTTAAACTCGATATCGGCCATAAATTAGATCTCTTTTTAATGCTAAAACAAAAATTGAAAATATCAAGTGAGATTATATAGGACAACGCAATTTAGGGCACTTGCCAGTTTATTGGAGATTTACCCCAAGCGATCAGTTGCTCATTTGTTTTAGAAAAGTGTTTGCATCCTAAAAAGTTTTTTGCAGAAAAAGGGGAAGGATGCGCCGCAATTAAAATAAGGTGTCCAGGGTCCCCCGTAACTAAAACTCTTTCCACCTTTTCCTGAGCAGATTTTCCCCATAGAAGAAATACTAGAGGATCTTTCCTATCAGCGAGTTTTTCTATAACCTTATCCGTAAATCTCTCCCATCCCCTACCGTAATGAGATTTAGGCTCCCCATCCCTTACCGTAAGTGTTGCATTAAGCAAGAGAACTCCCTGATCTGCCCAAGAAGTCAAACTCCCCATTTTAGGCGGTAGGATCTTTACATCTTCAATAAGTTCTTTATAAATATTTTTTAGAGAAGGGGGGATTTTAACACCTGGAAGAACACTAAAAGCCAGACCATGGGCCTGGCCAGGCCCATGGTAGGGATCTTGGCCGACTATTACCACTTTTACTTTGTCATAAGGGGTATGAGTAAAAGCATTAAAAATAAGATCTTCGGGGGGATAGATGTGGAAGTGGCGCTTTTCCTCTTCTAGAAAAGTTTGAAGATCCTTAAAGAAGGGAAGATTTAGTTCTTCTTTTAGTACTTCATTCCAGCTGTTTTCTAGTCTCATCAAAAAGCCCCTATTTATTTTACCTAGAATACGTGCTTAGGGGGATTTTTTTAAACAAATCCCCCATTTAAAATGGGCAATTTATAGAAAATTTCTCGACTTCAGGGTTGACATAAAGAAGAATTCTTCCTAGGATCGTAGCTTAATTTTATTACCGGATAACTTATGAAAGACCTCGCTGAAAACAACCTGATACGCTTTAAAAACATTACGAAGAAAAAAGAATCCATGTATGCCAACTTCAATGTTAAGGGAATAAGGGCTGGGGTTAATTTTTCAGCATCGATCTCCGTAGACATCGCAGCTGCTGAAGTGCATGCAGGTGATGTATTAGAAAAAATCATAGAAGAATGTGCTAGGATTGGAGTCAATGAATTCAAAAAAGCTGAATTCCAATTCGAAGGCATTGCTGTCGTTTAAATTTCCTTATCTGGGTGTAGCGCAGCTTGGCTAGCGCGTTTGCATGGGGTGCAAGAGGTCGTTGGTTCGAATCCAATCATCCAGATTCTTTTTTATCATAGAGTTACATCTAAAACAATACTTCTATAAACCTAAATTTTCCAATCGCCCGAAAATAAAAGGTGCTAAAAATCAATTCAATAAACATACTCCCCCTTTTTTTTAATTGAGTGTAAAGTTTATGAGACGATTTTTTCTTATCCTAGCAATTATTTTAACTTTTAAATGTTTTTCCTATGATGAATATCTTTTCTATCCTCAAGGAACATTTACATTTACAAACTACCATCTAAGCGGATTCTCTTTTGAAAATGGCATTATATATGGGGTAGAGAAAAGCCAACAAAAAGTTCATATAGGAACTATTGAAAAACTCAATGAATGGACTCGTGCTTATATCTTTAAAGTAGGGGATACAGTTCTATCTACTCACCGTGCCTTTCTTTTGTCTTCAGGAACAGTATTCGATTGTCTAAAAGTTTATGAAATTTATGATGAAAGAAATCAACTTATTGGCTTTATTGAAGGCGTATGGGACACAAATGCAGCTGCTTGTTTTTTCTTTTATAATGAAAATCACGAACTTTTTGCAAAAGCGAACTTAGATTTTTCGTACTCTAATCTTACCATTAGCACCCCAGATGACCAGATCCTAATCTCTGGTAAAAAAATTATCAATGCCTCTTGTTTCTCCTCTTATTATTATCCTAATGAATACTATTGGAAAATAAAAAAGGAGAGCCAGCAACCCTTTAACGCAGCCTTCTTTTGGCCCTTTATGGGCTTCTTGAGCGAGGTGTGGTGGAGCTAGAGCTCAGTAACCTTTTTTCTCCATTCAATTAAAAATTCCTCTATACTCGGATCTTTCTTTACCCAAGCTTCAAGAATAATCTTTTCAGCTCCTCTTCCCCCACATTTTTCTGCAAAAGTTAATGCTGTTGAACCCGCAGGAACAACAGTTTTATTTTTATAGAAAACAGGAAAATTAGAAGGTAAAAAAGGAGGTAAATCTCCTTTTGATCCAATAACGACATCGCTTATTAATCTCGAACCAATATCTGCGTTGTTTTCTATTAATATTTGCATGATTTTTATGTGCCCTTTATAAGAAGCATACATAAGAGGAGTCATTCCATTTCTATCTCTGCTATCAATAAAAGCTCCAGCAGCTAACAAGAACTCAACAGCTGTTATTTGATTTTTTTCTGCCGCAAGCATTAAAGCAGTCCGATATGCATTATTACGAGCATCCAAATCAGCACCTCTATCTATAATAATTTCTATTATCCCTGGCGGACAAGCGTCATTTAAAACTGTGAAGCATTTTAACAACGCAGTATTTCCTTCAAGATCTGTTGATTCAAGATAAGATCCTTGGTCAATCAAAGCTAAGATAATTTTCTCCGTATTTCCTTTATAGGACTGCCCCTCCTTTAAGTGTTGTATAGCATAGAGGAGAGGGGTAAGACCCTCTGAATTTCTTTCTTCAAGTAAGCTTCGTCTCCCAATCAACCTCTCGACGTTTCCCACTCTCTCTTTTTGGATAGCTTCAAAAATCGATTCGGAATCTTCTATCGGATTTTCACCGAAAAAATTATCCCAGAAACTAGCGCAACCAGAAATCGGGGATATAAAAAGAAACAAAATGCATAAAGTTCTAAACCAATTTGCACTCCGTTTAACAGCCATTTTAGACTCCACAGTAAAATTTCAAGGATAAAATCCTAACCAAAGTTGAAAATTTCTACCAAACAAAATCTTGGGATATTCTATATTTAATTTAAAATCTTTATAATGACTGGAAAAAACTTATTGCCTTCAAAGATTACCTTGAGTACTCATCCAAAAGTGCTAATGAAGGATATTTTTAGGAACTGGTATTTTTCAACTTTGTAAAGATGGCTCCCTTCCACCTTTATCAGTTTGGATTTTATTATGAAAAAATACGTCTCCAAGCCTTAATTTTTTTCTTAAAGTCTTACGCAAAATTCACTCATTTCAAAAAAACTCAGTTCTCTAGTGTGTAAAAGTTAGTTTCCGTCACCCTTAGGAATAGATAGTTAACCTTTTCTTTGAAAGGAATTCCCCCTCAAGGTTATATTAATAAGCACTATTTTGGAATTTAACTTATGAAAAATGACTTAATCCTTTTTGAAGATTATAAAGTGCGCCGCCTCTACGACGAAGAGACGGAAACCTGGTATTTTTCCGTCATAGATATTGTTCAAATATTGACTCAACAACCAGAATTTCAGTCAGCTAGAAATTATTGGAATGTTCTAAAAAACAGGCTAAAGAAGGAAGGAAGTCAGTCGCTTACAAATTGTAAGCGACTGAAATTGGAAGCTGCTGATGGAAAAAAATACCTCACAGATGTTGCCAATGGCGAAACTGTATTAAGACTGATCCAATCAATCCCCAGTCCAAAAGCAGAACCAGTGAAACTTTGGCTGGCAAAAGTAGGCTATCAGCGCATTCAAGAAATGACTGACCCTGAGAAGTCACTGGATCGAGCCCGAGAAACTTGGCAAAAACACGGCCGGAGTGAAAAATGGATTCAACAGCGCATGATGGGGCAAGAAACGTGCAACAAGCTCACTGACTACTGGAAAGATCACGACGTTAAAGAAACTCGAGAATTTGCAATCCTCACCAACATCATTAATCAGGAATGGACGGAGGTAACTATAAAACAGCACAAAGATCTAAAAGGCTTAAAAACCCAAAATTTACGGGATCACATGAGTGAAGCCGAGCTCATTTTTACTGCCTTAGCCGAGCTATCTACAAGGCAAATAGCTGAAACTACTGATGCCACCGGTATGGTCGAAAACAAAACTGCTGCTAAAACAGGTGGAGGTATCGCAAAAAAAGCACGATTAGAACTGGAAGAAAAAACTCAAAAAAAGGTAGTTTCTAGAGAAAATTATCTGCCTCCCATAATAGCCCGCACAATATCCGATAAAGAACTTGGTTGATTTTATCTAAATTCACCATCAACTTGAAAAAAGATAATTTCCCCTAGATTTTCAAACTTGGTTTCTATACATTCTAGAAAGAACGAATCTCCACTTTATCAATTTTTATTTTATTTAATAAAATAAATATAATAAAAATCATATTACACCAAATTATAATTATAATTTTTGAAATTATGAAAAAATACGTCTTTAAGCCTTATAGTGAGATTTTTCCGGAACTTTTCCTAAGAGAAAAAGAAAGGATTTCCTCCCACATTAATTCGACTCTTTCCATAGAACACGTAGGTAGCACCGCCATTCCCGGTCTCGGTGGAAAGGGAATTATCGACATCGCTATTGCAGTCCCTAAAAAAGATATCCCTTTTTTCATACCCCAGTTTCAAAGTATAGGCTACGAATTTAGACCCAGCTATAGCACGCCTGATAGGGCCTATTTTATTATTTATCTGCCCGATCCTGAAGAGGGAACAAGACGTTACCATCTCCACCTAACCTACCTGGAAAGTGCCGATTGGACCGGTCTTATAGCCTTTAGAGATTATCTAAGAACCCACCCAAAAGACGCCGAAGAATATTCCGAACTAAAAAGAAAGGCTGCGCTACTATCCGATCAAGATGGTGAAAAATATAGGATGCTAAAAAATCCCATGTTCAAGAAAATTTTAGACAAAACCACCTAACCCCCCCTGTGGGAAACCCTGTCGATAACCTGTTCACAGATTGTTCATGAGTAGTTGATAACCGGTACCTTTAGGGGTTTTGATCAATCCATCATCAGACTATAAACAATTCATGAACAACTCCAGCTCATAGACAAAAAGAGGGGGTTATAAACATTCCCACACCCTTCTTTAAAGAAGATATATATATATAAGATTATTAATAGAAGAGAAGAAGAGCTCTAGAAAAGGAGTGGTAAAGTGTTTTTTTGTTAAAATTCTTCTCTTCTTAAACCGAAAAATCTTTTACAATATAAAGTCAAAAAACAGCAAAGAGAACCTTTACCTATGAGCCCCACAAGTCCAAGTGCCTTTTTTTCATTGGAAGAGTTTGAGCATAAGCAACTTTTCACCGGATCTGAACATGTCTGGGATGCATTAAAAAACCTATCTTCTTATCTCGATAAACAAAAGCTCGGCACAATCGAAGTAGAAATTTCTAAGGGAGTGCATCTGCAAGATGCTCATCTTATTTCTATTGGTAAGGGGTGTGTTATCGAGCCGGGATGTTTTATTCAAGGGCCTTGTATCTTGGGCGAGGGAACTGTTGTTCGTCATGGCGCTTATATTCGGGGTTATGTGATTACGGGAAAGAATGCAGTCATCGGTCATAGTACAGAAGTGAAAAACTCTATTTTTTTAAATCATGCAGCGGCCCCCCATTTTAATTACGTCGGTGACTCGCTTCTCGGTGGTAATACGAATCTCGGTGCGGGAGTGATCTGTTCCAATCTACGATTAGATAAAAAATCGATCTCTATTATAATAGCCGGTCAAGTTTTTCCAACAGACATGCAGAAACTGGGACTTATTATCGGCGATGGATCTCAGGTGGGGTGTAATGCTGTAGCAAACCCAGGTACTATTTTAGGTAAGGACGTTTTTTGTTATCCTTGCGTGAATGTGGGTGGATGGATTCCCGCTAAGACTATCGTAAAAGGGCAACACTTTTCAACAGAGGCGAAATAGATGACAACGCAAACGATGCCAGAAAAGAAAATTATTCATAAAGGGACTGCAACTGGATCTCATTTTTTCTTTCATAGAGATAAAGTCGAACAGGAAATTGCTAAAAGCATTTCATCACTCGGAGATAAAACTAAGCTTAGAGATGCTTGTGAATATGCACTTACTAACGGGGGGAAAAGGTTTCGTCCACTTATCGTTCTCATGGTAGCTGAAGGGCTTGCTAAGGGATTAAATGTGTATGAAGCCGCTCTTTCCGTCGAATATTTTCATACAGCATCGCTAATTGCTGATGATCTTCCCTGCATGGACAACGATGATGAAAGAAGAGATAAACCCTCTGTTCATAAAGTGTATGGAGAGACGATTGCACTCCTCTCAAGTTATGCTTTAATTACATCAGCTTTTGAAAAGATTCATCGTAATGCAAAGATTATGAAAGACTCAGGCAGTCCATATTCTGAAATAAGTGATAGAGCTTGTGTGACGGCCTTAGAATCAGCTACTCACTGCTCCGGCATACATGGGGCCACCGGAGGGCAGTTCCTTGATATTTTCCCTCCTAATTTAAGCTTAGATGTTATTAAGCAAGTTATTTACAAAAAGACAGTGACACTTTTTGAAGTTTCTTTTGTCTTTGGTTGGCTCTTTGGTGGTGGAGAGATTGAGAGACTCGAGCAAGTAAAGAAGGCCGCTTACCATTTAGGGATGGCATTTCAGGTAGCTGATGATATTGGAGATTTGGCTCAAGATGAAAAAAATCAAAGAGATATCAATATGGCAAGGCTGCTTGGTAAAGAAAAGGCTTTTTTATTTTTTGAAGAAGAGATGAGACTCTTTGAAAAGAACCTGCTAGAGTTAAACTTAGCGACTCCTTCGTTTAAAAAAATGAGCGATATGCTCACTGCTCAGGCGCTGCGTCACACAAATGAAGCATAACAAAATCCCCCTAATTTTTGGCTGAATAAGTCAAAATTTAGGGGGATTTTGTTTGATTAGCTTAACGCTTCAGCAATTTCTGCTACAGTCTCAGATCCTGCTTTACTGATGTCTCCAAGTCCTTTTTCAGCAACTTTTGCAAGAATTATTTTTTCAAGTTCTTCAACAAGCGCTGGATTTTTCTTGAGCTCATCTCTTGCTGACTCCCTACCTTGCCCAAGTCTGGTTGTTTTGTAGCTAAACCAAGTACCCTTTTTATCGATGATTTGTAGATCTACACCGAGATCAAGAATTGATCCAATACGTGAAATACCCTCATTAAATATAATGTCGAATTCTGCTATTTGGAAGGGAGGCGCCATTTTATTTTTGGCAACTTTTACTTTCACACGGTTACCGATCTCTGAATTATCAGGGCCTTTGATTCCACCGATTCTACGGATGTCAAGGCGAACGGAGGCGTAGAATTTCAATGCTCTACCACCTGTTGTTGTTTCAGGGTTTCCGAACATCACACCGATCTTTTCACGGATTTGGTTGATGAATACGCAACAGGTATTGCTTTTAGAAAGTGTTGATGTAAGCTTTCTAAGGGCTTGAGACATCATTCTCGCCTGCAGACCCATGAATGAATCCCCTATCTCCCCTTCAAGCTCTGCTTTAGGAACTAGAGCTGCAACAGAGTCGATAACGATGACATCTACAGCATTAGACCGAGCGAGCATTTCTGCGATATTAAGAGCATCTTCTCCGGAATCAGGTTGAGAAATCATCAGCTCATCAAGATTTACACCGATTCTTGCAGCATACCCTGGATCTAATGCGTGCTCCGCATCTATATAGGCAGCAAGGCCTCCATTTTTTTGTGCATTTGCAACAATGTGTGTTGCAAGTGTAGACTTACCTGAAGATTCAGGTCCGTAGATTTCGATAATTCTCCCTCTAGGAACTCCACCAATACCGAGCGCTGCATCAAGTGCGATTGCTCCGGTTTTAATGACGCTAATTTCTCTGGAAGCTGAATGCTTACCAAGCGACATGATAGTCCCTTGACCAAATTGCTTTTCAATAAGTGAAATGGCAAGATCTAAAGCTTTTTTCTTTGCATTATCTGTAGATGAACTCATAAAGACTCCTTGCTGCTTTGTTATATTTCATAAGCTTGTCTGGCTCTTGTCTTATCGTCAAGAAGAATGTAAATTGCTTAGAGGCTCCAAATAAATGCTCAAAGAAAAGGGAAACCACAAGGGGAGTTTTTCAAGGGATGGTTTCTTATGTTTAAAATGCACCTTTAGGAAAAAGAATAAGCGGAATGGTTTTAAGTATAAGCTTTATATCTAAGAAAAAAGATCGGTTTTTTATATAGCTTTCTTCAAGTTTTACTCTTTGCTCAAAATTTAGCAGGTTTCTTCCCGATGTTTGCCAAAGGCCTGTAATACCCGGAGATACAGAAAATATAGCATTAGATCCGTGAGATAGAATTTCATCTAGCTCATCTGGTGCATAGGGGCGTGGCCCTACAACACTCAAGTCTCCTTTGAGCACATTAAAAAATTGAGGTAGCTCATCCAAAGAAGATTTTCTAAGCCATTTTCCTACATTTGTTATGCGAGGATCGTTTTTGAGCTTATGGAAAATTTCGTACTCTTCTTTGAGAAAAGGATCTGATTTTAGTAGATTAAGGAGCTTCTCATCGGCATTTTCGTACATAGTACGAAGCTTTACGCAGTAGACGATTTTACCGTGTTTCCCAATCCGAGGGGCTTTATACAAAAGGGCTCCTGGAGAATCATTTTTAATGAGTATTAATAAAATAAGTAGAAGAGGAGAGAAAAACAGCAGAGAGAGCAGACTAAAAATAACATCAAAACTTCTTTTTATAAATTCTTGAAAGAGGGACTTATTTGGGGCATTTACACAAATAAGGTGTTTGTCAAGATGGGCATTTTTCCGGAAATTAGAATTTGACATAGGTTGTCCTGATTATTTTAAAGAATAGCATATGAAAAAATAGGATTTTTAGTGAATAGCAATATCCTTTATCAGTAGCTCTTCTACTAAATTTATTTAAGTGCGAATTGCTGTAACTTGCTTTTTTATCTGTTTTCAAAACAAAAATTATATTATTTATGGAATTAGGAAAAATGGGGAATGGGAATATGTTAAATATTGCGGGTGATATTGGAGGAACGAAAACGCATCTTGCTTTGCTCGATGATATGAATCCTCGGGTGATACTCAAACAAAAAAAATACCCAAGTCAAAATTTTGCAAGTCTTGAAGAGATCGTTCTCGATTTCTTAAAAGAAGAAAATCCTATTAGTACCGCATGTTTTGGAATAGCCGGTCCCATAGAAAATGGAAAATGCAGGGCGACGAACTTGCCTTGGTTTATCGATGCAGAGGAAATGGCTAAAAAGCTTAATATCTCTAAAGTCTATTTAATAAATGACCTGGAAGCTAATGCATGGGGCCTTGGGTGGCTTAAAGAAGAAGAGTTACTTATCTTAAATGAAGGAAGAAAAGACTCTATTGGCAACCAAGCATTAATTGCTGCGGGAACAGGTCTTGGTGAAGCGGGAATGTATTGGGATGGAAATAAACACCATCCCTTCCCTTGCGAAGGGGGACACTGTGATTTTGGGCCAAGTAATGAGGAACAGATCGAGCTCTGGCGTTATTTAAAGGGACAATATAAACATGTCTCTTACGAAAGAATCCTTTCAGGACCTGGGCTTATTTCTCTTTATAAATTTCTTATTCATACAGGTAGAGAGAAAGAATCAGAAAGTACAAAACAGGCAATGCTTGTAGATAATCCCTCAAAAATCATCACGGATAAAGCCTTAAGTAAGCAGTGTAAAGTTTGTGAAAGAGCTCTTGATTTATTCGTCTATATCTATGGGGAAGAGGCAGGGAATTTAGCCCTAAAGTTATTATCTTTGGGGGGGCTATTTATTGGTGGAGGAATCGCTCCTAAAATAGTCAATGTGATGAAACAAGGGCTCTTTATGAAGGGGTTTCTTTCTAAAGGGCGTCTAGCTCACGTTCTTTCTCAAATGCCCATCAAGCTTATTTTAAATGAAAATACCGCCCTACTTGGAGCCTCGCGCTATGCAACCGAAAAAAGATAGCTCTCATACACCAGGGAATGTTGAACGCAAAAGGCTTGCAGAGCCCTCTGGAGAGAATTTTACTCCCCCTTGGTATAAATGGGGCCCTTATGTATCTGATAGAGCTTGGGGAACGGTAAGGGAAGACTATAGTGGAAATGGAGATGCTTGGAGTTATTTTCCCTTTGATCAAGCGGCGAGTAAAGCCTACAGGTGGGGAGAAGATGGAATTGCAGGGTGGTGTGATAGGTATCAGATCCTAGTATTTGCTCCAGTGTTTTGGAATGGGAAAGATTCCATATTAAAAGAAAGGCTCTTTGGCCTTTCTTCTAATGAAGGAAATCATGGAGAAGATGTTAAAGAGCAATATTACCATGTAGATGGAACGCCCTCCCACTCTTACATGAAATTTCTCTATAAATATCCGCAGCAGGCTTTTCCTTATGAAAAATTAAGAGAAGAAAATAAAAAAAGAACGACCCTTGATACAGAATATGAGCTCATTGATACTGGTGTATTTGAAGAGAGCCGGTATTTCGATATCTTCATAGAATATGCAAAGGGATCGACAGAAGATACTTTTATAAAGATTGAGGCATTTAACCGCTACCATACGGCCGCGGAGCTTCATATCCTCCCCCATTTATGGTTTAGAAATCGTTGGAGTTGGTCTGGAGAGAAAACAGCCAAACCTGAAATCACAAAAGGACCAAACTTTCCAGGGGGACAGTCCTTAATTGCAGATGATGCAAAAATAGAGCCTCTTAGCAATCTACCCTTTGAATATAGACTCGGCAAGAGGTATCTCTATGCAGATGAAGGTGCTGCAAGTTTATTTACAGATAATGAAACAACAACTCTTGGTAAAGAGAATGAAAGTAAGGATGCATTTCATAGAGCGCTTATCCATGGAAAAAAGAGCTCTCTTATAAAGGGGACTAAATCTTGTTTTCATTTTCATTTTCCAAGTATAGAGCCAGGAAAATCTGTTACTATCTATCTTCGCCTTGCTGATAAGCAAATAGAAAATCCTTTGCAAGAAGCCGAAAAAATTATAGCCCTTAGAAAAAAAGAAGCTGATGAATTTTATCACTCTATTCACCCCCCCTCAGCAAAAGAAGAAGAAAAAATGATCCAGAGGCAAGCTCTAGCAGGCCTCTGTTGGAGTAAGCAAATCTATCTCTACGATGTAAGTGTATGGCTCGATGGAGATAATAAGGAGTGTCCCCCTCCTGAATCCAGGCTCAATATCCGAAATTTCCACTGGCGTCATTTGAATTCGATGAGGATCCTTTCTATGCCGGATAAGTGGGAATATCCTTGGTTTGCAGCATGGGATCAAGCCTTTCACAGTGTTAGTTGGGCGCTTATCGACATGGATTTTGCAAAAGATCAGATCTGGCTTCTTTTATTCGATCAATTTCAACATCCCAACGGACAAATTCCCGCCTATGAATGGGAGTTTTCTGATTTAAATCCTCCCATACAAGCGTGGGCCGCTTTAAAAGTATACCACATGGAATCGGAGCAAAGTGGAAAGAAAGATCGGATCTTTTTAGAAAAATGTTTTCATAAACTTTTAATGAATTTTTCTTGGTGGGTAAATAAGGTAGATAGCTCAGGTCATAATGTTTTTGAAGGGGGATTTTTAGGCCTCGATAATATAACAGTCCTTGATAGGTCATTAAAGCTACCTAAAGGAGTAACGCTTCAGCAGTCAGATGGTACCGGATGGATGGCTTTTTTCTGTTTGAACCTCATGCGTATGGCCATGGAGCTTGCTACAGAAAATAAAGTATATGAATCGCTTGCGACCAAATTCTTTGAGCATTATGTATATATAGCCCATGCGATGAAAAGTCGGGGTGATGGAGAGTATGAACTATGGAGTGAAAGGGATGGATTTTTCTATGATATTCTTACCTATCCTGACGGAAATTTTACTAAATTTAGGGTCCGCTCCCTTGTAGGATTAATCCCTCTATATGCTGTGGAATACATCACAGAAGAAGAACTGGAAAAACATCCAAATTTCAGAGAAAACTTCTATTGGTTTTTAAAGAACCGTCCCGATCTTGTAGAGAGTTCTGTAATTGCCAGAGAAAAAGGAGATAAGAAGTACTATGTCCTTATCCCTATGAATAAAGAGCAGTTAAAAAGCTTGCTGCAGTACATATGGAATCCTGAAGAATTTAGATCTGAATTTGGACTCCGAAGCCTTTCTAAATATCATGAGAATCACCCCTTTGAATTTGAAGGGAGAAGGGTTCATTATGAACCTGCAGAATCTACCGAGAAAATCAAAGGGGGCAATTCGAATTGGAGAGGGCCTATCTGGATGCAAACTTCGTATCTTATGATAGAGTCATTGCAAAAGCTCTCCTTTGCTTTCCAAGAAGATTTTCATATCAAAGCTCCCAATGAAAGTCCTGTGACCCTTGAGTGTATGGCTAGATCATTTTCAGAAAGGGTTCTGTCTTTATTTAAGATAAATGATGAAGGAAGAAGACCGTTTCACGGTCCTTTCTTTCCCTATGCTAAAGATCCCCATTGGAGAGATCACCTGCAGTTTTACGAATATTTTCATGCAGAGCTGGGTAAGGGTCTTGGAGCCTCACACCAGTCCGGCTGGACAGTGCTTATAGCTAATGTGATTGATGAGTTAAAGAATTCATCCTACAATAAATAAAAAATCCCCGATGAAAAAATTCATTGGGGATTTTTTTCTATTCACAGATCAAAAAAAGCACTGTTTGACTTTTTTCTAAAAAAGCCTTTTAAATACAAACCTGGATTCATTTTCAAATTGAAAAAGAACCTATTTTATTAAATTTTTTTGGGTAAACATGAAAAAACTACTGACTCTTGCATTTTGTCTCTGCCTTATATCGACAGCTTATACTGAAAAAAGGGAAGATCTTCCCGAACCATATAATACCATAGAAGTACTTCCTTTTGATTCTCATGGATGGTATAGCAATGCGCAGCAGATGGAAGCTCTTCTTCAAAATCGTTCCGTAAAAATAGTAATCGAAGTGGGATCATGGCTCGGTTGCTCCACTCGCCATATAGCTTCTGTCGTTCCCTCAGGAAGTAAGGTATATGCAATTGACCACTGGCTTGGATCTGTTGAACACCAACCCGGCTCCTGGGCCAATTACAAGGCTCTTCCCTATTTATATGAGCAATTCCTATCCAACGTTATCCATGCAAATCTTACAGACAAAATCATTCCTCTTAGAATGAGCAGCTTGGAGGCAGCTCAGTACTTCAGCACAAATTTAGAGGCTCCAGTAGATATTGTATATTTAGATGCAAGCCATGATACGGAATCTGTTTATAATGACATGAGAGCTTGGTATCCCTTTGTTGAAGGACATGGAATATTATGCGGTGATGACTGGGGTTGGGAATCTGTTCGAGTAGCAGTTAACAAGTTTGCAAGGGAGAAAAAAATGAGACTTCATGCTTCAGGTAATTTTTGGTATTTAACGGAAAAATAAAATATAATCCCCACTGACTTTTGCCTTGAAAACTTGTAAATAAAAAATTGGATTCGAAAATTCCAAAAATTCCCTTAAAAATGGACTTCATAAGTCCATTTTTGAGGTTTTTACATTTACAGCAAATCTGGATGCCACCTTCGTATTACATAACGCTCATTTTCAGGAAGGCTAATTGCAGAATCCCAGCTATCTATAGGTTTTCTTTTTAAGACAGTTTCAATTTCCTCTAGTCTTTGAGCAAGGGGAGTCGTAATCACTCCCCTGCCTCCAAGACTTTCTATGACAGTATTCCCATTTAATACAATGATGACATGCCCCTTCCATACAAGTAAATCGCCGGGAAGTAAATTCCAATCTTCCCTATTTTTCCCTTGGATTTTTACAGGGTTTCCATAGGAGATAAGAGAGGATGTATTACGAGGTGTAAAGCCACTTGCTGCAAAATAAAGCAGACCGGAGCAGTCCATACCTTCAAGGCCCCAAGTATGCTGGCTTATTTTATCAAGAGACCCTATCTCTACTTTAGGAGGATAAAAGTGTAACATGTCTGGTACCCCCCTGCAGTTGCCACCCCAGAGATAAGGAGCTCCTAAAAAACTCTTCATTGTTTCAAGTATGCTAGAAAGAGGGGGGAGCTCTTTGACTCGCTCCTTTAGAGGATATTCGTGGTATTCTAAAAATCTTTCATCGACATACAGAGGGGTAGAGGAGGGATACTCTTCCATTTTTACTTCTACCAAAAAAATATCCTGAATTCTTTTTATGACGGAAAATCTAGTTGTGGGAAAGGCAATCATTTCAAGCTCTTTAAGGAGATTGTTCTTAAGGGGAAGAGTTTTTCCATCATCCCCTCCAAATACCGATTTCAGGGTAAATGTATTAAATATCGGAGTGAAATTGATCGCTCTTGCATAACGGTGTATAGGGTGTGCCATATCTGCCTGAATATAAGTACAAAATGTTATGTTATCGTGGTTTACAAAAAACGGAAAGAGCTTTAAAACAGTAGAATATCTATATGCAATAAAGGAAGGGAAAAAAATCATGAAATTTGCATTGCCGACAATCGTTTCTTTATTTTGCTTGCTATGTAGCTGTAGCTCGACGGATTCTTCTCTCGGCAAAGGGTCTCTTTCCACTCTTCGCATCAACATCGGAGAGGATCCTTCAACACTCGATCCTAGAAAATCACGATCTTTATGTGATCGCACTTTGATGAATATGCTGTATGAAGGTCTTACAAGAACGAACCGAGAAGAGAAAGTGGAGCCAGCTCTTGCTCAGGTAATCGAAGTATCTAGTGATTTGATGACCTATACCTTTTACCTAAGAAATGCTAAGTGGACAAATGGTCTTCCGATTAAAGCCTCAGATTTTGCTTATGCCTGGAAAAAAATACTTGATCCAAAATTCCCTTCTGATAACGCCTCTCAACTATATCCTATAAAAAATGCAAAATCGGTAAAGCAAGGGACTGTTGCCTCAAGTGATTTAGGGATAGAAATTATCGATGAGCAAACATTAAAGGTCACCCTGGAGCAGCCGACTCCCTATTTTTTAGAATTAACTTCCTTCCCTGCATTTTTTCCTGTATGCGAATCGGTCGATAGGGAAAATCCCCATTGGGCAGAAAAAGAATCAGCAAGCGTTTCTTGCGGCCCTTTTAGATTGGAAAAATGGAAGCATAATGATGAATTGCAAGTTGTTAAAAATGATTCCTATTGGGATGCAGCGTCGGTTAAGCTTTTCAAGATTGTCATGTGTATGGTCAAAGAAGATACCGAGCTGAAGATGTTTGAAAAAAAAGAGCTCGAATGGGTTGGATCTCCCCTTTCTCATATTCCTGTCGATGCATTAAAAAACTTTGGCAAGGAACAGGGGCTTAAATCCAAGCCGATGCTCGGCACCTATTTTTTTCGGGTAAATACCGAAAAATCGGCTTTAAGTAATGTGAATATAAGAAAAGCTCTAGCTATTGCCATCGATCGGCAATCAATTGTCGATCATATTTTACAAGGGGACCAAAAACCGGCAACGGGTTTAGTTCCGGCATCTATGGGGCTGCAAACCAACCCTTATTTTTTAGATCATGATACGGAAGAGGCAAGAAGCCTATTTAAAAAAGGTCTTTCTGAACTAGGTATGACTGTAGATTCCTTTCCTTCCATTACTTTAATCTTTCCGACAGCCGAAAAGAGTAGTTTAATTGCGCAAGCAGTCCAGCAGCAGTGGGCAGAAACACTCGGGATAACTCTGCATATCCAATCCCTTGAAAGGAAAGTCTATTTCGATATGTTGTCGAAGCAAAATTATGATATTGCAGTGGGATCATGGGTTGCGGACTTTAACGATCCGATTAACTTCTTAGAGGTTTTTAAGTTTAAAACTTCCGGCACTAACAATACCTCTTGGGGAAATAGTGAGTATACTCGGCTGCTCGATGAGTCAGGGGCTCTGAGCGACCCTGAGGAAAGAAGAGCCATCCTTGCGCAAAGTGAAGACCTTCTAATGAAAGAAATGCCCCTCATACCCATATTTTATTACAACATGCTCTTTGCAAGTCAGAGCTATGTAAAAGAAATGGTCCTTTCTTCGATGGGGAACCTGGACTTTAAATGGGCACATTTGGAAAATGCAAATTTAGTAAGGGAGTGATACTGTAGCTCCCATTACCCCAGGATCTCATGAAGCTATTTATTTTTATCGCAATATTTATCTCATCCATTGCCATGCAACTCAATGCAGGGACGGTACGTCTTTATAATGACAGCTCTTATAAGTTAAGAGCTGTCGTTCGAGGTGCCGATGGTTCCTATCTCGGAGAAGTTGTAATTACCTCGCAAAGCGCTAATACCTGGACTGATTCACTACAGCACTATGGGCATAATGATGAGGGCAATCCTGCGGGAAGGAATGCGACACGCTCGCAAACACCTTATACCGTTATTTGGTATTGCATGGATGGATCTGATTTTTCTTTTTCAGATAATGTGGGCACTGGAGCATTTACTCAAGCGCAACAAGGTTCTGGTAAAAAAAGTTGCGCTGGCACAAAAAATCCTGAAATTTTTAAAGATTTTCAAGGGGAGAATATCCTTCCTCCCGATGATAGTACCCAAGGGCAATAGAATGAAGAAAACCGTTTTTATCCTATGTAGTGGTCTTATGGCTTTTCAGTGCCAAGCCTCTCTTTTTCTACTCAATGACAGCCCCTTTAAACTTAAAGCAGTTGTTATGGCAGCCAATGGAACAAATCTTGGAGAAAAGGTTCTGGGTCCGGATGAAACCGGGTATTTTGAGGACTCTTTAGGGCAGTCTAACCCTGTAGGACAAGAAATTGCTCCTCCGGAGAACGCACAGATGTCTATAACTCCCTATTCAGTATTCTGGTATTGCATGGAAGGGACGAGTTATGCGACTTGTACAAATGTGGGAGCCGGCGCTCTATCGAGTCCAAGCTCTTGCGATGGCTCTAAGTATTGCAAGATGCCGCCAAAGCCCCCGTCACAAGCGATAGAGCAAGATTCAGAATAAGAAGACTTGATCTAAGGTTTGATCGTGAAAATCAGTTTCGATTGTCACATCAGACCTTTGTTCTTTAAATCCTATGCCCCAAATAAAAACATCAGGATTTTCTTTTCTTAACAGGGAAAGGAGCCTGTCATAATGACCTTTTCCGTAACCTATCCGGCTGCATAGATCATCAAAACAAAGACCCGGAACTAAAACAACATCGATTTGATCGAAAGAGGCCTTTTTACAAAGAAGGGGATCCGGTTCAAGGATCGAGTAAGAAGATAAAATAAGCCCTTCTAGAGAAGAAACTTTATAACAGTCTAAGTGATCGTCGGAGACCTTAGGTAAAAGCAGTCGTCCTTCTTCTTGCAGTAATTTATTGATCTGCCCTAGATCTATTTCCCCTTCTTTACTTGCAACAGAAAGGACTCTTGCCTCATGAGGAAGGTTTGACATAAGGAATGCAAAGCACATTTCTGCAGCCTCAGCTCTTCTGCTAGAGGAAATACTGCTTCTTATTTTACGGTACTGATCTCTTAGAGTAGATTTGTTCAAAGTATTTCCTTAAGAAGACGGGGGGTCAATGAGTGGGAGTCCTTTTTCATAAGCTACTTTCTTTATAAAGGCACCCTCAGAGGTGTAAAGCGTAGCGATACCTTTGCCATTTTCTATCCTTGAAGTGGGTTTTTTATCCCCCTTTTTAAAATAGGATGCTTTCATGAGTTTGTCTCCGTCATAGTCTTCCATGAGCATAACCTCTCCTGTTTTATACCAGGCAAGAGAAACTCCGTGCTTTTTATTTTGGTTGAATTCTCTCTGGCTTTCAAGCACTCCATTTTCATACCAAGTTTTTATTTCTCCTTGAAGAAGATTGTCTTCCCAGTATAGCTGCAACTTGGGAGTTTGTTTCTTAGCGTTTTTCCCCTCAGGATAGTAGGCGATTTCCTTTCCGCATTTTTTCCCGTCTACTTGATGATAGAGGCCAAATTTTTCACCTTTTTCATTGTAAAGCTCGACGATCCCTTTTGCTCCTCCTTTTTGGTATTCGACAAGAGAGGAGAGTTTTTGCTTTTCAAAGAGAGACTGAAAGCCATCACCCTCATTAATTTCAGAGATTTTCTTTCCATCAGTAGAATAGTAGCTGGCTGTCAGAAGAAGATCTTTAGAGTAGATCTCTTCAAAGCGAGTGGAGGAGTCTTTCCAAAGCCCAAGAGCCTTGCCTTCTCTTATTCCTTCTATAAAAGGAATTGATTCGATGAGTGTTCCATCCTCCTCATAAAGAAGAACGTCTCCCTGGATTTGGTCTCTAAAATAAGGAATGCTCTTCTTAAGAGCCCCATTTGGATGATAGTATAGGGATTGTCCATGGAGCATGCCTCTTTCGTAAGAGATATCTGCTATAAGATGTCCATCTTCATCCCAGACATTATTTTTTCCATCAAAAACCCATGTTCGCTGAGCTCCCTCTTGCAGGTCAGCAAATCCTTCTATCACATCGAGCTGCATTTTAAGCTGACCATTTACATGCCATTCTTTAAATGTCCCATGGGCCCTTCCATCTATAACATCTAGGTATTGCCAAATGTGCCCATTGGAATGGTAGGTAGTGATTTTTGAGCTGTTTTTTCCTTCTCCATTTTTACCAAAGATCCGAAGGACCTTTTGAAAGGGTTGTGGATCGAGAAATTCTGTGGTTCTATATTTAGCGATTCGATCTTTTGTGCTGATTGTCTCAGCAAAGCCATTTCGGTCAATGAGTTGCATGCTGATGATTGTTGTTTCATCAGGCTGTTTCACCTTAGAGCAGCTAGAAAAAGAAAGGAGAGCTAAAGCTAAAAGGAAATATATCTTCATGGGGATTGATCGCTCAGTAATTCACGTTTGAGAAGTTGCATAGACAGAACAAAGACTTTTTCTTTAATATCTGGATGCATTTTTTTTGTTAATTCAAATTGTTTTATGAGGAATTGAGGATGTTTTTCAGGGGCGCTATAAGGGGAAATCTTCACACCTTCTATCGCGCACAGGATTTTTTTTAAATCATCTTCATTTACTTCTACGGGATGTTTTTGTTTTTCTTCGATTTCTCTAAACATCCCCTCCGATTGTATTTCCCCTTCCGCAAATAAAAGGCGGTTATTATCGCTGCGTAAAAATTCGAGCCGCTTTTCTATAGCAAGAGGGATTTTTTCTAAGGGAGATAGCCTTTGCCATTTTTTGATTTCTGGATCTAAAAAGTTTAGAGACTCTACATATTTATCTAGGTAATAGGGATCAGCGCCTCGCATTTCAGAAAGAATTTGCGCTTCTTTATTTTTTTTATGAGAAGAGATCTTTGATCTCTTCTGGAGAAGCTCCAAGTTAGTGGCTAGATTTCCAAGGGCTGCATGTTTAGAGCTATAATGGAGCGCGATAAAAAGAGATGGCAAAATCCCAATAGCCAGTGTGCAATAAAAAATGACCGGATGAAATAGGTATTCTTTGAAGAGTATGGTAAGAGTGGGTAGCTTCACAGAGAATCTCCTTTAGGCTTTACAAAAAAACTCGTCCTATAGACTGAGTCTATTAAATTC
>JAPLSW010000053.1 GCA_026398435.1 Chlamydiota bacterium | reverse complement strand
GTCTTGGAAAACAGGTAATGAATCTGTTGGATGAAATTGTGATCAGAGTGTCTTTCTAAATTTCTTCATAGAGCAAGAAGAATAATGTTTTTTTGAATCTTTATTCTTCGAGGGAAGCTCTACTCACCCACAAGTGCAGGAAACCTTTATGCAAAAACTATTTTACTCTCTCTTTAATAGCAGAGGTTGCTATCCTCTATGTTAATAATGCTCAATAAACACCAGAATACTTAAAAAGAGGTTCTTTCTTCCATGACACCGACAACCCCTCAAGCGCTCCTTTTTTCCCTTGCATCAGCTTACCCAATTATCAGCAGACCCAGCACCCCTTTATGTGGACGCTGTGGAGAAATAGAAATTTCCAGGCTTTTTGCCGTTCATCATAGACTAGGCGCCGGACATCACCCAGAGAGCCAACTAAAAGATTACCACTGGAACTGCAATTCCTGCCTAGTTAAAGAAGCACAAAGATGTGAGCCCCAAGCGCCTGTAGAACTGGCAACTCATACTGTTTTTTTTAACTGCATGTGCTGCCTGGATACATTCAGCTACCCAAGAGAACTATTTACGGATGCTCTTTTACAACACCCCGCGGCCTATATAAGACCTAGACCGTTAGGAGCCTCGTATAGAATTGATCCTATATACAGTGAAAAAAAACCCTTAGCAGGAAGGCTTCCTTTACCCTCAGTCCACTGATAAGAGTAAAAAAATTATATAACTTTAACCCACATTCAATTTATCCAAATTATCGCTTGTTTAAAAAGCCCTTTGTGTAATAGGATGTGTGTCTTCCATGTTGACAGTACCAATTTACTAGGAGAAACAATGGCTCGATATACTGGCCCAAAAAACCGAATCGCTCGTCGCTTTGGGGTTAACATCTTCGGACGCGCCCGCAATCCCCTACTGCACAAACCCAACCCCGCAGGGATGCACGGTGCAAAGCGCAAGAAAAAGTCTGACTTCGGCGTTCAGCTCGATGAGCAGCAAAAACTAAAAGCCGTCTACGGTATGTTAAGCCGTAAACAGCTCGTACGCTACTTTAAAGAAGCGGAAAACTCCAAGATGAATACACCACAAGCTTTTATGGAAAGACTTGAGTGTCGTCTTGATACAGTCGTTTACAGACTCCGATTTGCAAACACCGTTTTTGGTGCTCAGCAACTCGTAGCTCACGGCCATATCTTAGTTAACGGGAAAAAAGTGGATCGCCGCTCTTTCTACGTAAGACCTGGCATGGTGATTTCTGTAAAAGAAAAATCACAGAACAACCCGCTCGTGAAGAATAACGTTGAATCTACTGCACGTGAAGTACCAGAATATCTAGCTCTTGATGAAGGCAAATTCTCAGGAACACTAGTATGTTCTCCACACACTGATCAGATTCCTCTACCGCTTCCGATCAACATCCCGCTTATTTGCGAGTTCCTAGCTCACACAAGCTAAGAAAATAGCAATAGGCATAAAAAAGGCAGCATATCTTTGGATAGCTGCCTTTTTTTTTGCCTAAATCATTAATATTCCTATCAATTTCTTTTTTTTATAGGCCTACCCAAGTTACTCCTTAGACATCCTTATCTCAACTAAGCTTAAACGCTTGAATACTAATATTTTAAAAATTAATTACATGCATAAATAAAACTATTGTTTTAATAAAAAAAATGTTATAATATAGTTTAAATTTAATTATTTATCAATAATGCTAGAATAAGGCGAAAAAATGGCAGCTATAGCTTCAAGTCCTTTTTCTGGTATAGCAGCTAGCTGCGAAGAGAGAACCTTTGTAAGTGTAATTTCCGTATCAAAAGATAATATCGAGACCGTCCAAAAAACGATTAAAAGCTGGCAGGATACAGCAAATTTAATAAGAAACGAATTGGAACTAAGACTTAAAAATGATCCACATTCCGAAGGAATGCTCCATGATCTTAAATTGATTTCCGATTGTCAGATAATATTACATGGAAGCGCCTGCCAAGTTAGTCAGGTTTTAGCAAATTCAGAAAATCTAAAAATACTGCTCGCCATCGATTCTTTAGGAGAAATTCAGGCTATAGCTTGTTGTGGAATGAATTTTGAGGAGGAGCTTCTCGTAGGAGAATTGGTCACTTCCCCTTCTAACATAAGGTGGAACACGAAATTAACTTCCCTATCTGATCCTATTTACGGTGGGGGAACTCTCCTCATGCATGCAATTTTTAAAATAGCCGCACAAATAAAAAAGCCGAAAATTGGTCTAGATTCCTCTACAACAGCGGAACCCTTTTATAAAAAGTTAGGAATGAAGCAAGATCTCACTAGTTTTGAATTCATTCTCTCTGAGAAATCTCATCATCAAAACATCGAAAGAGCTTTAGCAAGAGCCTTTGGTCCATCGTTTAGATACTCCCTTCTATCTTAGGACTTAGATTGCGCGTTATCGGGCAAGAATCCACCTGCTTGCATCTTCCACATGCGAGAGTAGTTCCCCCCCTTTGATATAAGCTCAGAATGAGATCCTTGCTCTATAACTTTACCTTGGTCAAAAACTAGGATCCGATCCATTTTAGAAAGGGTGGAAAGGCGGTGGGCAACCACAAGCGTTGTTCTATTTTGCATGAGCTTATCTAAGCTTTCCTGGATGTATTGCTCTGTTACGGAGTCAAGAGCTGAGGTCGCTTCATCAAGAATTAGGATAGGGGCAGCGGCAAGCATGGCTCTTGCTATGGCAATCCTTTGCCGCTCTCCTCCGGAAAGCTTGGAGCCCCTTTCTCCTACGAGGGTATTATACCCTTCGGGAGTTTTAATAATAAACTCATGGCAATGAGCCTGCTTTGCAGCTTTTATCACTTCTTCGGTCGTTGCTTCGACGTTGCCATAGCGGATGTTATCCTCTAAAGACCTGTGAAAAAGAAGAGGGTCTTGAGGAATTAACGCCACTTGCCTATGGAGGGATTTAAGGGTGACGGTAGCTATATCTTGCCCGTCAATTAAAATCTGTCCTTTTTCTATGGGATAGAAGCGGAGAATAAGATTCACAAAAGTCGATTTCCCAGCTCCTGAATAACCGACAAGGCCGACTTTTTCTCCGCCCTTGATATGAAGACTCTTATTATCAAACATCTTTTTCTTTCCGTAGAAAAAGGAGACGTTTTCAAAGATGATCTCCCCTTTCTTCACAACGAGTGGCTTAGCATGGGGCACATCCAGAACATCTTGGGGATCTTGCATGACAGTAAGGGCTTGTGTTGCTATTCCCATATATTGAAAAAACAGAGGAATCTCTTGACTACAGACCCACATTACAAAGGACACATTCCATACTGTATTGAAAATTTGGATAATCTCTCCCGTGGAGATAGATCCCTTTAGCCAAGAAGAAATCATGAATCCATTGATCGATACTTGAGCGATTAAAAAAACAACTCCCAAGACCATAATCATGTATACGGTATACCTTTGGGATAATTGATTTTTTTGCCTTTCTTCTTTTTGGTAAGTAGAAATGCGTGATTTCTCAAACTGAAACCGGTAGAAAAGATTCACAGCAAAATTATTGCTTAAACTGTCGACGATTTTTCCGACAAGTGTCGTACGCGCCTGCGCATGAAGGTCTGAATATTTCACACATTTAGGGGTAAACGCGAGGCAAATAGAAAAATGAAGAACGACCCAAGCGCCTAAGATCATTGCAAAAAGAGAGTTAATCTTAGCAAATAAGATAACGGATATAATACAGGCAGCAAGCGCCGGTAGAAAAAGAAGAAGGCTTATAAGGATCTGCGTTACTTGCGTTGTCATATCACTGATCTTATTAGATAAGCTTCCGGCAAAGTTCTCGTTAAAATAACGAGGAGAGTGATGTTGGATATGGTCAAACATCGCCATACGGATATTTGCTTCTAACTTAGGAATAGCTTTGGATTGTAAGTAATCTTTTAAGCGGTAAAGCACTTCAACGAAAATGAATAAACTAAGCCCTAAGAGGAGGATGACTTTTAAAACAGGCCAGCAGGATTCTCGATTTAGGTCATACTGAGTAAGCGTATCTATGACAAGGCGAAGGACGTAGGGCCATGCCGTCATATCTATCGACCAAACAAAAGCAAGGAGAAGTATAGAGAAGAATATCCACCGCTGCAAACCTACAAATTTCCAAATGAAAGGAAGCAGACTTCGGGAATAGCATTTCTCTTTTTCCATTTCACTCTCTTTTAATTTAAATACTCTTATCTTCTTAATAACCTATTTATTACTATTTTTAAAGATCTAAAGTAATAGGCAGTTTTCTTTTTACTCCAATAAGACCAAGAATATCATAAACTTTAAAAGCCCAAGCATAGGAAATCAGCAGTAAAAGAAAAAAGCCTCCCAGGACAATCATCTGAAGAGATTGGATCAAAAACTGCCGAGGGAAGATAGGCGCTGGAGCGCCTAGAAGCATTTTTAGCGTGGGATCTCCGATGAGATAGTGACCAAGAATGAGCACCCCTCCGCCAGCCACTATACTGCAGAAAAAGGTCCCTAGATGCCCAGATAGGTCCTCTGTTTTAAGAAAGGGTCCTATCCGTTTTTGGAGGAAAAACCAAAGAATTCCCATATTGACAAAGGCCGCAAAGCTTGTAGCTAAAGCTACACTTAAGGCGCCCCAGCCGAAATGAAACACAAAGACATAATTGAGTAGCATATTTACTAAAACAGATATCCCAGAAGCAATCGTCGGCAATCGAAAGCTTTTTTTTGCAAAGAATGCGGGAGCAAGGAGCATCACACCCACAGTTGGAAGAAGGCCTATTCCATAACCCCAAAGACAGAGGACAGTCTCATACGTGGCATTTTGGTTAAAATCCCCCCTTCCATAGACAAAATTAACTCCTACAAAACCCAGAACAAAGAGAGCTATTGTGCAGGGGAAAAGCAAGCTAAAGGTTTTTTTTAGGGAATAACTAAGGAGCTCTTTGTATTTTTCTACGTTATCTGAGGCCGCAGTTCTTGATAGAGAGGGAAGAAGAGCGGAGGCTAGCGCCACGCCAAAAAGGCCGACGGGGATCTGCTCAATCCTAATCGCATACCAAAGGTAAGCCGGTCCCTCTAGTGAAGCGTACCTTGCAAATATAGCATCAAGGGCGCTATTAATCTGAACCGCTCCGACTCCCAAAACACCAAAAAGGAAAGGTTTTAGGATTTTTTTAACCTCAGAAGAAAAGGGGGCAAAAGAAAAAATCTGTTTCCAAGCAAGAGAGCTTTTAATGAATTTTAAGATTTTAGGAAGAAGGATTACCCAGTGGAGAAAGAAAGCCAGGATCATAGCAACAGAAAGACCCACCGCCGCATCGGAGGGCTCTTTCCCTTTAAAATAAAGGACTGCAATAATCCATACGACATTAAAGGCAACGGGGGCAAATCCCGGTAAAAAATAGCTTTTTTCACACTGGAGCAGGGCGCTGCTGACCCCAAAAAGACAGATGAATAATGCCCCTGGCAGCATGATTAAAGACAGGTATAATATTTCCTTACTTGATTCTTCAAGGGAGCCAAAATGGTATACCATCCATAAAATGAGCTCAGATAGACCTATCATCAGAAGTAAAAAAAAGCCCAAGGAAAAAAAGACGTCACGGAAAAATTTTGAGGCCGATTCTGCCGATTCTTTACGAAGATCCTCGAAGTGAGGGACAAAGCCCGACGCTATAGGGCTTTCTCCAAAAAGGCGCCGGGCGAGATTGGCAAAGCGATAGGCCACCATAAAAGCTGCTAGAGCCCCGCTGCTACCAAAACAATAAGCCATCAACATATCGCGAACGCCACCAGTTAGGCGGCTAATGAAGGTCCCTGATAAAAAGGCAAAAGACGACTTAGAAACGGCCTTTACCGAATCATGTCCCGTAGGCATAAAGCTCCAAATAGAATGTATCTTGTAAAGATCTATACTATCTCCTAAAATTGAGGTTTTTGGAAGAAGAAAATAACCTATGCAAAAAACACCTAAAGAAAATCTCCTTATTGGCGCCCATACATCGACGGCCGGCGGCCTTGAAAACGCCCTGCTCGAAGGAGCTGAGATCGGCGCTACCACGATCCAAATATTTACGCGCAATCAAAAAAGATGGAATAATAAACCCATCTCTGAAGAGGAATCTGTCCTTTTTAAAAGACTGCAAGAAGAACTTGGTCTTAAAAAGATCATGAGCCACGATAGCTACCTGATTAACCTAGGGTCTCCGAGCGAAGAAGGTCTTACTAAAAGCCGGTTCGCTTTTACAGAAGAAATCCAAAGGTGTCATGCTCTTGGCATTACCTTCTTAAACTTCCATCCAGGATCAGCACTTGACTCCTCCGAAGAGCAGTGTCTTGATACCATTGTTGAGAGCCTTCTTTCCTTCGAAAAGGAAATTGCTAAAGGGCAGACTCGGATCTTGCTTGAAGCTACCGCCGGCCAAGGAACTTGTGTGGGCCATAAATTTGAGCACCTAGATTATATTATAGATCGGACCCATCATAAAATACCGATTGGTGTATGCATCGATACCTGCCATATCTTTGCTGCAGGCTACGACCTACGTACAAAAGAAGCGGTAGAGCATACCATACAGCAGTTCGACAAGATCGTCGGGATAAAACACCTTTATGCCTTTCATATGAACGACTCTCTAAAGCCTTTTGATTCCCATAGAGATCGTCATGCACCACTTGGCGAAGGAGAAATCGGCATCGAGTGCTTTAAAACCCTTATGACCCATCCTCTTACAAGAGAGATCCCTAAATATTTAGAAACCCCTGAGGGGCCGTCTCTTTGGAAAAAAGAGATTGCTATGCTCAGAGAATTCTCCACCCATACTTAAAAAAATCATGAAAAGAACAAAAATTAAAGACATTCAAAGCGCGCAAATCGGCCAGCCGATCACCTTATGTGGATGGGTACGCACACTGCGTAACCAAAAGACTTTTGCTTTTATTGAAGTCAACGATGGATCGACACTTTCAGGAATCCAAGTAGTTGCCGATCAAAGCTTACCTCATTACGAAGAGCTCCTAGCGAAAATTTCAACAGGCGCATCCCTTCAAATAGAAGGGGAGCTTGTTGCAAGCCCAGAAGGTCATAAGCAGAAGTGGGAAGTTCGAGCTAAAAGCATCCAGCTCTTCGGGCAGTGCAGCCCTGAAGAGTATCCTCTACAAAAAAAGAGGCATTCCTTTGAGTTTTTACGAACCATTGCCCACCTGCGCCCTCGCACCAATACGCAGGGAGCCGTTCTTCGTGTACGCAATGCTCTTGCCTTTGCAACTCACAGTTTTTTTCAGAGTAAAGGCTTTCTGTATGTTCAAACACCTATTGTAACAGCATCAGATTGCGAAGGAGCGGGAGAACAATTTCTCGTAACCACGCTCGACATGAACAAGCTACCAAAGCATAGCGATGGAACAGTTGATTATAGCAAAGACTTCTTCCAAAAGCCGGCCTACCTAACAGTATCAGGTCAGCTCAATGCAGAGACCCTTGCCTGCGCGCTCTCTGATGTATACACCTTTGGGCCTACATTTAGAGCAGAAAACTCCAACACCTCAAGACACCTTGCGGAATTTTGGATGATTGAACCCGAGATGGCTTTTGCAGATCTTAAAACAGATATGAAGTGCGCAGAAGACTATCTCCAATATGTCATACGCTACGTGCTCGAGCACTGCCAAGAAGACTTAGAATTTTTTGATAATTTTGTAGAAAAAGGGCTTATTGAAAGACTTCGCGTTGTCGCAGAAACTCCCTTTGCTCATTTAACCTATACCGATGCAATAGAGATCCTTCTAAAAGCGGATAAAAAGTTTGAGTACCCAGTAAGCTGGGGATGTGATCTCCAATCGGAACATGAGAGATATCTTGCTGAAGAGCACTGCAAAAAGCCGGTGATCCTCACCGACTACCCGAAAGAAATCAAAGCCTTCTACATGAGAATGAATGACGACCAAAAAACGGTTGCTGCCATGGATGTCCTCGTCCCTAAAATTGGAGAGCTAATCGGTGGAAGCCAAAGGGAAGAGCGCCTTGATGTCTTAGAAAAAAGGATTATCGAGTTCGGTCTAGACCCCAAAGACTACTGGTGGTACATGGAGCTAAGAAAATATGGATCTGTTCCCCATGCAGGCTTTGGAGCCGGTTTTGAAAGGCTTATCCAATTTGCTACAGGAATGGAAAATATTAGAGATGTGATCCCCTTCCCTCGCTATCCAGGCCATGCTGATTTTTAAACTTTCTAAGTGATAGATTTCGCTAAAGGCCGCATTGAATGCGGCCTTTTTCATTTTTATATTTGTCTATCAGAAAAGCGTAGAGCAAAAAAACATCACTAGCTTTTGACCTCTCCTCTAAAAATACTTTTCCCTTTTTACACGCATCGTTTTATAGTCAAAAAAAATAAATGCATTATGTGTCTTTAAGGAAATACTACTGGAGTTTTTTATGAGTAAGAGTTTTATACATCCTCAGAAACCATGGAACCAGTATGGGCTGCTCTGCTGCAGCTTGGGCTCACTTTTACTCAGTCCACAGGGGTCTTTGGCGGCTTCGGAGATTACTTCATTTACGCAAATCAACTCATCTCCTCCCTTTTTAGGATTTACCTCTAACACAAACTCTCCCGGACTTCAAAGCGACCTTACTCCAAACGCTGCATGGTTCTATGATTATAGTAACCTAACAGGAACTTCCGCCTCTGTGTACTTTCTCCAAGGAGCCACAGGAGGCATCTCGGCTTCAAGTGAGCTAATTTTAGACTTCCAACACTCGCAATACACTAATAAGTTCTTTTCCACCTCGATATCGACTCCAAATTCTGCCTGGGCCTATGATCAAAATAACCATGCAAACGCAGGGGCAGATGCTACGGGAAATGTCTACTATTTAAAAGGATCTACAAATGCTATTACCTCATCGGAGCCTCTTTCATTAACCCTCGGGCAAAATTACAACAATGAGTGGCAGCTTACTCCGACTAAGGTTCAGGGAGCTGACACAGCTTGGTATTACGATAGTCCTGGCGGCCAGAGTGCGATCCCTGCCAATATCTACTACCTTACAGGATCGACAGAGGGTATTACCTTTCTCAGTGCAACAGGGATATCATTCCAAGGCGGGGCGCCTGTCTTAAGCTTAGATACTAACCCGACGGCTGCTTGGTACGCAGATGCTTTACTAAGAGCAAACGCCCCCTATAATGCAAATATCTACTACCTCGATAGCACTTCAACTTCCATGCTAACAGGCTCTCAAACACTTACCTTCCAACAAGAAAACCCCCATTTGGTGGCAGATCACGCACTTAATACCGCTTGGTATTTTGATAGTGCGACATCTAATACTTATGGATCAAATGTCTATTACTTAGCTTACGACTCAGGCTCTAGCGCAATACTTGTAGGATCAGGTTCGGCAACATTTAGTAGCTACCGCTGCGGTCTTGAACCTGATGCGACACCTAATGAAGCATGGTTCTTTGATACCTATAGCAGTACTACTGCAATGAATGTGTACTATTTAACCGGTTCAAGTACCGGCCCAAGCCTCACGGTCAGCGCTTCCAAAACAGTAAATTTTACTGCGCCCGTCAATTTAATTCCGGATCTACAGCCTCATGCCGCTTGGTATTATGTTAATGAATATGGGTACTTCAATTCAGGAGAAGTCTACTACCTCACCTACGACTCAGGTACTATCACCGCCTCAGAACGTATCACTGTAGACTTTGATTCCTACGATCAATATCTGGTAACAACTGCACCCGGAGAAGCTTGGTATGTCGAAGCAGACTCTCTCTTAAGCACCCCCTATGTAGGTAATGCCTATTACCTCAAGGCCTCTGCAGACACTATCTCCTACCAATCAGCGGCGTGTACTTTCAATACTTTAAATATCTCCTTTACTCAAGATACACTTTCTAATGCCCTTTGGTACTACGATCAAGGCAATGGCTATGGAACTGGAGCCTTTAATGGTAGTGTCTACTATCTTTCTCCAGAAGAAGGTGGAATCACTGCATCCAGCACAACTCTTCCCTTCCTGTCAGGGAGTGCTTTACTCGTCTCTGCAGGACCTGACACTGCTTGGTATTATGATGCAGGGACTGGCCCTGGCTACAATGTATACTTTCTAAAAGCCGACACTGCCTCCGGATGGACCTCAGGCACCGGAGGTGCTCTTTCTAATAGCATCTTAAACTCTTCTGTTGCCCAAGCAAGAATCCTCCAAACCCAAATGAAACGCTCTCAAAATGTAAGCACACAGACGACTATTTCTCAGCGTATTGAGCAGGGCAGTGGAGTATTTCTTGCAGATGCAGATGACAAGTACCACGCTCCGATAGAAACACCTTCCGACACAGAAAAACCTTACCTTTTTCAAGTGGTCCCTTTCTATGACTTTATCAACCAGAAACAGCAAGGATACCTCCCTGCTTTTACTAACAGTGTCGTGGGAGCCCTTGGTACCTTTGATGCCAAACTCGGAAGATATGTCGTTGGCGGGGGCCTAGCCTATGCCTATAACCATGCCCACCTGAAAGGGGGATTAGGCCATGCAAACATCAACCAGGAAATCGGTGTGGTCTATGGATCATGGAAAGGAAACCGTGTCTACGTAGATCTTTCCTGTTGGGGAGGCTTCTACCAAATGAAAGGAGAAAGAGATTTTAACGGACACCTTACCTCGAGATACTCTACACAGGGGTATGTTTTAACACCTCATGCAGAGCTCCAAGTAAATGCCTACTCAAAAGGTAACTGGCTGAGCGTTGATCCTTTCGCAAGAGCTGACTGGGTCAACACGTGGCAAAAAGGATACACAGAAAAAAGCCCTACGGGCTTCGATCTGAGTGTCCCCCATCAACACAGCTCATTGCTGAGAACTGAAGCGGGCCTTTATGTAGAAGAAACGCTGCCTATAAGATCGGGACAGGTCATTCTTGCTCAGAAGGCAAGTTATATCAATCAGCTACCCTTCCAAAATAATGTGCTTTCAGCTCTTTTTGTAGGAGGGGGATCTCCCTTCTCGATAGCCTCAGGCACGATGTCGACACAAAATCTAGGGGGCGTAGAATTCCAAGCGACCTTCTACCCTACATCTCGAAAAATTCCTATCTTGGGAATGGATCTGCAGGGAGAGTTTGGATCAAAGCTCCAGTCTTATATGGTAGCTCTTGAGCTCGGGAAAGGTTTTTGATGAAGGAGGACTCTGAATATCCCCTTTATTCTAGCATGCGAGATCTTGGGCCCTATTTTATTGGAGAAGGGGAAGAGGTTATAAAGGCTCTTTTTAGAAGTGATGTAACGGTTGTTTCTCTTTTGATGGAAGAGCAGTACGTACCCAAATTGACAATTCCAGCTGGCATCAAAGTGGAAATTGCCACCAAAGAAGAGCTCCAAAAAATTACGGGTTACAAAATGCACCAAGGGATTATGGCTCTAGGCATGAAACCTCCAAATGTTCCGTTAAACGAAATGCAGGGAGCTTCTGTTGTTCTTAACGGAGTCATCGATGCGGAAAACGTGGGAGCCATTATCCGCAATGCAGTGGCCTTTGGTATACGGAATTTAATCGTCGATACCCACTCATCGCCCCCATACTTACGAAGAACCATCAAAGTCTCACGGGGAGCTATTTTCCAAATGAAAATCCATACCACGAGCGATTTACCTAATCTATTGAAGGATAAGCAAGGCGTTGCTACTTCTCATTTTTGGTAGAGAATCTACAGGCATCGATCGAGAGGTTCTTGATACCGCTGTAATGCAGGTCAAAATTCCTATCGATTCGATTGTGGATAGTTTAAATGTGGCAGTGGCCTCAGGCATCGTCCTTTATCACTACAATCAGTCAAAGGACCTTCTAAAACAGTAAAGCGGAGGCTGCTTTCCTTAAGCTTTCACACTCTCACTTAACTTTTAAATATAGTGAGAGGCATATTTATCTAACAGAGCCCGAATCATTGTTTGATAATTTGTATGCAACTTCTCAGCTTCACTCTTAAAAAAATCGATACTGGATTTAGTTAAAGATATAGTGATTTTTGTTGTCTCTTCTTTTAAGACTAAGTCCTTAGGCTTGGGCAAAAAATCATCAACTATTTTAATTTTCCCAATGCGCTCATTTGTATATTTAGTTTTGCGCTTCTTCATAAATTTTCCTCCCGCTTCTCCAAAATCCTGCACCAAAAATGCGGATTTTCTGATTTCTATAGGTAAACCGAACAGTCATAATGAATTCTTCAACTCGGCCAAAGCAATAGTAACGCGTTTCCACTTTTGAATGTTCAACATCTTCAGCGATAATACGCTTCGGATCTAAAAACGCCTGTTGAGCTTCAAAAAATGAAACCCCATGTTTTACTATGTTCGTCTGATTCTTGGCATGATCCCATTCGAATGTCAGTTTATCCATACCTTAATAATATAAAAAACCACCATTTATCGCCATACTTTTATACATATCTAAATATTACAGCTCTTTTCATACTCCGGATATCGCTGCTATGGCTTAGCGCTCCTTATTAAATATTAGAATTAACACTTCTCACATTATTTTCTTAACAGAATGCACTTAGATACAGGGAAATTCACCGTAACAAGCTAATTACCAATAACTTAAATTAGCACCTCATCTTTTAAAACGCCATATTCCCTGTATTTTATGGGTTTCCATCACATTATTCCCCGGGAATATTGTGAAATCTTACACGTTTTAACAGGGTAAGTTGTGCATGACCGTAGGCTCAGGACTTCAAAAAACACTTTTTACCATAACCGTAATTGTATTTAGGTCATGGTCAAATGCACAATACGAGCAGCTACCGACTCGGAGGGAGGAACAGATGTTGCTCTCTTTGAGCTAGAACTATAGCTCCCATTCCACAGAGCATAGCAAGAAGAGATACAAAGGTTCCGATAAAGGGAATTACTGTTATCAGGTAATAGGCAATGAGTCCGAGAGCAAGGGTGGCAAGCTTGCCACGTTTGATGTGGTATTTATGTAAACCTTTTGAAGCGATCCACATAACAACAAAGATCTTTGCCGTATAAAATCCGAGGATATTTAAGGCTATGAGGGCTAGGGCAAAAGGAGCGCCAAGCACGGTGATAAGCAAAATAAGACAAAGCAGAGGAATAGCAACCAAGACTACTAGCCCCGTGCTCAAACAATGCAGCGGCTGATGATCTAATACCTGTACGGTACGAGAGAGCTTACTTGGAAATAAGCGAATGAGGATCCATCCGAATACAAGGGTAAAGATAAAGTTCATGAGAAGGGCTAGAATTTTAGAACCGATGATTAGCCCTTTTAACCAAGGCCAGTCCACAAAACTTTGGTAAAAAGAAGGGTGATAATCAATAGGTCCTTTGATCTCAGCCCCTCGATCGATTATGGCCGGCTGCGTGCTTCGGTAATTAAGAGCTCCGCCGATATATCCTTTTGAGGAGACTCTCATCTCTCCTACATAGGCGGTAACATCCCCATCTACATGACTTGCAAATTGCAAATTCGAGGATAAGAGCTTAGTATTACCATGTATGCTCCCGAGGACATCTGCATTAGCAGAAACAACTATGGCACTACCCTGAATCACATTTGATGGGGAAAGCTGCGCATTTCCTGCAACCAGTGTAATGCTCCCTCCAACTTTACCCGAAAGAGTTACCTGCCCTCCGAGAATTCTGATATTTCCTAAAACCTCACCAGGGATTTCAGCACTTCCGCAAACAATAAGCAGATCTCCTTTGATCACCCCGTCGATAATTGCTTGTCCGGAAGCAACATAGGCATCTCCTTCGATTACCCCTGAAATCTCTACGCTTGACCCCGCAATAAAATAATCCCCTTTATGCACATGACCTTCTTCAAGCAAAATCACATCCTGGCTAGGAATGCCTTTAGAGGCTGCGCTAAGAGAAAACAAACAAAAGAAACTTAAAGCAAGTTGGCAGAAAAATTGCATGCAGCTCCCTTTTTTTGCTTATTCATATAACAGTTAAGCTGACAAGCCACCGCACTTTGCAAGGTCTTCTTCATATCATCATGATCTTGAAGGCCGATCTTTTGTTTCTGAGCAACAAAGGCATTGATCTCTTCGATGTTAAATAGACTAATTTGAGGATGGCGGCTAAGCTGCGGATCTACGCTTCTTGGCATACTTAAATCTATGATCAGAGATGAGGGTATTACATTTACCGGCTCTTTATAAGAGCTGGTTTCTTCTTTTTTCAAGAGATACTCTTTTTGGTTTGTTCCACATACAATCATATCAAACTGGGTCCAAGAGGCAAGCTCCTTCCATGGAAGGAGTTTTACCCCTTGTTTTTTTTCCAAAGACTTAGCAAGCATGGGAGCTCTTGTGGCAAGCGTTATTTTATCAAGCCCCCGACTCCATAAATGATGAAGGACTTTGCGGTTAATCTCTGAGTTGCCAACGAAAAGAATAGAAGGAATTTTAGGATGTAAAAAAAAGGCATTTACGAGGTCATGGATGACAGCTTCAATAGACGCCTGCATCCTTGGGAGCTGAAACTTACTGCGCATGTTTTTGCCAACCTTAAGGGCTTTCTGGAATATATAGTGAATACATGAGGGCAGCGTCTGAAAAGCTGATGCACTTTCATAAGCTTCTCTTACCTGTCTTTGGATCTCAGACTCCCCAAAAATCACACTATCAAAACCCGATGTAACCTTGATAAGATGGGCAAAGCATTCAGCGCCAAAATAAGAATATAAGTAGTGCTCAAAGGGACACTCTACATCTATTCGAAGAAGTTTGAGAAGCTGCGTATGAGCTTCTGCTAGATCTTCTGCGCTAAAATAAATTTCCGTTCTATTGCATGTAGAAAGTAATACACAAGAAAAGTTATAGAGACTTAAGCAGTCCCCTGCCACATTGGCCTGGGCCGCTGTTGCTAGAATTTCACGAACTTTTAACTCAGAAGACTTATAATTTATGCCAAGGACTCCGACTTGCATGATCGCCCACCATTTTACGCAAAAAAGTCCCTTATAAATCAGAGGGCAAATTAAAGCAAAAGCCCGTTTTCACTTTTCACTTATTACAGAAAAAATATCATCTAATTGAAATCCCCTTCTTTGCAAGAAGTGGATCATCTTTTTCTTCTGAAGAGTATCTTTCATAGAGTATTTCTTCAGTTTCTTTTCAAGAAGCTTGCCTATTGCAACTTTAGGATCAAGTGATAGCTCAGCAAAACACTCATCGATCTTTGATTCCTCAATCTGATATTTTCTTAACATAGCCCGGATAAACATTTCCCCTTTGCCCTTTTCAGCGGCTTTTTCTACCAGATACTTGAGTTTTCGATCTTCCGATAATGCTCCAATCTTTTGGCTGTAGCTTATGGCAGCATCTATTGCTTTACTCGAAAATCCCTTGCTTTGGAGCTTAAGTTTAAGCTCAGAAATAAATAGAGACCTCTTAGACAGAAGCTGCAGAGTGTAATTCAGAGCAATCTTCTGCTCGTTTTCAGAAAAAATCCTCTTAAATTCCCCCTCTGAAATCTCCAAGGAAATTCCTCGTAACATACTAGAAAACAAGCTTTTAGAAACAGATCTCCACAAAATATCCTGGAGATGAATTTCAAGCACCGAGGGGTCATTTATAGACCATTGAACCTTTATTTCACTCATAATTAAATCCTTACATCTAATTACAGATAATTTGTCAAAATTTGACTAACAATTAATTTTATGCTATAATAGTAGTTATCGGGGAAGACGTTTCTTCTCCGGATAACAAAATGGAGCTCATATGGAAATAGATCCTATTTCAACATCCAACAATGCTAACTCTACTCCCTACCCCGACTATTTCACCCCTAAATTTTGGCAACAGGAACTTGGTTTCCTAGGAAACCAGATTCACCAATCTGATGCTCAGTGGAAACAGTCTCAATCAGACATGCAAGCACAATATACGGATACCTTGAACTAAGAATTTGCAGCAGAAAAATGAGCTCTAGAAGCCGCACTACTTTGGTGCGGCTTCTTTATTTCAAAAAAACTCCCTGTATTGCAGTATTCTTTCTGATATAATACTATACGTGCAAATGTATATTTTAAGAGAGTCTTATGTCCTGCCCATCCGTTACCTCTGCTGCCAACTCAACTACTGCCCTTGAATTTCCTGCAAACAGCGCACCCCAACCCCCTATGGAAAACAGAGCCACCAGCCCCTGGGCAAAAATGTTCCATGGAGGAGCGTCCCCTGAGGAGCTCACTCAATTTATTAATGGATTTTTAAATACGATGATTTCCGAGATGAAAAGAGCTGATAAAAAATGGAAAGAAATGCAACAAGAGCAAAAAAGAAATTACAAATAACCCCATATTATATATTGAAATAATATTTACGATATAATACATGTAAAATAAAACATCGAAATAATTCCATTTATTTCCGGGAGTTAAAAAATGTCTATACCTTCAAATCCAAGCAATCTACCCCCCATTAATCCGAATCCTACTCCTACTTCCAATGTGCCAAGCAAGCCCACAACTTCTCCATCTACACCCACTTCGCATAACCCAACCTTTAAAGCCCCAACGTTTAAAGATCCGACCTTTAAAGCGCCAGCGTCTCCCGGTGCGCCACCACCATCTCATCAGGTAGGATCCTCAGGTATCGTAACCCAGTCATCCCACCTTCAATCTCCCATGGCTACAGGCCCCTGGGCCGCCATGTTCCCCAGTGGAGCCACCCCTCAGCAGCTTACACAGTTTATCAATAGTTTTTTAAAATCGATGATATCTGAGATGAAAAGATCGGATCAGCAGTGGAAGGCGTCTCAGGATGAAATGAAAAAAGTTGCAAACGGCGATGATCCCGACGAATAAATATCCCTTTTCTTATGTCTCTTAAAGGATTCTAGCTGTATACTGCTCTCCTTTAACAAGATTTTATTGCCATTTTTTTATGACCTCTACAGAAGCCCTTTTTATCCAAGATGAAGAAGTAGGCATGCGCCTGGACAAGCTTTTGTCCGTCCGCTTTCCTACATTCTCGCGCACCTATTTTCAATCACTAATTGAGAAGGGAAGCGTCCTTGTTAACGGAGATCCCTGGAAGAAACGGCAGAAACCTGCCTCCGGCGATGAGATCGAAATTTGTTTTGAGCTTCCTCCGGAAATATCTCTGGAAGCTGAAGATATTCCCTTAAATATCCTTTACGAAGACGATTATATTCTGGCTGTAAATAAGCCCTTTGGAATGGTTGTCCATCCAGGACCCGGACACCCGAAATCAACATTTGTAAATGCCCTACTATTCCACTGCAAAAATTTAGAGTACGAAGGAACCGATCCTCTAAGACCAGGTATTGTGCATAGACTCGATAAAGACACCTCCGGTGTCCTTATTGCAGCTAAGACCTCTAGCGCTCATAGAGCGCTTGTTGAACTCTTCAGCCAAAGAAAAATCCAAAAGACCTATGTGGCAGTAGCTGTAGGCGCCCCTCCCGAGGGAAGAGTTTCTGCTCCTATGAAAAGGCACCCTACTCGTCGGCAAGAGATGGCGATTGATGAATCAGGAAAAGAGGCGATAAGCGATTTTAAAGTTCTGAAAAAAAGCTCCACCCTATCTATTGTAGAAATAGGACTGATTACCGGAAGAACCCACCAAATCAGGGTGCATTTAAAGCATCTCAAAACACCAGTTCTTGGCGACTCCATCTATGGCAGTGAAAGCGCCAATAAGAAGCACTCAATAGATCGGCAACTCTTACATGCTATGAGGATGAAATTCATCCATCCGTTTACTGGAAAGGAGCTCATATTAGAGGCTCCGATACCTAGCGATATGCGTCCCTTCGGGGAAAATCTCCCGTAAATTAGCTTAGTTAAAAAATTCCTCCGAGGACCATAATGAGATTAAATTTACGTCATTTTACAATCATTGGTTTTGCGTTTTTTTCTGCCTTGTGCTTCTTAGGAGCGAGTCCTGCAAAGGCCGTTGAAAATGCACAAGAAAAAAGGATTATCATGGATTACGAGCAACTGAAAATTAAATCCTATAAGCATTGGGACCTTTATCTTCACGAGAACCAGTGCTATCTTGGCAGAACTTTTGTCCAGCTGAAAGATGAAGATGGCGTAGATGATTTTTTAGCGATCGATGGCGACGTCCGTGAAGAATTTTTCTTAATAGGACAAGAAGTAAAAGAATCCCTTAAAATCCTTTTTCATCCGGATAAGATGAATTACGCTGCCCTGAGTAACACCTCTCCAGTGATCCATATGCACATCGTTCCACGCTACAAAGAGCCAAGAGAATTTGCGGGTTTTTTATTTAAGGATACCCGATGGGGGCAGAATTACGCTCCCTATGACAAGTCATTCGTTACGGATCAGAATGTACTCTTCCAGATCCGGGATGCCCTAAAAAAGCAGCTTTAAGAGCCAAATTTTACTATTTTTGTAAGGATACCTGTTATGAAAAGGACACCTAAGTCCACCTTTGAAAAATTTATAGAAAATAAAAAACAAAAAAAGCTTCTGGGCAAAGAATATAGAGAACTCTTGGTATCTGAATTATTACTCGCTACTATAGAAGAAGATCATATCTCTGTTAAAAAATTAGCAGCCGAGGCCGATGTTTCTCCTACAATTACTCAAAACCTGCGCTCTAGAAAAAAACCAACATAACCATTCATCAGAGCTTAAAGGTTTCGCGCGGTCCTTACGCTCCTTTAGTTAAGCTTCTATTTTCCTTGACTGAGATAGCCATCCAGATATTATAGATTCTATAACTCCTAGGTGCTCATGCCTTCCGGCCAAAAAAAAATCACATTTTTTATTATCCTTCTCATTACTTTTATCGATTGGACGGGAGTCGGCCTTGTCTATCCGATGTTCTCTTCTATGCTATTTGAGGAAGGCTATTTACTACCTATTGGGACAACAACAGATCTACAAAAAGGGATCTGGCTTGGCGTCTTGCTCGCCACCATGCCAATTGCTCAATTTTTCAGCTCACCGATCATTGGAGCCCTTTCTGATCAGAGGGGAAGAAAGCCTCTCCTTAAAGTAACATTACTACTAACCATTGCTGGCTATGGACTCGCATTTTGGGGAGCGATCACGCAGAATCTTGTCATCCTCATCCTTTCAAGGATCGTAATTGGTGTAGGAGCCGGTAATATGGCGGTTGTTAGCGCTTCGCTTGCTGACATCAGCGCTGAAAATGAGAAAGTTAAAAATTTCGGTTATTTAAATATGGCCTATGGCCTGGGATTTACACTAGGCCCCTATCTCGGTGGGAAGTTAAGCGTTATTTCTTCCCTTGGGGGATTTGCAGCTCCCTTTGTTTTTGCAGCGGCAGCAAGTGTTTTATGCCTAAGCCTAGTGCTTACGGTTTTCAAAGAAACTCATGCTCTAACTGCAAAAGCGGCTATTAGCATTACTAAAGGGTCAAAAAATTTTGTGAAAGCCTTCTCCAATCCCGATCTAAAATATCTTTTTGGATGCGTCTTTATTTTTTGTTTTGGATGGTCTTTTTTCTGGGAATTTATTCCAGTTCACTGGATAAAACAGTACCAATTTACCTCAACTGAGATCGGCTCTTTTTACGCTTATGGAGCTGGATTTTACGCCTTGAGCTGCGGGCTTTTCCTAAAGCCTATATCCCAAAGGTTCAAACCTGCTGCGATGTATTTCTTTGGACTGATAGGCCTTGGGGGCTCAATCGGTCTTTTTCTTATAGATACGAGCGCCGTTGGTCTTTGGATTTACGTTCCTCTGCAGCAGATCTTACTCAGTCTTCTTTTTCCCACAGCCTCTGCCATGGTCTCTATGTGGGTGAAAGGCAATTCCCAGGGGGAGATGCTGGGAGTCCTCTCTTCAGTTACCTCTAGCGCCTTTGCCTTTAGTCCCTTAGTATCGGGATTTCTTGTGGGAGCGAGTCACTTTAGTCCTATTTGGGCGGGAACTTTTTCAATGTTTTTGGCAGCTATTCTCTTTTACTACGGCTGCATCAGGAACAAATTTTCCTTAAAATCCTTACTCGCTAAATAATATTTTTCATCTTTTCCTTAGGGAAGAGTATTTTTTAAAAATAAATTTCTAACTTGAGTCTGGATCTATTTTCCGAGTTCCGTTATCCTGATGCTTGGTATGTTTCTCCACCCTATGCGAGTGAGCTACTTTTCTGAATTCAAAAAGGATCGAAAAATGAAAGAATTTGTTGAATATATCGTAAAAAACCTAGTCGACTACCCTGACAAAGTAAAAATAAACGAAGTCGGCGGAACGCACACGTTAATTATTGAACTTGCTGTTGAAAAATCTGATATCGGTAAAATCATCGGTAAGAAAGGCAAGACAATTAATGCAATCCGTACTCTTCTTATGTCCGTTGCTAGCCGCAATGGTCTACGTGTAAATCTCGAGATCATCGAAGATGAAAAAGCAGAAGAGACAGCAGCCACAGAAGCTGAGTAATTAGTTAATCAATTTGGGCAGGTAAGGCGATATCATCGCCTTACGCGAATTGATAGTGCCAGCTGTATAGCGTAGCACTGCAATAGGAATAGAGATTTTCTTGTCTGAAGCTAGAGATTTTCTAGGTATCGTTAAAAAGCTTTCTTGGAAAATCCTGCCAAGCTCTCCACTATTGTCCCCTAAAAATTCCACTTCTAAGTCATTATCAATAAATGCCGGAACCTGTTTAAACGCGTTTAAAAAGATTTTGAGATGCTCAATTGCAGCGTCTTTAGAAGGGATCCAGATCCATAGCTCATCTTTATGCGAATATTTCCCTTCGGTACCTGCAAAGACATCTTCTGCGCTTGGGACCGTGCTTATCATATGCATATGCAGATCGCACTCTTCCCTTTCTCTATGAAATTCCTTGGCCTCTACATACCAAAGAGCCCGGATCTCAGGAGCATGCTTAAAAAATGTAGGAAAGTTCTTAGAGAACATTTTTGTTTGTCCAACCCTGCAACAGCCATTCTGCTCTTTGGTATCAGAAAAGACACTTGAAGGCTCCCCCTTCACAGAAATACGCAAATTATGCTCTACACTCTCTTCTTTTAGGTTGTATATTTTACTATAGAGAGAATACATATCCCTATTTTGTAAAATCCTTTTTGCAGCTTTAGTTACAAAGAAGTCATCTCTTGGCAAATCATCAAAGGATATGATCTCCATTTCCCGACCGATCGAAATCGACTTCATACGGTTAAGAAGGGAAGTAACACATTCTATATCGCGATAAGACACCTTAGAAAGAAGGTCAGTATCGTCTAATATCGCATATAAACAGTGGAAATATTCGAGGAATTCCCTTTGGGGGTCGACAAAATAAGTGGATTTTCTGGCGCTTACAAGCTGCTTTTGCAGCAGTCTTTGCATAAGGCGCTTACTTTCTAAAGAAGACATATCTTTCTCGAGGTCTTTTGCCTCAGTGTCGATCTGAATAGGACCTCTTCCTCCGAGACTAAAGGCATCATTAATTTCAAAAGCCTTCTCAGCTACAAGAGAATTAGAGGACTGCTGATCAGAAATATAAGCATTCGGAGTTGAAAGAGTTGAAAGGGAGGTCTTATGATGGTCTATCACAGAGATCACTTCAAAATAGGAAGGGATCTTCGTCTCTTCTTTATTACAAAAATCTCTAAGCGATACCGTGCCAAGAACCGGCTTATGCACATCAAGAGCATGTATTACGCCAAGAGGAATTTGTCTACCTTCCTTATCGGACGAGGTGACCGTAAGGTAGGGATAGTTGCCCATTTTACTGCGTATCTCTTCCACTTCAGCGCGATAGCTTACAACTTGCGGAAAATAGCCAAATACATCTCTTTTGATATCTAAAGCAACACCAAGGCGATCGACATAGTCTTTAACACTTTGGATCGCTTTTTCAAGTCCCCTAATGATTTTTTCCAGATGATGGAAGATCTGAGGTCTATTTTCTACGAGCTTGCCTGATGGATCAAATATCGAAGATGTTGTAAGGGAGGCAAAGAGCTCAATGAACTCCTGAAACTCTGAAATATGAAGAGTATTCATACTGAGCGCAAACTCTTCAAAACTGCTTTTTAGCCCTCTTTCTACTTTTAATACTTTAATTAAATAAGCATCTAGGTGCCATTTCTGCTTTTCGGTAAACTCTTTAACAAGATCACACTCCTCTATGCGCATACCAAATATATCTTGAGCAAATGAAGGAAGATCTTTACGCGAAAGTTTTTCCCGAGCAAAAAGAGATGTGAGCTGAATATGGAGGTGACTTTCAAACCATCTTAGACAGTTATTGAGCATCATAATGACTTGACGAACACCTTCGACATCAAAGTTACGCCAGTCTCCTAAAAAATAGCCCATGTCATCGACGATCATTACTGCGTTGTTACTTCTTTCATGGTCTATCGAAAAGGTAGTTTCATTAATTAGTTTTTTAACTACCCCCTTTTGACTCATAAGATCAATACCGGAAAGAGTCAGGCTCGTACGAGTTTTAGTCAGATGATCGAAAATAGAAGGACCAAAGATATTATCAAAAAGAAAGCTGATTTCGACTTGAGAAGAAGGAGGACCGCCCGGCACATTCCAAATATGGAGCCCTTCACTTATCCTTGCGCCAAAAGCATCCACCCATCCCCAAAAGGAAGCAACTGTTGTATCTAGATCTGGGGAATTATGACCCGTGACATAGTGAGATCCTGGATAGGTCTTTCCCATACCAATCGGAAAAAGAGTTTGGTAAACATCTCTTGGAACCCACTTACCGACAATCTTGCCACGAATCCGGTAGTTTTCTTCCGGTGAATAGCTGGAGAATTGGTTGAGCCAAAGCTCAAAATGGGCAAAGGAGTAGGTTTCTAAAATTTTTTCTTGAGTGATCTGCTGAATATAATCAATAACAGCTGCAAGGAGAAAGCAAGGCTCTTGGGCCTCGTTGATGAGTTTACACAGCTGCAGGTGTACACACTCATTTTTTTGCTTTTCACCGAGTTGTTTAAAATCAGGGCTTTTAAATATCTGTAATGATTTTTCAAGCCCTTGGAATTTTGATAGAGAAATTGTGTAATCGCCAAGTAACTGATTTGGCGATGAATTTTGATGGGATCTGCTATTACTTTTACTCATAATAATCCCCACACACTAAAGAAATTTGGACTGAGCAGGACTCGAACCTGCGACCACCCACTTAGAAGGCGGGTGCTCTATCCAGCTGAGCTATCAATCCAAGTGACGTTAATACTAAAGATCGCCCACTTATTTTTAAAGTGATTTATCACCCAAGAAAAGAATACCTATATTCTAAGGCTGCGAAATTCCTTCTTGTATAGCAAAAAAGTTATGGATGCAACCTCTTTTTCGAAAGAAACAGTGGGGGGCTTTAAGCCCGGCCTCAAGGCGCAGCTAGCTAGCTATTCCTGCTTTTTTTGCAATAGAAGCAGCATAGTCTTTTAGAAATGGCAAAACACCATCATTGCCGCTAAAATCAACAAACGTATCTGCTGGAAAATTATCATGCAGGCGAATCCTTCGGCCCTTCAGATTTTTAAAAGACAAATCAGCCAAACCTTCAATACTCCATATAGCTCGAATATTTTGAGTAGGAAGATTTCCTAGGGCATAAGTCCCCCAGCGCTCTCCAAGAGCTTGAAAAATAACTAAAGCTCTCTGACCTTCCGTAGACTCTCTAACACTTGCTTTAAATAGAATAAATGGTCGACCCCGATCAACCCCACGCATAATCGGAGCTGACATATCTTGAGAAAGAAGATTTCTACACCATGAATTTCGCTCTACTGTATAATACTCAGGCCTAGGCCCAGTCCTCTCTCTGATAGCAGCGGCTTCGGCACGTTCCCGACCTCGATTAACAGCTAGGCTCATTGCATACTCTGGCAATTTGTAAAATTCCCTAACGCCTCCAACGATATCGTAAATTGATTCATAAGAACTCCCTGCATCGTTATAATAAGCTAAAACGCTCATGGCTTTACGCTCATCCCAAACTCTTAAATAAGCCCTTAAGGGGCGCGACCCTAAACCCAAAATCTCAATAACCATTTTTTTTTGCTCTAATTTCAAAGAGCTTAAGCTCTCTCGAGATCCCTGATCTAGATCTGATAAAACTTCTAATCTTTGAAACGTTCCCCTAATACATCGAAAAGAGCGCAAACAGGGCAATCTCTCACTTATTCCTATTACAGTCTGATTAGCCCGCCTAAAAGCGAGTAACGCATCAGAAGCAAGAGCTACATCTTCATTAGCTTCGCTTATTTCCTCTTGCAAAACCTCAACCCTTTCTATTAAAGGCTGCTTTGCAAGGAACATAAGGTGTAATTTAACCTCGGGCTTAAATGAGCTAAACGTAGACAGAACACGCTTTTTAATTTTTTTATTCACCAAAAGCAGCTCGGATCCACCTCCAGGCAACATCTCTGACAATCGAAAAAAAACATCCGGATTATGAGAAATTTTTGATAAAGAAAATCCTTCTCTATGAGACAGAAGAGAAGGACTCGAACTTACAGTAGACGAAGACATAAACTAACCTTTTTTTAAGGAGCTGGAGGAAGAACTTTTATTGCTTCAACAAAATCTTTAGCATTTGATTGTTTTTCATAAGTCTCCACTTGAAGAGCTGTGATTTTCTCATAATCTTTAAAGGAATGGATAATCTGTGGCCTTACAAAGATAATAATATTTCTTTTTTCATCTCTTTTCGTGCTTTTACTAAAAAACTTTCCGATAAAGGGGATGGAACTTAAGAAGGGAACGCCCGACTTATAACTCGACTTGGCATTCCGAATCATGCCGCTAAGCACTAAAAAGTGCTTATCGGGCACATGGACGTGGGTTACCATATTTGTTTTTGTCGTACGGATACCACCAACGTTATTATTGGTAGAAGAGAATCCATCATCATTCACAGCTTCAGTAATCTCTTCATCGAGATCTAAGGTAATGATATCCCCTTCTCCTAGCATCGGAGTAATGCTAAGACTTACCCCAACATCTCGGTATTCGATATTGGCGGTCGTTTGCTGCCCTTGACCAATGGTTTGGATAACAGATCCTGTAAAGGGGATGTTATCTCCGACAAAGATCTTAGAATGCTTATTATCTTGCGTGATGATCTTTTGGTTTAAGACGATCGTGCTATCTCCATCAGCCTGGAGAGCGGAAACAAGAGATCCTAAAGTAAGGAAAGATTTCCCCTTATGCAGGATGATATCTCCTATTACCCCTAGATCAAATCCAGGGATAATGGGCACTTGAGAAAGTCCTGAGGGAGCACTCGATCCAGCCCCTTGCATAACCGAGGCGAAATTGGAATTTTGCCCAGAAGAATTTCCTGGAGCAAAACTTCCTGTGCCAAAGCCAACCTTACTATTAAATTGACCACCCGCCGCCCATTGGAGACCAAAATCAAGCCCTTTCTTCACATCTGTTTCAATAACAAGAACTTCAATGAATACCTGCCTTAAGGCAGCATCTAAACTGGAGATAATCTTTTGCATCTCTACAATGGTTTCAGGAAGACCGGAAAACATCAGGGAATTTGTTGCCTTTACCCATTGTAGTCCTTGGACAGCTTGCAAAAGGTCTTCAGGGGAAGCTGAGGTGTTGCTAAGCTCAACTGCCATATTCTTAAGAGAATCAAGAATTTCAGAACCTTCATGGTACTGGAGCTTATACACGTGAAAAGTTTTCTTTACCTTGATCGAAGGGATAGTAAAATCATCCGCCGCTACCTGGGAACTTTCCAGCTCATTAGATACTGAAGCCTCCCCTTCCATTTTTTTCTTTTTAGGCTTATAGATCACATAAGAGTTTTCTTCTTTTACTACATGAAAATTATGCATCTTCAAAAGTTTAACAAGTGATTTCACGATATTTTGCGTAAGGATCGGCTTGCCAGAAGAAAAAGTCACATGGAAATCGAGCTCTTTATTATTAAAAATAAAATTCTCTTCAGAAATCTTGCTGACATAGCGAATAAACTCAGTAATGGGAATATCGCTAAAATTTACATTGTGATATTCGGCACCTGCCTGCGGAATGATCTGTAATAGGATACTATCTGATTCGGCAGCTTGCGGGGGTTCCTCACTAAAGCTCATACAGCTTAAATGTAGGAATAGGGAAATGGGGAGTAGTTTACTTTTCACTTTTTACCAACAAATCTTAAGGGGTCCGCGTCTATTATAAACCTGCCCTGTTTATTTTAAATCTAAAATTACTTTTAGAATGCATTGTCAATGTATATTTTCACTGCTTTCGCTTTCACAAGTATTCTAAAGGGACTTTACCCAAACAAATAAAATAACCTATTAACAAAGCCTCTTACAAAAAATTAGCAGTTACTGTTTGTTTCTTCTTTTCAGAAAATCGCTAAACCTCAATATTCTTTGGCGAGCAAAGTTGTATTTTATTATTTTTTAAGGATTTATGAAAACCAAGCCCGTTACCTTTGATTCGATCGATATCAGCGTTCATAAAAGATATGCCTTAGACCAAGAGGCATTAGATCCCCTATTTATCGGAGAGATTCAGCAAGTAGCTCACCACTCAGAAATCACCGGCACCTCTTCTATTTTCTCTTCAAAATGGGAAGATCTTTTCGACATCTATAAACGCAATATCACCTGGGCCCATTTTTCTCCGCCGGATATGTATTATTCCCAGAGTAATCGATTTTTTTCCTACTGCCTACTTCCCGATCTCTACTGGGACATGAACCCGGAAGAAGATGGAAGTGAAAAAGAAGAGCCCCCAGTGGTATTTTTTGCATTCCAGAGAAAAAAAAGACCGACTAAAAAGCAAATCGTCGCTTTATCTTCTATCATGCAAAAGGAAGCTAGCACTCCTATGATCTACTTCGAAAAAGACAAAGGAATTATTATGAACCTTCTAGAATCTATCGAAAAACTCAATAAAATGCTCGCCCATGTCCAGTCAAGAAAGTTGCAATACCAAAAAGGATAGGATTTAAGATCTGTGATCTGGTAGCCTTTTAATTTTGGAGGATATTATGAGACTTGGAATTCATGGTGTGCAAGGACGTATGGGCCTAAAAGTTTTGGCAGGCGCTCTCTGTGATAAAAGCTTCTCCCAAATATCTGGCTATGCAAGAAATACCACCTATGAAACTAAAGAATATACCCCACTTGATTCCTTAGAAGAACTTGCAGACAACTCTGATGTAATAATCGATTTCTCCTCTCCTCTAGCTCTAAACTCCTTACTTCAAATCGCCGTAGAGAGAAAAACCCCCTTAGTCATCGGAACGACCGGCCTTTCTAAAGAAATTATCCAGCATATGGAGGAGTCTGCAAAACAGATCCCCATACTTTATGCAGCGAATTTCAGCTTAGGAGTTGCAGCTTGCACGCTCGCTGCCGAAATCCTATTTCAAAAATTATCTACAGAATTTCAGACACATATCATAGAAACCCATCACATTCACAAAAAAGACAGCCCCAGTGGAACCGCTCTTGCCTTTTCCGAGGTCATGGAAAATACCCCCCCTATCGAAAGCATACGCTCGGGAGAAGTAATAGGAAAACATCAAATCTTCTTTTCAAATGAGCAAGAAGTCATACAACTGTCGCATGAAGCCCTTTCTCGAGACACCTTCGCAAAAGGGGCTCTTTTTGCAGCGAAAGCTTTAGTTTTAAGCCCCCCTGGCCTATATTCATTAAAAGATATACTTGGCATGCAAAAATAGCAAAACACCTTCTTGACCACAGGGGGAAAATGCCTTATCCTGTAGGCCAAACAAACAGGCGTAAAGCAATTACTTCAATTGCTATTTCCCCTTCTAAACTTAAGGTGTAAAAATGAAAGATGTTCCGGTTAGCAATTTCAAAATAGGTAAAGGGCACCCACTTGTTGTGATGTCAGGTCCTTGTGTAATCGAAAGTGAATCCTTGGCCTTAGAAACTGCCGAATATCTTCGCGATCTTTTCGGATCGCTTGGAATCAATTTCATTTACAAATCAAGCTACGATAAGGCCAATAGATCTTCGTACTCTTCTTTTAGAGGCCCAGGTCTTAAAGAAGGTTTGAGAATTCTTGAAAAAGTAAAGACGACCTTTAACATTCCCGTCGTTACCGATGTACACACTCCTGAAGAAGCTAAAGAGGCTGGAAAGATCTGTGATGTACTCCAGATCCCCGCCTTTCTTTGCAGGCAGACAGATCTTATCGTTGCAGCTGCAGAAACAGGAGCTGTCGTAAGCGTTAAGAAAGGACAGTTTCTCGCCCCTTGGGATATGGAGAACGTCGTAAAAAAAATAGAAGCGGCAAATAACACAAAAATCATTCTTACTGACCGAGGCACAACCTTTGGTTATAACAACCTAGTAAGTGACATGAGAGGGATACCTATCATGCAGGCCTTAGGATACCCGGTCTGTTATGATGCCTCCCACTCGGTACAACTTCCCGGAGGCAATGGTGTTACATCTGGAGGCCAGAGGGAATTTATTCCGACACTTGCAAAAGCGGCCATAGCGGCCGGTTGCAATTGCATCTTCATGGAATCCCATCCAAGACCCCTTGAAGCTAAAAGCGATAAAGACTCGGTAATGCCCTTTAGTGAAATGAAAAGTTTATTTACCACGCTGCAGCAGATCTATAAGATCGTGCAAGGAAGCAATTAGCGATGTTTAAAAGGACTGTGACAATATCAGTTTTGGCAGTTTCCGTTTTGGTGGTCCTTGGGACGCTAAAGCTCTGCTTTGTCACAAGCCAAGATATTTCCAAATACACAGCCCTTGTAGAAGAGTATCGAAAAATCACTTCTCAAACCCTTTCCGATTCAGCCACCCAATCACGAGAAGGGGTCAGGAAAGATATTTGGTTTTCTCAAGAAGATAAATCACGCCTCCACTACCGGATCGAAAGCGACTCATCACTTCTAACTATCGTGCCGAATAAGGGAAAGTTTGACATGGTAGAAAACCTTTTTAACATACGCTGTTGGATGCAAGAAAAGCTCTATGCAGCGGATGAAGGTCAGATGCAGCAGATCCGTTTTTTAAAAGCTACCGAAGGGATATACCGCTTTAATCAGCAGCAATTCCTGGCTAACTCTGTCGATATTTCTCTCTTCCGCATGCCCGGACATGAACTGGCAACGCCAACGAGTACTAAAGCTGCTTTTTTAAATGGAAATGCAGATGATATCTCGTTTTCAGTTTCAGGTAAAACACCTCAATTTGAGGCGCATCACTTTACAGCATCTCTACGAAAAGAGGACACCTTGCGATGAATAAGTATTTTCTCCTCTGCGTTACTATTTTAGCTTCTCTTTCCTTAAGCGCTGCAGACGCTCCTAAGGAAGGATACCTCTCCTCGACAAATGCTTCATATGACGGTAGTGCTCTGGTACTTACCGGACACGTGGTGCTCGACCATGGCCTTGGTAAAATGACGGCAGAAGAAGCAAGCCTCGAAAAACAAGAAGCTGGCAAAGATTTTCCCTTTTCCCTTATTTTGCTGCGCAAAGAAGTACTACTCTCCCTTAAAAGCAATGCGCAGATACTCTGCGACAAGGCAGAGCTGGATTTCAACTCTTTAAAAGGACACTTAACAGCTCCGATAACTGGCCTTGTTACCTATTCAGATACTCTTTCACATAAGGGAAGTACTGACACCCAATTGACTCTTCAGGCTCCAAGCATTGAGCTCTCTATGCTTAAAAGTGAGCTCTCCGATAAAAAATCAGAATATGATGTCGATACCATCCTTGCTAAAGACTCTGTCACAATCGACTACAACAAAGAATTTATCCTTAAAGCAGACCACGCTCTATACCGCAAAGCAAGCATTGGAAAAACCTCTACGACCAAGGAGTTTCAAGGGATCATCACAGCCTATCCTAAAGATCCTTCTTCCCTTTGCACGATACAGCACGGAGAAGATCTTATTGAAGCGAGTTCTATAGATCTCGATCTTATCCAGTCTCAACTCTGCATGCATAAACCCTCCGGAACCCTCTCCTCCTCACTAATTTCCCAGCTACAAAAAGGGAGCATCCAATTTACGAGCGACTACCTTACTTGGGATCGGATAAAAGAAAGACTCACTTTAAAAGGGAAATCTGAAGTCATTGAATCCTCCCTTGGAACAATTGTTACTGAAGAAGAGATTAGTATCAGCCAAGCAACGATCAAAGGTAAAAAAGTCGTTTCAAAAATTGAGACTAAGGGAGCCACCCAGCTCATATACCAAGAACAGGCCCCCTCTACCTATCATAAGATCTCTTGCTACGGCACCATGAAAATTGATCGGGAGCATTTGCATGCCACCTTAACAAGCCCTGTAAAAGAAGGAAAAAAAGCCTCTTTTGCCGAGCAAGTATACTATGAAGAAATGCAGATGGGCGCGTATGCGGATACAGCATCGGTTGAGTATTCTATAGAAGGGGAGCGCCTCCAGCCAGTTTCCCTATCGTTAAAGGGTAATATCTGTTTATTTTCTCGCGGCGAGCAGGAGCCCTTCCGCTGTAGTATAGCAGATAGAATGACCTATTCTCCCAGCACAAAAACACTCATCCTCTCAGCAAATCCGGGACAGAGAGTCCTTTTCTGGGATGAGCAACAATTAATACGCATGAGCGCGCAGGAGGTCCATCTCATACAAAACCCAGCAACGCAGCAAATGGTGATTCAAGGGGTTGGCAACGTAAAGTTTAGCCTCTCTACAGAAGAAAATGAGACCCTTAAAAAGTTTTTCCCTCAGTTTAAACCACTCCCTTAAAGGCTAGAAAATGAGTCAACAACATCTCCGCCCCCCTGCATGCTTAGAAGAAAGATCTCTTCCAGAGGCAAAAAATACAAAACCCCCTATAGCTATACTAAAAGCTACTGACCTAAAAAAAACCTACGGGGGAAAAGCTGTGGTAAATGGGCTAAGCTTCTTTGTGGGAAAAGGGGAAGTTGTAGGGCTACTTGGACCCAATGGCGCAGGAAAAACAACAGCATTCTATATGACAATTGGTCTTATCTCCCCAGATTCTGGCACTGTCCTATTTAATGATACAGATGTCACTCGGATGCCGATCCATGAAAGAGCAAGGATGGGTATGGGGTATCTAGCTCAGGAGCCTTCTGTATTCCGTCAACTGAGCGTTGAGGATAATATCCTATGTATTTTAGAGACACTCCCCCTTACAAAAGGCGAGCAGCAAAAAAGACTTGAGCAGCTTCTACATGAGCTGCATCTAGAAAAGATCAGAAAAAAGAAAGCAAGCACCCTCTCCGGTGGGGAGAGACGCCGCCTTGAAATCACAAGATCCCTTGTGACAAACCCCACCCTCCTGCTTTTAGATGAGCCCTTTGCAAACATTGATCCGATCGCAATCAATGATGTAAAGAAAATGATTGGCCTTCTTAAATCAAAAGGGATAAGCGTACTTATCACAGACCACAATGCTAGAGAGATTTTTTCTATTGTCGATAGAAGTTATCTAGTAAGTGAAGGGAAAGTTCTCATGTCGGGTTCCGTACAAGATCTGATCCACAACAAAGAAGTAAGAAGATCCTACCTCGGAGAAGAGTTTAAGATGTAGGTGCCACTTTGGCACCTACTAAACAGACTTTTAGGCTTTTTGTTCCTTATTAAGAAGAACGACAACCAGTGATGCTGCTTGAGCTCCCTCTGACGCCATTACACGAAATAAAATCCCACCTGCATTCACGTCAATACCTCGATCAACCTGCTTTGCATTCACTCCATATATTTTTAAAACAAGCCCTTTTAATGAGAGTGTCTGGCAATTTTTTGCAAACAGCTCATCTTGCCCTTTTTCTCTTCCTGCGGCATCTTCATTTTCTTGGCAGAGCTTATAATAATCTAGCATGGAATCAGAAGTTAGCCCTTCAAGTAATAGATCTTGGGAAGGTTTTAAAACAAATCCTTGGCCCACAGGGAGCATATTAAGGAAAGATACTAAGTCATTCACTGATTTTCTGAGTAAGCTTGGGCGGGCCTTAATCACGAGGCGGCCACTTTCTCCTGCAGATAAATTCCAAGAGTGATCTCCAATATTAAATTCACCAAGAGCCACTGAGCCTTCTAAAGAAACTTCTAAAGAAAATCGAGAAAGTATTTTTCCAAGGACTTGCAGTCTCTTGGAAAGATCAGTTATTGCCACGGCCTCTAAAAAATCAGTAAGATCCATGTTAGATAGGACGAGCATTTCAGAGCTTGTAAGCTCGAACTTCCCCTCAGTTGCCAGGATCTGAGCTAGCTCAATCGGTGTCTTTCTTATTACCTGTTTTTTTAAGGAATCTTCTCTGATAGAGGTCATCTCTTTTTCTACTTCAGACAGCTTTGACATAAAAATCTCCTGTTTTGCGATTAGTTCTGTGGCAGTTGTAACAACCTTATTTTTTTGTTGCCAAGAGTTTTTTTCTTTTTCGCAAAAAAATTAGAAATTAAACGTCTCTTGTCCTATGGTCAAAATTAAACAGAGGTTCCTTATGAAGAAGGGTATTTTATTTTCAGTGCTATTTTTAAGCGTATTTAGTTACGGGGAAGAGATCCAAGACTCGCTTGTTAGTACAGAAGGTCTCACTGCAGATAATCAGGCTCCCGATTTATATGACCGGCCCTATAGCTTAAACCCCGTGCCAATTAATCCAAGAACTCCGGAACCTGCTAACTGGAAAGAGGCGTACAGCAGGATCTGTGATTCTATTAAAGAGATCCAGACACGCCTTGACCTTATCCAAGCAAGAGTCCGGACTATAGAAGATGAGAGCGATGTCACCGATGGAAATGAGGGATAACCGCAGTAGAGCTATGTTATTCACCAGGAATGTCTAAAAGACTAGCCACTTTCCTTTTACCGGTTCTTGTGTCTTCTACACTCCCAGATCCAGCAAGTGCAGAAGATCCTCCTGCAAAGCCTCCAAGATGCCTAATCGATGTTCTATCCGATATTGTTCTTTGTAACATCGAGGCGAGCTCGATTATTCGAGCTCTATTCTGATAAAAAATAGCGCATCTTTGATCAATCTTAGACTTATGCATTATGCGAGAAGGTACAGCCATATCTGCAATATTCATCGGCGGGAGCGATTTTGCTATTTCTTCAAGGATGCAATACGCTACGTGAACCACTTTTATAGAATTATCCTCCATTGCCTGTTGATACTTATTTTCAGGTCCATCGACCTCAGCAGGAAGGTGCTGTAAAGCCTTATTTATCTGATTTAGTTCAGAGAAAACCTTGTTAAGTTTCCCTTCAAACGCTTCTATAATGATTGAAGACACAGAATCTTTAAAAGCTTTAACACAGATATTATGCTCACAAATACAGTAATGAAGATCAACTAGTCTTTTAAAAGCGAGCTGAGCCTTAATAGCCTCTTGCCTAAACCCTGCAACAAACTCCTCTGGTGATGTACTCATCTCCTCATACACCTCTTCAGGAAAAAGGCCCGGCATTTCATCTGTTCGTGCAATAAGAGCCTGTATTTCGGCCGACTCTTCCGCATCCGGGATTGGCGCAGGGACCAGCTGACCATCCCCTCCAAAAAGCAAGGACACCCCTGACTTTCTCGACTCAGGATCTTGCAAAAACCCTCCAAGATCAAGATATAATGTATAGAGCCAAGCTGAGTGAAAAACGCAGCCTTCCCTATATGTTTCAGGCTCCTTACTTAAAGCCATTAATTTAGGATAATTGCCTTCTATCCTTAAGATTTCGCGAGCAATTTCATCGATTCTTCCTCTTAATGAAGGAGGGGCTATAAAAGGTACTGCCATATAGTGGCTAGAGGCTGCGGCAGCTACTTTCGATGCAGTAACAGGAAACATGAGGCTCTCCTAATGATTGTATTGAAAAATACAGGGAGATTATAAAGAGATTGCATAGATAGCAATTACAAAAAGTAGTAGCCCACAAATCCCACAAGTGATAGCAAGGAATTTGTAAGGGGTACTTTTTTATAAATACCCCTCAAAAAATCTATGGAGAGTTTTATGAAAATCATCGTTCTTCTCGGAAGAATACTATATTCTGCGATATTTATCCTCGCAATCCCTGGCCACTTTACGCAGCATGCCATTGACTTTGCAAAAACACAAAGCGTTCCGGCTCCGGCAATACTCGTTCCCCTAGCTGGCCTAATTGCCCTCATCGGCGGATTAAGCATACTTCTTGGCTATAGAGCAAAAGAAGGAGCCTGGCTCCTTGTGATTTTCCTAGCGACTACTACGTTTTCTATGCATAGATATTGGATCTTTGATGATCTCATAGTAAGAGATATGCAGCAGCTAATGTTTATGAAAAACATGGCTCTTTTAGGCACAGCTCTTCTCATTACCTATTTTGGCTCAGGTCCTTTAAGCATGGATAACCAAGCTAAAAAAGCACCTAAAACTAAAAAGAAATAAATTCTTTTAGATGACCTGCTTGCAGGTCATCTTCTTTTAAGAAAATCTTTTTGTGTACATATGACAGTAAGGCTGCTTACCAGTCTTTTGGTAATAGTCTTGGTGATAATCTTCTGCAGGATAGAAACGAGATGCAGGAAGAATTTCTGTGGCGATAGACAGACCCAAATCCTCCAGTTGCTGTTTTAAAGAGATAGCTACGACTCTCTGCTTTTCTGTTAAATAATAAATCCCTGAGCGGTATTGCTCCCCTCTATCGGGTCCTTGGCCGTTTACGTCTGTTGGATTATGGATCTCAAAAAAATACCGAGTCAGTTCTTCATAGCTGATTTTTTTAGGATCGTAGATCACTTCGACAGCTTCAGCATGCCCGGTAAGTCCTGAGCACACTTCTTCATACGTAGGGTCGACTACGTGTCCCCTTGTATAGCCAGAGCGTACATGCAGTACTCCTTTGAGCTTTTTAAAGAGATGCTCCATACCCCAAAAGCAGCCCCCTGCAAATAGGGCTCTCGGAAATCCTTCATCATCAGCCGCTGATACAAAAAATAAAGAAAGGGAATTTACGCAGTGCCGGGTATTTTTTTCAGTCATTCTCTCTCCTGTAAAGACATGACCCAAATGTCCTCCACATCTTTTGCAAAGGATCTCGACTCTTCTACCATCAGCATCTGTCTCTTTTTTTACTGCACCCTCAATCTCATCATCAAAACTTGGCCAGCCACAACCGGAAGAAAATTTAGAAGCAGATAGATAGAGAGGCGCATCACACTGCCGGCAGACATAGATACCAGCCTCAGAAAAATCCTCATATTCCCCAGAGCCTGGGCGCTCTGTATGTTTTTCTAGAATGATTTTTGCACTATCGCTTGGAAGCTTATGATATCGTTTCACGTTTACCTCTATTAGACCAAAGCTAAGGGATTTTCTTGGGAGACTTTTTCTACAGCAGAGAGGATCGACTCTATCGACATGGTAAATAAGCAGTCGCTCATTTTGCTGCCAGCGCATCCATCTTTAAAGCAGGGTCTACAAGGCATATTCCTTGTAACGACCACAGCTTTTTGGTTCATCCATGGTCCCCAATTGAGTTCTGATGTGGGACCAAATAATGCAACCACAGGGGTCTTAAGTGCTGATGCCATATGTAAGGGGACCGAGTCTACACATACCAAAAGCTCCGCTTTTGCTATGAGGGCCCCAAGATCTTTGAGCGATGTCTTACCACCGAGATCCATAACTTCCTCGGGGCACGTTTTACGTATCGCCTCGATCATATCCCGTTCTTCCTTATCTGGACCCGATGTTAAAACAACTTTTTTTCCCTGCAAAACAAGTTCCGATGCAAGAGCTCCTATAGCCTCAGGGGGCAAGCACTTAAATCTCCACCTAGAAACTGGATGGATCACTACGTAGTCTTCGATTCCTCCGAGCAGCTCTTTCACATGGGAGTAACTTTGCTCCGGAATATGGAAAAACAAGTCCCTTTCTTCTTGTTTGGGGAAAAGCCCCATACATCGCAAAGCATCCAGCTGCTTTTCTACCGTATGGCGAGGGGTCGGAGTGTTTTTCACTGTATGGGTATATACTTTTTTTCTACCAAAAATTCTTTTTCCACCCCGATCAAATCCTATCTTATAGGGGCTCTGAGAAACTAGGGCAACAAGGGCTCCCCTATCCCCTTCGGTAAGATTTATAACCAGATCGTACTTTTCCCGTCTGATCTGTAATAGAAGGGAGATTTCTTTTTTTAAACGAGAAAACAGGGACCCCTTCTTCCAGCCTCGATCGTAGGTATGAAATTTAGAAATACCCGGATGCCCTTCGAGCATAGGTAAGGTATCCTTATAGATATAGGCATCGAGTTGTACACTTGGAAGAGATTTTTTTAAAAAGGAGAAAACGGGTGAAGTTAACAGAACATCCCCATGATGGCGCATCTTAACAACAAGAATTTTTTTTACATTTTTAAGATCGGGATAGTTTCCGTAAGTCATAACACCGCATTTTTTACAGGATTTAGTTTTTCTCAATGAGATTAATCTAGCAGAAACCTATAATTTAAGGCTGCCCAATCTAAAAAAATGTAGGAGAATTCAAATGCCTTCAGAACAAACACTATCCATTATTAAACCCGATGGCGTAAGCGCTAACCATATCGGTGAGATCCTTGCTCGTTTCGAAAAAGCAGGTCTTATTATCGTTGCAGCTAAAATGCAACACCTGAGCCCTGAGCAAGCAAAAGGTTTCTATGCAGTACATGCTCATAGACCTTTTTTCCAAGAACTCGTTTCCTTCATGATCTCCGGCCCTGTTCTCATTACTGTGCTTCAAGGTGATGATGCTGTGATGAAAAACAGAAAACTTATGGGAGCTACTAACCCTAAAGAAGCAGAAGCTGGCACTATCCGTGCTGACTTTGCAAAATCTATCGATAAAAATGCCGTACACGGCTCTGATAGCGTAGAAAATGCAAGAACTGAAATTGCGTTCTTCTTCAAACCTCAAGAAATTTTCACAAGATAATTTCCTATAGGCCCCTACTGAACGTTAAAGTCTAGTGGGGGATCTCTTGACAAAGTCGGGGGAATTTCCCGGTCTTTTCACTCGTAGTCCCGTTTTTCGCAGTTTTGACAAACAGGATAGGCGCTTATGCTACCCGTTTGGTGAGCGATCACGAAAGCTAAATACTCTGGACTTGCAAATATCTCTTCCAGGCTCTGTTTGCGAAGGTTACCAAAAGAAATCGTTGCATTGTAATCGTAACAACAGGGAATCACGTTCAAATCCCAGGTAATGTTTAAGATATTCTTCCTCTTCCCAGAGATTACAGGGCATATTTTTGTGATGTCGGGTAAATTATAATTACGCCCATCGCTGTAATTATGAACATAGTCCCACTCTCCAATAGCAAATCCAAGCTTCTCCACCCAACGGCAAAAATCGACCTTTTCTGAGGCCTCAGCAATAGGTAAAATCGATGAAATTGCAGAAGAAGGAATCTTGAGATTCGCCTTAAATTTTGGGTGTTGCTTCATTGCTTTGCTCAAAAGCTGCAGGTTTCGTTTTACCAACTCAAATCCATCATAACCATGTATTTTTTTATACTCCCCTGAAGCAAATCCATATAAACTGATAACCATCAAATCTAAGCCTGCTGCAAGGAGTTTTTCAAAGTAATCCTCAGCAATACGAACACCCAGAGTAGAAAAAATCATTCCGAGTGAAGAGGGAGATTTTTCCTTCAGTTCTTGGACTTTTTGAATGAGTTGTCGATCGAGAAGAGGTTCTCCAAATCCGTGTAAATGGAAAACCCCCTGAAAAGGGCCGATTCGTTCAAGTAAAAATGAAAAATCTTCTAGAGGCATAAATCCAATTCGACGTGTTTGGCTTTCACGAGGACACATAACGCATTTGTAGCCACATGAATTGGTATTTTCGATATGAACTTCTTGAAATAATGGAAGCGACATTATAGCCTCGTGGTTGCTTTAGCACTTTAACCGTAAAGAAAGTTCTTCAAACTATGCAAGCTAAAAATTCTCATCTATTTTACTTCAGCTCGCTTAGATCTATGGAGCTTTAGCAGTACATGCTCATAGACCTTTTTTCCAAGAACTCGTTTCCTTCATGATCTCCGGCCCTGTTCTAATTACAGCGCTTCAAGGTGATGATGTGTTATGAAAAACAGAAAGCTCATGGGAACTACTAACCCTAAAGAAGCAGAAGCTGGCACTATCCGCGCAGACTTTGCAAAATCTATCGATAAAAATGCTGTTCACGGCTCAGATAGCGTAGAAAATGCAAGAACTGAAATTGCGTTCTTCTTCAAACCTCAAGAAATTTTCACAAGATAATTTCCTATAGGCCCCTACTGAACGTTAAAGTTTAGTGGGGGATCTCTTCACTAAGTCAAAATAACAAGTAAGAGATCCCTAACTTACAAAATAGACCTAGCTTTTACGCTTATTAAGCTCAAGCTGTAAACCCACTACAAGTCCGTTGTTTTCATTTTCAACGGAAACGTTTAATTCTCCTGTGAAAAACTCTGAAAATCCTTTCCAACTTTGCAAATCAGTGCTGAACAAGAAATTCCCCTTATCTTCACATCGAATGTAACAGGTTTTGAGTATCTTAAGATAAAGTGGCGATACAGCTGATGATTCTAAAGCCAAGAATTCCCCTTTTAGGATGACTTTAAAAGGGAGATTCGCCCCTTGTGTACACTCAATAATCATACCACTCATCGACCCGTTAGAAAAATCTTCGATTACCCTATCACTTAGATCAGTCAAGCTGACCATTTGATTCTGTATTGTCTCTACAGCTTTAAGAGTAGGTTCTGCTAAGATCTGGGATGATCCTGCTACCATCATCAACATACAACCTAAAAGTCTTATATTTTTCATTTGTCTTCTCCATTGTTGTACTACATTTGTAGTAATTTAGTTTCAAAAAAAATTAGAAAATCCATAGCTTTCCGAAGAGTACAGAGAGCAAGCAGCAAATCAAAAGTCCGTATTGAATAACACTCCACTTTTTAGCTTGTTTGCTAGGCTCACATAGAATTCTTTGCATCCTTCTTTTAAGGGATGCTCGATGTCCTGCAAAAGAAAAAACAAGCAAGGCTCTGGTTTCTTTTGCGTTTTCGGCTGTTTTTAAAACAGCTTCAGCCAGCGCCATCTGAGAAATTCCAAAGCGATGAATCATGGCATCTGACCCCTCTTCTTGCATTTCTTCTATTCGTCTTTGCCACAATCTGGAGGGAATCCACCAAAATAGGGAAGAAATGAATGAGCAAGCAATGCGCAAGGCAGAATCTCTCCAATAATAGTGGGCTATCTCATGAGCTATAACCGCTTTCATCTCCTCTTGAGATAAATTTTCAACTAAAGAGGGCGGAAAAAGAATTCTTTTTCCAATGACACAGGGGGAATTAACCTCAGTTGATATAGCAAGAGTGATTTGCTTTTTCCCCATCCACGCAGCCAAAGATCCATCAAGGTAGGGAAGTGATATTAAGTGACTTGCCTGCAAAATGCGGGAAACATATTGCTTTTCTTGGAAAATTTGAACCAACCGGAGAGTCATTGCGATTACACTTCCAATAATTGCTACAGAAACAAATCCCCGAATCCAAAGTGGGTTAATTGAAAGGGCCATCAGATCTGCTACACTAAACGTTTTTCCATCTTGCATACTAAACTGGATCCCTGTGAGCGGGTTTTGCATGACTAACAATTGCCTTGTTCCCGTTTCAGCCAAAAGGGGATTTATTCCATATAAAAGAGCCCAATTAGAAAATTGATAGCGGCAAAGATCTAAGCAAATTTTAAAAAATGGTAAAATGTAGCAGATTACTTGGGCTCTAGGATTTTTTATCCTGAAAAGGGGCAAAAGAAACTCAATCGCCAAGACCGTAGTGAAAAAGGACAATGTGCTATTTACAATAATATTAAAAGAGTAGATCCAATAAAGTTGCTCTTGCATTACGACTTCCCTTTTCTCTTAGCAAGATCTATCAACTGCTGGATTTGAAGGAGCTCTCCCTCGGTTATATCCTCTCCCGCTTCAAGAAGATAGCTGATCATAAGAGCTGAATTTCCTCCGAAAATCTTTTGTCTCCATTTCTCAAAAAGACTGTACCCCGTTTTTTTAGTTTGAATAGAATAACAATAGGACTGCCCGTCCCTCTCTCTATCTAGTTCCCTCTTGGTAACCAAACGGTTCATCACTGTCATGATGGTTGTATACTTGTCCTCTGTTCCAAGCGCCTGCATAACATCACGGACTGTACGCACGGAGCTGTCTTTTTGAAAGATATTCAAAATAGCAAATTCAAGCTCTCCAAAGACTCTTTTTCCCATACTCTCCTTTAAAAACAAAGAGCCTACTACACTCGTAGTAATGCAATCAAGAAAATAAACTTCCTATAGGTAAAGGCTGTGCGGGATTTCATTACGATTTTAAAGAAGGAATATTCCAAATACAAAAGACTTTTTCGACATCCAAATTTTCGGGACTCCCTTCGATTTTATCGGCCAACCTACAAAGCCCTGTAATAACCTGCTGTTGAGCTTGAGATATTGACTCAGGACTTCCATCGCGAACACTAGTTACAATCCCTTCAAATAGACGATAGTAATAGAGCAAAGCTCCTGGATCATCATCGAACTGAAACTTGCCACCCTCAGCTATTTCGGTAACTTTTTCGGCAAGTTTAATTAAATCGGAAAATTTCACCAATCGATTGGAAGCTTGCAAGTTTACAGTCCCTTCTTCTGAAGCTATTTCACTCAGGCAAATAAGATTTGTCGCTGAAACTAGAATATTCGACTTACTTTTAAGGGGGGCTAAAAGAATAAGACTCCACTTTTCGCAATGGAGATTAATTGGTCCAAGGGAATCTAAAGGAGCAAAGAGAATCGCGAAAATAGCCCCATTGATTTCTACTAGTTGAAGCCTATGGTCTTGATCGCTCTTTGGGAACGTAATTAACAATTTAGAAGCCATTTATAAATTTTCACCCCGTGAATTTATGTTCGATGAAAACATTTTTACCGCTAAAAGCAAAACCTAAATACAAAATACGCCGAACCCCTCTATCAAGAAGCTCCGCTGCGTATTTCTTCTCTTCAATTTGAAGAATAGCGGATTTTGCAACTAATTCAAGATTTGCTTTGCCAGAGGTATTATCTTTTTTGAACTCCATAATGATCCCCAAATCATGAGGATTTTCAGGAATGATCATCACATCATATCTCCCAAAGCCACTCTCCCGATTGGATTTGACGTCATACTTTCCTTTAAGACCGACGAGCATACCCAAAACGAATGCATGATATACCTTTTCTGACTCATCGAAGGGAACATCAAAAACACTAAAATAAGAAAGGACAAATTCTTTGAAAATGGACGAAAATGTATCAATCTCTCCGTTAATCAGACTTTCTAAAAGCTTGCGATACTGATACTCATCGATGCTTTTATCAAACCATTCTGAAACCATCGCTTGGTATAGTTCCCTGATCTCAAAGTTTGGAATACGAAGGCGAAAAGGAATTCCATAGTCCGGTATCGCATCTATCGTTAAATACCCACAATATACAAGCAGAGACCAAATGGTTGTCGGATTTTTATCAAGCTCGGGAAATACGATTCCCTCCTCCATTTTCTTTTCGACAAAGCCACCTTTCAGGAGATCTTCAATATCCGTTTTTACATTACTTCCACTTTTTGTAATAAGCTGCTTCATAAGAGCATTATCACTTGTATTGACCCAATAAGGAGCTAAAAAACCATTTTCTGCAATACACCTAAGAACAGACCAAGGATTATAAATCCCTCCGGAAGACCCAATGCGATAGCCATTATACCACTGTCTGAATACGGGAAGTTTTTCTGAAAAACCGTAATATTTTAGGAGCTCTTCGACTTCAGACTCTAAAAGCCCAAACTTATCTCTAAATGTCTCATTAAAGATAGAAAATGGAGTCACATTATTTAACCCTGAAAATATGCTTTCCTTAGCAATACGTAAAATACCGGTAAGAACACCTTTTTTAAGATAACTGCTGTCTTTTAAACAATTTGAAAGTAGATTTCGAAGAAACTCAATGAGTGGATCGTAGTATTTTCCCATATACGCTGCATCTGCAGGGGCGTCGTATTCGTCAATGAGAAGAACAACCTGTTTTTTGTGATAGAAAAAGAGCCATTTTACCAAAAGCTTCAAGCTATTTTGATAGAGCACTTGACTCCCTTTCTTTCCAAGTATAGCTAGGTAGTCCTCTTGTTCTTCTGGGCTTAGAAGATCTCCTTCTAAAAGATACCTATGTCTTTGAAATTCTTCGGAAATTAACCTTTGAAAATGCTCAAAGGTATGCTCCCACGTTGAATGCTTAATATCTTTGAATGTAATGTATATAACAGGAAATTCTCCCTGCAGAGAGCGATACTCCTTTTTTTTCCAAATTTGCAATCCCTTAAAAAGATAGCTAGTGTCATCATCGGTTTTTTCAAAAAAATAGCGAAGCATCGAAAGGTTTAACGTTTTACCAAACCGCCTCATTCGAGGAATCAGAGCAACTTCAGTTCCCTTTTCAAGAATTTCCTCGATAAAAAGAGACTTATCAACATAGAAATACTCTCCGTCAATTAATTTCTTGAAATCGCTAATTCCAATAGGTAGTTTCTTCTTCACAAGGCATCTCCAAGAAACTTGTGACAAGAACTCCCTATGAGTTACAGATATCACAAATATGACTCCAGTGTATCACAAATCACTGATAAAACAAGTTTTATGCCGGCTTTAGCATAAGATCACATAACAGCATCAGTTTGTCAGAATTCTCGATAAACTCTAGTACGACTCTAGCTATACTTTAGCATCTAAAATAAAAGTCACAGGTCCATCATTCACTAAAGAGACCTGCATATCCGCGCCAAAGGATCCTGTAGCAACATGGGGAATATCCCGGCTCAGCTCTTTAATAAATTTCTCATAGAGCTCTTTTGCTTTAGAAGGATGCGCCGCATCAAAGAAATCAGGACGCCTACCTGACTCGCAATTTCCATAGAGAGTAAACTGAGACACTACAAGGACGCTTCCCCCTATATCGAGAAGGGAAAGATTCATTTTTTGCTCAGAATCTCTAAACATACGAAGATTGATGAGCTTATTTGCAAGCCAGGCCGTCTGCTCAGGAAGATCGTCTTTATGAATACCTAAGAGAACAAGAGCTCCTTTTTCGATTTCTCCGATAATGGAGCCTTCAACTGTAACACTTGCCTTTAGAACTCTTTGTACTACGATACGCATTGGCTAAGTCTTTGCTTTAAAGCATCCAGTTGTTTTTTAAGTGCAGAGGGAAATTTATCTCCAAATATAGAAAAATAAGTTTCTAGAGATTTTACTTCTTCTTTCCATTTTTCCATCTCTACGTGCAAGAGCTTTTGCTCAGCTGCAGGAGTTATATTTAGACCTGTGATATCAAGACTTCCCGGAGAGGGAAGATAGCCAATGGGGGTCGTTATCGCATTATCTACCCCATCACACCTTTCAAACATCCACTTAAGTACCCGAATATTCTCTCCAAAACCAGGCCAGAGCCACTCTTTATTTTCCCCTTGTAAAAACCAGCTCACATAAAAGAACAAAGGAAGCTCTTTAGCATTTTTTTGTCTTCCCATTTCTATCCAATGAGCAAAATAATCTCCCATATTGTAACCACAAAAAGGGAGCATGGCAAAAGGATCATGACGGAGTTTTCCTATGGCACCCGAGATGGCAGCTGTCGTTTCGGAAGAGAGACTAGCTCCATAAAATACTCCGTGATCCCAATCAAAGCTTTGAGAGACTAGGGGGATAGTATTTGATCTTCTACCACCAAAGATAATCGCAGAGATAGGAACCCCTTCCGGATCATTCCAAAGGGGATCTATCACAGGACATTGCCCTGCGGAAACGGTAAAACGAGCATTGGGGTGGGCGGCCGGAGTTTTACTCTCAGGGGTCCAAGGCTTGCCTTCCCAGCTCGTAAGCAAGTCGGGCTTGTCTTTGCTCATTCCCTCCCACCAAACATCCTTTTCGGCAGTGAGAGCCACATTTGTAAAAATGGTATTTTGCTCTATCGTCCTCATCGCATTGGGGTTCTTCTCATAAGATGTTCCAGGAGCGACACCAAAAAAACCAGCTTCCGGGTTAATTGCATGGAGCCGGCCGTCTTCTTTCCATCTCATCCAGGCAATATCGTCTCCAATACATTCGATCTTCCAGCCAGGAAGAGTTGGACTAAGCAATGCAAGGTTTGTCTTTCCACATTGACTCGGGAAAGCTGCAACAAAGTATTTTTTTTCTCCCTTAGGACTTGTAATACCAAGAATTAACATATGCTCTGCTAGCCACATCTCCTCTTTTGCCATAACAGAGGCAATACGAAGGGCGAAACTTTTTTTACCAAGTAAGGCATTGCCCCCATATCCACTGCCGTACGACCAAATGCTCTTCTCTTCTGGAAAATGCACGATATATTTATGATCAGGGTTGCAAGGCCAATAGCTATCCGGCATGCCATCTGCAAGTGGAGCTCCAACAGAGTGCATGCAGGGGACAAAAAAACCTGTGCCCAAGGTATCTAGAACCCCTTTACCCATCCGTGTCATCAGCTTCATATTGCATACGACGTAGGGAGAGTCTGTGATTTGCACCCCTATATGAGAAAGGCTAGAGCCTAAAGGCCCCATACAATAAGGGATGATATACATGGTGCGCCCCTTCATGCATCCTGAAAAAAGCTCCTGGAGCTTTGTTTTCATTACGGAAGGGTCTTGCCAGTTATTGGTTGGGCCTGCGTCTTCTTTTTTGAGAGAGCAGATAAATGTTGCCTCTTCCACTCTTGCTACATCGCTTGCCAGGGAGTGACACCAAAAACTTGAGGGGCGTTTATTCGGATCGAGACGAACAAAGGCTCCTTTTTCTACAAGGAGCTGCGTCAGGCAGTTATATTCCTCTTCAGATCCGTCACAAAGATGAATATCCGAGGGGGTACAGAGCTCTATAGCTTTTTGTATAAAGTCAATAAGGACAGGATTGGATAAGGACTGCAAAAGGTTTTTTAGGTCCGTAATGAACTCCTATTAAAGGGACATGGACTTTCTTTTCTTAAATTTATCCAAGTACTCGAGCGCCTTACCAGTTCCAAGACATACAGCTAGAAGTGGGTTCGGAGCTACAATCACAGGAAGTCCCGTTTCTTTAATAAGTGCTTTATCAAGACCCTTAATAAGCGCTCCACCACCGGCAAGTACTAGGCCTCTTTCTACGAGATCGGCGGCAAGTTCTGGAGGACATTTTTCAAGAGTCAATTTGACATTTTCTATGATTTGCTGGATAGGTTCTGCAAGACACTCTCTGATTTCTACAGAGTTGATTCTCTTAGTAACAGGAAGACCGGCTACCTGATCTCGACCTCTCACTTCCATCTCGAGCTCAAGATCTCCAAGTGGATAGGCAGATCCTATTCTCATCTTGATTTCTTCAGCCGTTCTTGGGCCAATCATAAGATTATAGGTTCTACGCATGTAGTTAATAATGCACTCATCAAACTCATCACCTGCAATACGAAGAGATCTAGCTTCTACTATTCCACCAAGGGATATGATTGCAATCTCAGTAGTACCACCACCGATATCGATAATCATGTTCGCTGAAGGTTCGTGTACCGGAAGATCTACACCAATAGCGGCTGCCATCGGCTCTTCAATGAGGATCACTTCTTGAGCGCCCGCTCGAAGTGCAGAGTCTTCTACTGCCCTTTTTTCTACCCCTGTAATACCAGATGGCACTGCGATGAGGATCTTTGGACGGATAAGGCTTCTGGAGGGTGTTACCCTCTTAATAAGAACCTTTAACATCCCTTCCGCGATCTCAAAATCAGCGATAACGCCATCTTTCATGGGACGAACAGCATGAATCCTGCGAGGAGTTTTTCCAAGCATGGCTTTTGCCTTATGACCGACGGCAAGAACTTCATTTGTCACCGAATCCACAGCTACAACAGACGGTTCTGCAAGAACAATTCCCTTACCGCGAACAAATAGCAAAGTATTTGCTGTACCAAGGTCAATTCCGATGTCGCTTGAAAAAAGGCCAGACATCTGGCCCGCTTTTTCAATAAGAGAGCGACTAACTTTTTTGATTACTTCTTTTATTGAATTCGGGTAACTTGTTGTCATAAAATCGCCTTTTAAGTCTTAAGAAGCTCTAGAACATCTTCCCACGTGAGCTTCGCAATTGCTTCATCATCGCAGCTTACCACTTTCTTGACTAATCCTTTTTTACGCTTCTGCATTTCTGCAATTTTCTCTTCAATCGTACCTAAAGTAATCAATTTATACGCGGATACCGAACTCTTTTGTCCCATTCTATGGACCCTGTCAGTGGCTTGATTTTCGACAGCTGGGTTCCACCACATATCATAGTGGATCACAGTATCTGCACCGACTAAGTTAAGGCCGGTACCACCGGCTTTTAGAGAAACAAGGAACACAGAGATTGTTGGATCCTCATTAAAATCTTTAACGACCTCTAGTCGGTTTTTTGTAGATCCATCAAGGTAAGAAAACTTAATACCACGGAGCTCAAAATCCGTCTTCATAATTTGGAGCATCCGTGTGTATTGAGAGAAGATAACTGTTTTGTGCTTACCTTCAACTAGGGTCTGAAGAAGATCGAGGAGCATTTCATATTTTGATGAATCCCCAGGTTCTGCTTTTTCCTTAGCAAAAATTGCCGGATGGCAGCAAATTTGTTTGAGCCTTGTAAGCGTTGCAAGAACATGAATCTGCACTCTATCGAACCCATCTCTTTCCACAAGTTTAACAAGCTCATCTCTTGCCGACTGGGCATAAGACTTATATAACGCAAGCTGCACTTCGGAAAGCTGACAGTGGTATACAAGTTCTGATATGGGAGGAAGGTCATCGAGTACATCACATTTCATTCTACGTAAAATAAAGGGAGCTACTTTTTTTCGCAGGTATTCTAGGTTTTTACGGAGCTCATCACCCGTCACCCGAATATATCGCTCGACAAACCTGTCGTAGGTGCTTAAAAAGCCGGGCATGAGGAAATCAAAAAGACTCCATAGTTCATCTAAAGAATTTTCAATCGGAGTTCCTGACAGGATCAGTCTATGATCTGCTTGGACCATCTTCACTGATTTTGCATTGCGGGTGCCCCGATTTTTAATATGCTGGGCCTCGTCGAGGATAACATAAGAAAAGGGCATCAACTTATATGTCTCAATATCTTTTTGTAATAAAGTGTAGGAGGTAATCACTACATCATAATCTTTTACCCCTTCGATGACTTTCTTACGTTGATTCGGAATCCCATCGATAACTATAGCTCTTAGCTTCGAATTAAATTTATGACACTCCTCTTTCCAGTTATGGAGAAGAGAGGTTGGACATACAATTAAGGAAGGTCCTGCTTTTTTCTTTACATTCTGCGTAATGGCCACTATCGCCTGCAGGGTCTTTCCTAGCCCCATATCATCGGCAAGTATCCCATTAAGATACATAGACCGAAGCCTCTCGATCCAGTGGACCCCTTCCAATTGGTAGGAGCGAAGGGTTGCTGTAACATTTTTCGGCACATCGGAATAAGTAAGCTGCTTTTCTCCAATCATTTGTTTACGAATATCTACAAGCTTATCAGATATGGAGAAAGTGACAGGCAATCCCTCAAATTGGGATTCATCAATGTTTGCAAGACTCCATAAAGGACGAATCAGCTTATGGTCTTCTAGCACTTCGATACCCAGCTCATCAAACATTTTCACCACGCCACTGATTCTATCTAAATCAAGCACGAGGACCTTAGACATTTTGCCCCCCTCTTGCCCTTTTTTACCCTTATTCTTTGATGAATCGAGCTCAATAAAAGACTTCTTGGTAGACATACATTCCCAAAGAGTATCGACCCTCACCCCTTTAAGAGCCCCATTGACCTTAAGATCTATTTGGTAGGCATCAATTTTATCAGTATGCTCAAGATACAAAGAAAAATCTGATAGGTCATAGATGAACTGATCTAGAAGATTCTGGGGACAGTTAAATTTCACTCTATGCTGATTTTGAGGGATAACTTCTGTCATAAATTCCACGATTTTCTTCTCAGACTTAGAGACAAAAACACCGGTCTCAGCATTGAAAATAAAGTCCTGAAAAAGATCTTCTAAAATTTTTCTTTCTTCAACGAGGTTCCGAGCTAGAATCCCTTCTTTACCAATGAATGTCGCTATATCCTCATAATCAAGTTGAGATGCAACCGCCGGAATCTTTTGCCCATCATAGACAAAATGAACAAGAGCATCTAACTCTCCATTCAAGAAAGAAATATCACAAATAGCCTCTAAAGATCCTGCAAAGGGAAGAGTAACAAAATCCTCGAGAGCTTCTTGGTGAGATACGTCCGCATAGCAAGAGAGTTTTGGGATTGCATTCTCTACAAGTGTACCAAAAAGAGGCTCCGGAATTGTCATATCCCGGATGGATCGAAGATTCCTTAAATGCAGGCGCGTAATTTCGGGTCCAAATCTATAATACGCATTTTTGTAAAACATCCCAGGTTTTGCGCATTCAAAGAATCTCACCGACTCAAGCGTCACCTCCTGAGTATCTACTACTACAAGGGGGTTAATTAGGATTTTAGACGTTGGAGGAGGTATGTATTCCAGCTCAAAGCGAAGTGAGGCTGGAATCAGCGAAAACTTCACTGGCATCTCTAAGGTCCCTTCAAAAATACCAGGCAATATAGGGAAGTCATCATCTTGATGGGAATAATTAGTGTGGGTTAACTGAGAAGAAGTAATCTCGCAAAGCCTTGCCGCTATCATCCCGAATACCTCAATATCTATAAAACCAAGCCGTAAAAACTTCTCTCCCGTATTAGTCTCATGAAAACGGACATGATCCATGACCCACCGAACGATCTCTTTTTGGGATCCTTCAAAGGATTCAAAAGAAAAAGAATACTTTTTACTGCTCATAAGGATCGGTTCTTCGTATCTTTAGGAACATGAAGGGGTTTTGATCTAAAGGGCAACCTTAGAGCCATCTGCACTTCTACTTGCCCTTTATTTTCATTTTCCGTTGGTGCTGGCAAATTAAAAATGAGATTCATCTCTGCTTTATCTACCTCAAGTTTTTCCTTCTCCCTAAAAAATGGGGAACTTGCAAGCAGCTGGGCAGAGGCGACATATTCTTGCAGAAGTTGCTTCTGATATAGACCTTCTTGCCTTTGCACCTCTTTAGTTTCCGCAGCTTTGAGTTTTTCAATGAGCTCATTTTTGTCTTTATCATTAATCTCGTTTTTTTCTGAGACCTCTTCAAGATCCGTTTCCTTGGAATACTCGACTAAAATTTTATCTATATTATCTTCAAGGTAAAATAAAACAGCCGCAAGATGTTGACAATCAAAGTTATAGGGACAGTCGCAGTCAGAGTCAATGGTTGCGCATTCATTTCTGTCTATCTCGATTTCACTTTCATAACAGTTATCATACTGTCCAAGCACTCTTGCGCTAATGCGCATTGTCTTGCCGTCTAGATGTAACAATTTGGCAGATACCACTTTTTGCTTATCAAAAAGTTCCTTGCCTTCTTTTACGATTGTCGAAGAGAAATCCTGCTTTAACTTTCGAAAATTTAACATAGTGCTTCCGCTAGGGTTCTAATAGTTGTAATCACTGAGCCCTCCCCTTCTTTCGATACGAAGACCTGGACTAATAAATGCTTTTTACCTTCTTTTACATCCAATCGCAAGAAAAAATTACTCCGACATTTCTTTTTTTTAATTGCGC
>JAPLSW010000028.1 GCA_026398435.1 Chlamydiota bacterium | reverse complement strand
GTCTTGGAAAACAGGTAATGAATCTGTTGGATGAAATTGTGATCAGAGTGTCTTTCTAAATTTCTTCATAGAGCAAGAAGAATAATGTTTTTTTGAATCTTTATTCTTCGAGGGAAGCTCTACTCACCCACAAGTGCAGGAGGAATAGGTTCTGGATCTCTATTTAATGACAAGTATGCACGTATTCGGCATTATGTGGCTCCTGGAGATCCTGTGCCTCAATTTTCTAGTCCTTATGCTTATGTTAAATCTCTATTCAAAAGAGATTCCAATGTTCATTTTCTTCCTGCTACCAAAAACAGTTGGGTGATGGGAGCTCATTCATTTAAGAACTCATCCTACACAACCCAAATAGATATTTTGGGAGATCGTTATAAATCTGCTGGGGGTAGATTATGAAAGGTGTATTGATTTTTGTATTTTCACTCTTGTTTATTGCTTGTTGTTTTCCCAAGGAATCTAAAACTAAAACAAAAGATTTTCTTTATGGCTTTGCGGGGAAAATGAATTTTGATAAAGGGTGGACTTTGAATTCTTATGGTTGGGACAGGGATGAGGAAGGCGGTAAAATTGAGGTTCTTAGCATTGGTTTTAAAATACGAAGGGATTCAGATGTAAATGCAGCTAGAGATGATCTTTTAGAGGCTGTTGAGCAGTTAGTAGCCTATGTGAATGGTAATGAAAAAAACAGAGATGATTTTGTGGACTTTCCCATAACGGAAAAGAATCTTGATATTTCCCTTGCCTACGTAAATGAAAATGATGAATTTATTAAAAATAATCATGTCGCTCATGCATTGTTAATTAATTCAAAATTAGGATACTCAAAAAAGTCTGAAAAGAAACTTGATTCTATCCATCAAGAATCCTACGCCGATGCTGTGAAGTTTGTGAAATCTAAAGAAACCCGCAAGTGGCTGAAAAGTCCCACACCCGAAGATATACAAAAAGCAAGGGAATCGTGTCTAAAGATTTTTTCTGATGAGTAGTGTATTGGAGCAGTAATCGATCTCAAGATTAGGGATTTGGCTATTCCGGATAGATTCCGGATCAATAAATGGGATATCCAATTCTACAACCATAGGTCCAAAAGGCTGAGAAGATCTTAAATATGGTAAGGAGCAATACATGCCGAGATATCCATTAAGAGTTCTGTGTAACTCGCTCATATGGCTATTACTCCTATTATATTTTAGATTGACCAATTATTAAAAAAATATTGCGACCTTACCACATCTGCTGGTATAATTATGGATCTTTTTTAAGGAAACCTCTCCATGCTCACAAAATATCTAGACCCAACAAACGACTTTGCCTTTAAAACAATTTTTGGGACGGAAAAAAATAAAGACATTCTGATTCACTTTCTCAATGATATCCTTGTTTTTAAAGCCAAGCAACCTATCGTAGATGTGGAGTTTTTAAAGACTGAGCAAGATCCAGTAATTGCCTCTCAGAAAACAAGCATTGTAGATATCTTGTGCAAAGATAGCCAAGGAAGTCGTTATATTGTAGAAATGCAGGTTGCTAGAACGATGGGTTTTGAGAAAAGAGCTCAGTACTATGCATCTAAAACGTACTGCTCCCAAGCACAGGTTGGAGACAAATACCCTGACCTCAAAGAGGTCGTTTTTATAGCCATTGCAGATTTTGTCATGTTTCCTGATAAAAAAGGATATAAATCGGATCATGTTATTTTAGACAGAGAATCCCACGAACATGATCTAAAGGATTTTTCCTTTACCTTCATAGAGCTTCCTAAATTTAAGAAAAAGATTGATCAGCTCTCTAACCTCGAAGAAAAATGGTGCTACTTCTTTAAGCATGCCCAAGAAACGTCCGCTGAGCAGTTAGACAAGATCATAGGTAAAGATAAGATCATACAAAAAGCTTATACGGAACTCGATCGCTTTCATTGGAATCCTAAAGCATTACTAACCTATGAACAGGCTGAAAAGAGAATTAACGACTACTTATCTTCTTTAGGGCAAAAATTTATTGAAGGAGTGGAAGAAGGGGAAAGAAAGAACCAAATTAAGACAGTCGAAAACATGCTTCAAAAGAAATTCCCCTTAAAAGTAATTGCAGAAGTTACTGGCTTGAAGTTAGAAGAAGTTAAAGAAATACAAGCCTCTACACAGAAAATTTCTTTAAAATCCGCGCGGTCAGTGAAAGCTAAAAAGAGAGTCAAAAGAAACTGAGGATATCCTTAGTTCGTTACTTTAAATAGAAAAAAATATTTCCTTCTCTGATACAAGCAACCTATCTGCTTTTGCTAAGGCCATTTCGATCGGAGATAGGGAGATTTCTAATTTTCTAGATTCTAAAGGAGTCTCAACAACAGAAGATACCCAAAAAGCAAAAGATCCTCCCTAAAGATTTTTTCTGATGAGTAATTTTTCGGAGGGAATTTCTTTGGCTTCTTAGGAACTGAAAAGCTTTTCTTAGGATTTTCTAAGTTCTAAAAATACCTCCCTTCTTAAAAAAAATCTTTAGATGCAAAATAAATTTTTTTCTCGCACAATGTCTAAATGAAGATCAAACAACTTCGTTTCTATGATCTCCAAGTTTTGACAAGAAGCTAAAAACCTTATCTCAGGAGAGTATTGTTATGGTATCCAATCTAATAACCCGTGCTGTTAGTATCCTTTTGCTAATAGGAGCCTCAGATCTTATGGCAGGGAATCCTGCATCAACACAGTATGTACAGCAAAATTCAGGCAGTAGTAGTCCTGCAGGTCAAACATACACTATTGGAGAGTATGCTCAAGGTGGGGTGATTTTTTGGCTAACCTTAGACAGTCAACATGGGCTTGTAGCGTCTATTGAGAACATGCCAAGCCTCACTGGAACTACTTTCCAATGGACTCCAATTGGAGCTAGTGATACTACTATTGGTGCTACAGGGAATGATATATCAATGGGAATTGGAGCCGATGGAAAACCCACAACCACCGGAAAAATCAACTCTGCATTAATCGTAGCTGAGTATTCAGGATCTCTTAGTTCAACCTATGCAGCTGGAGCCTGCAATGCCTATAGTGTCACAGTTAGTGGTGTTACGTACGATGATTGGTATCTTCCATCCCTTGCGGAGCTCGGCCTAATGCAATCTATGCAGTCGACCATTGATAGCGTATCTGTACTGCATGGAGGCTCATCTCTGGGGACAAATAAATACTGGTCGTCGTTTGAGGCCAAGACTGGTAACGCGTGGAGTCAGGACTTCTCGAACGCTAATCAGGCCTCGACTTCAAGCTCAGTGCGCTGCGCGTGCGTGCAGTCCGGGCTTTTTAATCATTTAACAATTTAATTAAAGGCCGCGCAGCGGTCGAAATATATTTTTTATGGCGCTACATTTTGAATTACCGATTTATAAAGATACCTACCAGCTCGTGCTGAAAATTTTTGAGTGTACGAAAAATTTCTCAAAAGAGCATAAGTACACAATAGGTCAAGATATGAAACGGGATGCTTTGCAGCTACTGCGTAGTATCTACCGGGCAAATAAGGCTAAAGACAAAAAAGAGCACCTGGATGCATTTCTAGATGATTTTGAATTGTTAAAGGTTGAGATTCGCCTATGTGTTGACTTGAAGGTGATGCCCATAAAAAGGCAAGCGGCTTTAAGTGAGCTCATGGAGCGGATAGGTAAGCAAGTTACAGGTTGGTCTAAGAGCCAGCTATAAAAGTTGAGTGCCAGAATCACTGCGGCTACGGTGGCAGTGAGCGAGCTAAGTGTTATTTAAAAGCCGATAGAGGGACTACTTAAGGGTAGTAAAGGATAAGTTGTCGAGGTGCCTTGACGATTTCAAGACTTCTCTATTATTAATTGCTTGTGGCGGGGTCGTCGTTTGAGAACAATACTGATAACGCGTGGAATCAGAACTTCTCGAACGCTAATCAGAACAACGACAACAAGAACAATGCGCTGCGCGTGCGTGCAGTCCGGGATTTTAAATATACCATCCGGTACCGGCAGGTTTCTGCCGGTATCTTTTTTTTAGGAGGCTTCATCCATCAGCAACTTTCGTTATTTGATCATATCAGAGCTCCTGACGGAGAATATCCACCTGAAACCGCTCCTATTAGACTTGAAGACCTCTTCGAAGCTTACAGCTCTTGTCGCAGTAATAAGCGGAGCACGAGTAATGCCCTAGCTTATGAGATCGAGTATGAAAGGCATCTTGTAGAGCTTTGGGAAGAGATCAATAACGGTAGCTACCTCCCCGGTAAATCGATCGCATTTACTGTAAGCAGGCCTGTCAAGAGGGAGATTTTTGCGGCAGAATTTAAGGATCGAATTGTCCATCATCTCATCATCAATAAACTAAATCCCCTCTTTGAGAAAACGTTCATTTATGACAGCTATGCATGTAGAGTTGGTAAGGGGACAAGCTTTGGGATAAAGCGGCTAGATCGCTTTATCCGGAAGTGCTCTGAAAATTACACAAAAGATTGTTATGTCCTAAAGCTCGATGTGCAAGGGTTTTTCATGCACATCGATAGGATCCGTTTATTTGAGCGCCTTAAGAGCTTTGTGGAGGAGCGCTATAAGGATACCGATAGGCAGGCTCTTCTTACTCTTTGCAAGAAAATCATACATAATGATCCTGCTAAAAACTGCATTATCAAGGGGAAGGTAAGTGACTGGGATGATCTACCACGAGATAAGAGTTTGTTCCATTCACCGGAAAACTGTGGACTCCCGATTGGGAATTTAACAAGCCAGGTATTTGCTAATTTCTATATGAATCCCTTTGATCACTACATGAAAAAGGAGCTAGGGATTAAATATTACGGGCGTTATGTCGATGATTTTGTGGTGGTCCATCATGACAAGGAGTATTTAAAAGAGCTTATTCCTAAAGTTCGAGGATTTTTAGATGAGGAGCTTAAACTAAAGCTCCATCCTAAAAAAATCTATCTGCAGCATTATGGAAAGGGGGTGTCATTCTTAGGTGCTTTTATCAAACCAAATCGAATCTACGTCAATCATCGGAGTGTAAGGAATTTCCGCGAGGCTATTCAGAGACAAAACGCTATCATCGAAGAAGATCCACCAACAGTCGAAGAAAAGCAGCATTTTCTTAGTAGCATGAATTCTTATTTGGGGATGATGCTTCCCTATAAAAGCTATACCTTACGTAAGAAAATACTGAGTACTCTTTCTAAACAGTGGTGGAAGTATGCCTCTGTCACCATCAACGCTACAAAATGGGGCTTGCGCTCCTAGAAGGAGAACTCTACCCCAAGTAGGCCCGCTTGCTGCATCGGAATATGGTGCATAAGGACATCGTCATTTGCAGAAAGAGTAATTCCTAAACTGCTTTCGGAGTAAATGCCCTGATAGAGACCCACTAAACGGGCATGCTTCGTAAGCTGATAGCCAATACCTGCTTGTAGCTCCCCATTGATTCTTCGGAGGGAATCATGGGAGGAGGTGCGGTCAGTAAATTGGAGCTCACGATAGGCAATTCCTCCTTTGACAAGAAGATGCCACTTGGAGACAAAATTCCAACGAGCGACTGCAAGCAGGTCAATAAAGGGGGATAGGATAGCCTGAGGAGGGAGGTCTCCTGTTAGAGCCTGCTGCGTGGCGCTCATATTAACACGCATTGTCTTGCCAGATTGCACGGCCCCTTCAAGGCCTACAGTAAGAGTTTTATAAGTGTAGGCATCAACACCTAAGGCAAGACGAAACTGGGCGTATTGCCCATCTTTCTTAACCATCCCATCAATAGATCCATATCCTCCATAACCTCCGACATAGACGCGGGAGACCTTGTCAGTTGTGGGATGATCTTGTGTTTGATCTGCGTGTAGTGAAAAAGCAAGCGATGCTATGCCGCATAATAATAGACGTTTCATAAAGCCCCTTAAAATAAGTTTGAGTTTTATACATAACCTAACTTGGCAGCTGAGGTCAAGAATATATTTCTTCTTATTTTTCACTGCAGAAAAAAAACACGGATACGGAATCCGTGGCGGCCTCATAGACAAGCTATGAGGGAGGCTTATACTTAGATATACAACAGCGGTTTAAGTTACGGCTTAAACTAAAAAAAGATTTCCCTATAAAGGGAGATTTGGTTGCTTTTACCATTTGAGTTTTTTTCAGAACTCTTAGATGATACCGCGTTCACATGTGTATTTTTAGATTTCTTCCACTGAAAAAAAGGAGTGATATATGGCTTCACCAGCGAGCAGCACCAGTCCTATAGGTTACCATCTATTACCTCCAGATTCAAAAGAATCCAACTCTGGTTTTTCTTTTACTTCAGTAACAGTTAATGCATCCCGCACAGACCTGTCTCAGTTAGACCGCACCCAAACTGCTAGAATCTGTGGCGTTTCAAAGAATGCTCTGTGCAATATTTGCACTGTATCTACAGCTGGCATAATGATTTTATCTGGAGCTATATTAGCAATAACTTACAATCAAGAAATTCCTGGCATTGTTCTAACGGCTATGGGATTTGCTCTTTGTTACTTTCCGGTTTGTCGGCTAATTGTTACAGACTGTTAAGCGATAGCCTTCGGTTTTTTCTCGGCCTTTGTTTGGAAATAAAGAGCTCCAAATAGCCCTATGGTAATCACGCTATAGCAGAAAAAGCGATCTACATTAAGTAGGGTAATGATGGAGGCGCTAAAAAGAGATGCAGCGCTGAAAGCGAAGTCTAATACCCCACAGGCAGTACCTCTATAGTTCCCGTTGATTGAGTTCATCGTGATGTCATACACAAAGGGTAGAGTAAATGCGCTAAATCCTGAGAGCATAATAATTAAAAAGGCAGTATCGAACTGGGTGACTTTAAACAGATAAATAGCCAGCAGCGGAACGAAAGAAAGGGCTGCGTTAATGCCATAATTTACTCGGAGTACTGATACATGGGAGATGTCTCTAAAGGTCAGCGCAAGAAGTACACAAACTGTTGTTGCCGCTGAAATCACAGAATAAAATCCGGGCAGATCTGCCATGTTTTCTTGTAAATTGTCTGTGAAAAAGTAGGCCCCTTGCATCATAAAGAAGGCGATCACTGTATAGAATACTCTTTTTCTGGAAGAGCTGTGGACAAGGGTTGCAAAGCTTTGTCTGGATCTTTCACGGACGTTGAGGTCCCTCTTATCTCGGAAAAAGAAAAATGTTCCAAGAAAGCTTATAGTAAGCATTCCGATTGCAATATGCAGCATGGTCTTTGAAGGGGTAGCCACATAGATGCTATAAAAGCTCCAAGGGAGAAACTGGACAACGAAGCTGATCATCAAAAGATAGAGTCTTGGGAATCTCGTAAAATTGTCAACAAGACCGGCTCTGAGAATTGGCAGGGGGTTATAGAAGAATCCTAAAAGAAATATAGCCGGTAGAAAATTCCTATGAAAATAGATAAGTACTAAAAGAGCTAGGCCTATAAATTGGGATAAGATATTGGTTTTTCTGCGGCAGAATTTATCGGAAAGAAATCCCATGAAAATAGCCCCAAAAGCTTCCATGACATTAAATAGACTCGAGTTGCGTGCCGAGTCTTCGAATAGGGCGTACATCTGCGCAGAGACGAAGACGCTAGTCAAGATCGCAAACAGAGTGATAGCAAATGATGCTTTACTGGGTAGTCTCAAAATAGTCCTTCCGTTTCTTCTCTAGATAAGCAGTTTTTCTATTTATATATAGTTTTTTTTGGCTTATGTGATGAACGGAAGGTAATTATTTTGGTTAATACAGGCAAAAGAAGCTTTTGGGTATGTTTCAATCCAAAGCTTTGGTGCCTTGACTTGTGTATTACTCCATTTGAATTCAAATCCAAAAAGCTCACCCTCACGTTCTTCTACCCAATCGATCTCTTTTTGATCATACGTGCGCCAAAAGAAATTATGGCTCCAAATTCGTTGATATTGCTGCTTTTTTAGTCTTTCCATGACTAGGTAATTTTCCCAAAGTGCCCCAATATCATCTCTTCTTCCGAGTACATTAAAATTGTTGATCAAAGCATTTCTAATGCCGGTATCGCAAAAATAGTACCTTGAGGTTTTTGTTACTTCTTTACGAAGATTCCGACTAAACCCACGGATATTTACCAAAACAAAGACTTGCTCGAGAAGATCTAGGTATTTTTCTATTAGGGTTTTACTCATGGATAGTTGAGTGGCAAGCTCGCTATGGGATACTTCTTTTCCCACTTGAAATGCCAAAAGAATAAGTAGGTCGATAATTTTCTTCGATTTGGAGATCCCTTCAAAAGCAAGAATGTCTTTTAATAGATAAGAAGATACAAGCTCTTGTAGGTACTCTTGCCTTAATTGATCGCTTTCCATAGTGATCACTTCAGGATAGGATCCATAGAGTAGTCTAGATTCTAGATGTGCTTTGGTTTGGGCTGGGTTTTCCATAGCGTTTAGTTCTATTTGAGAAATAGGATACATTCGAATCACGTGCCTCCTCCCGGTAAGAGGTTCCCCGACTTGTTTTACAAGATCGAATGTAGAAGAGCCTGTAGCTATCACTTTAACGTGGGATATATGGTCGACTATAAGTTTTAGGTTAAGGCCTATATCTGGAATATATTGGGCCTCATCTATGACGAGCAATGTGTTTTTACCGATAAAGTCTTTTAATTTGTCAATGGATCCGCTTGAAAGAAATTCCCGAACAAAGATGTCTTCACCTGTCACAAAAAGGTAGTTGCTTTCATTCTCAAGATATTTTTTTAAAAGAGTTGTTTTGCCTACTCTTCTTGGTCCGTAGATGATCGTGACTTTTCCTGGGGAAACAAGCGTTTTTAAGTGCTGTAGCTCTATTTGGGGTATATACATAGTGGTTGCTCCATATAATGAATCTTAGCAAAAAAGCTGATTTTTGTAAAATACAGCTTATAAAAAGTCTGAATTTCTATTAATTCAGATTTTTTATAATGCTGAATTTTCATTAATTTTATTTAATCTACTATATTTTAGTTGTTTAGGTATTTTTTATTTTTAAGGGTGTTCTTGGGGGGGGGGGCTTCGGCAACTTCATCTGACAAATGTGTGCCCATCTGAATGAAGGTGATAAAGCCCCTCCCTTAAAAGATGTGTTGATCACAACGCAACGCCGCAGACCCCTTCCTTTAGGTGGGGGTTAGGCGCATAAGCTTTACTATATAAGATTCACAGGGGGCGTTGCCTTCTTTCAACCATCTTGGGCGACTCATAAAAAAAAGACCTCCACTACTTTTTAAAATATCTATGAGGAGCGCAGCTCCCCATAGATATTTTCGAATGGATGTCGAATTTTACTTTTACTTTTTACAGTCCATGTCTAAAATATCTACATGATATTACGCAAAGCCTTCCGTTTTAGATTAGATCCAACAGAGAAACAGCAAAACTTGCTTACAAAAGCCTGTGGCTGCGCACGTTTTGTATGGAATAAAGCTCTAATTCTACAAAAGGGAAGGCTTGAAGGAAAAGTCCCTCTTATACCGTATGAAGATCTTGCAAGATTTCTGACTCTTTGGAGAGCATCAGATGAATATGGCTTTCTTGATGAAAGTCCTGTGCATACACTGCAATGGTCTCTGAAATTTCTACAGCAAGCTATCTGGGAAGGACTCGATAAGACAAACCCTAAAAAATTCCCTGGTTTTCGTAAGAAGGGAATTCATAACAGCTTGAGATTTCCCGATAGCAAACAAATTCATTTCGACTTCGCAGAAAAAGACGATCAAGGACGAAGTCTGCTACCGCGCGTATTTTTACCTAAAATCGGCTATATAAAAATGCGTAAATCTCGGGAGATAGAGGGGACTTTAAAAAATGCTTCCGTCACAAAAAGTGGTAAGCATTGGTATGTCTCCTTCCAAACCGAGCAAAAAATACCGGATCCCGTATGTAAAAGTAAAACTGCAGTAGGGATCGATTTAGGTGTTGTGCGCTTTGCTACAATCTCCACAGAAGAGACAGAACAAGTCATAGCTCCCCTAGATGTAAAAAATCTAGAAACCAAGATAAGCTGGAACCAAAGAAAGCTCAGTCGCAAGAAAAAATTCTCCAAAAAATGGAAAAAACAAAAACTCTCTATCCAAAAAGTTTACAGTAAAAAGGCAAGCATACTTAAAGATTTTCACCATAAGCTCTCCTCAGAGATTAGCAAAAACCACGCGATCGCTGTGATGGAGGACTTGAAAATTGCAAATATGACTGCATCGGCAAAAGGAACACTAGAAGAGCCAGGAAGTAATGTAAACGCCAAATCAGGACTTAATAAAGCGATACTCAGGCAAGGCTGGTACGCTTTTAGACAGATGGTCGATTATAAATTACAATGGGCCGGAGGAAAGCTCATTCTAGTGAACCCAAGAAATACCAGCAAAAAGTGCCCGGAGTGTCACACTATCGATCGTGATAACCGGAAGACCCAAGCTGAATTTAAATGCATAAGTTGTGGTCACCAAGCTAACGCCGATCTGGTAGCCTCAATAAATATATTAAGGGCAGGGCTTGCCCAGTTCGCCTGTTGCTAGTAAAATAGCAGTCGAGTAATCGATCCAACTTCCACTCGGGGAGTGATGGCAGGAAGGAATCCCCCTACTTTAGGAGGG
>JAPLSW010000076.1:7608-54396 GCA_026398435.1 Chlamydiota bacterium | reverse complement strand
GACAAACAAGTTTTCTTGGTGGCAATTGAGAGAGGGAAATACCTGATCCCATCCCGAACTCAGAAGTCAAGCCTCTCATCGCCGATGGTACTGTACACAAGAGTATGGAAGAGTAGGTCGCTGCCAAGGTTTTTATTCCTGCCCTAATCGCTGAAGAAGTGGTTGGGGTATTTTTTTATCTATTCGTATTTTCTAGTAAATCCAATTCTCAATATTTTTTGTTAAAATTAAACAATGTGTATATAAGGGGATTAACTGCTTGAAAATCGTAAAATATTTTATGAGGCCTTTGATGTTTAAAGCTAAAAGTTCAAGTTCTTTTCTACAAAAAATTATTCTGTGTCTACTTCTTTGCTTGGGTGGAGGATGGGTAACGGGCCTAGTTACGGAGCATGGTATTAAAGTGTGGTATCCCCATTTGGTAAAGCCCTTTGGAACGCCTCCGGATATCGTTTTTCCCATTGTTTGGTCTATTCTCTATATTTGTATGGGTATTGCCCTTGCGTTAGTTTGGGCTAGCAAAGAAAGAGGTAAAAGAAGAGCTATTATATTTTTTATGATTCAACTTTTCTTGAATTTTATTTGGACTTGGTTATTTTTTTATTTAGAAGAGCCGGGACTATCGCTCGTTGATATTGTTCTCTTATGGTTTTTTATTTTCATGACCATAAAATCTTTCAAACCTTATACGCGATATGGAAGTTACTTGCTTATTCCCTACCTCGCTTGGGTAACATATGCGCTATATTTAAATTTGTTTATCTGGGTCTATAATTGAGATTTTCAAGGGAATATTAATTTTAAGCAGGAGATCTCGGTTCCTTTAGGATGAATTTGATGCTGGAAATTGTATTTGGACATAAAAAAACCACTAAGTTTCCTTAGTGGTTTATGACAAAACTTACTGAAACAAATTAATGTCTAGTAAGTCTTTTGCCAGCTGCCTCTTTTACGATCGGAGTTTTGGAATCCGCCTGCGCCGCCGCCACCTGTTCTTTTTTGTTCAGGATGTGCGATGTTAACGACTAGCGTTCTTCCACCAACATCAGAACCGTGAACAGCGTCGATAGCTTTCTGTGCAGAATCTGGACCTTCCATTTCAACAAAGCCAAAACCTTTGGACTTTCCTGTGAATTTATCTGTCACGATGCGGACAGATACTACTGCACCGAAAGGGACGAATACGTCTTTAAGTTGTTCTTCGCTAAGTGTGTAAGGAAGGCTTCCTACGTACAGTTTATTGTTTTGGGACATATGTAATTACTCCATGTAAATATTGGTGCCAGTTGTCTTAGGGTCATCTCCATTCGGAAGCCAATTCTGGTACCGCACACTGGACTAAACTCTAGAGCAACAAAACACTGAAGATTTTATCAAAAAGAGGCTTTCCTTGTCGAGAGGCAAAAGTTCAATTATTTATTAAGTATGGTTTTTGTTTGCAAAAATAGGTAAACATTTTATGAACTAGGTAATAACACATAGGTAATAACATGAGATTTTTTTTAACTTCTATTTTGGCAGCTTCGGGATTAATAGGAATTGTTCATAGCGCCCCCATAGAAGATGATTCTTCAGTGTGGTTGATTCAAGAAGAATTTATAAAGTTCGGTAAAAAGGATGTTTATGAATCTCAGCAACAAAGTTGGTTGCAGGGATTCAAAAAGACACTTGCGACCGGGGGATTTTGGCGTAGTAAAACTGGGTTTTGGCCAATTTATGGTATGCAGGCCCTAGATGAACCTCAGTATATCTACCTTATACCTCTTAAGAATACAGCGGCACTGGATGGTTTTTTAGGTAAAAGAAGTGAGTACAATGAAGGAATGTCCCAAGAAGCTAAAAATCAAAGACAGATTCTTCTTTCATGTATGAATTTTTCGATAAGTAGTCTGCATCAGTATGTAAAAAGTTGTTCGAGTGGGCCAGATGATGCCGCTTCTTGGCAGAAAAATCCGTTTGTCCATTATTGGGTGTTTGGCATTACTCCCGGCAATGATCAGAACTTCGAAGCGCAGATCCAAAAGGTTGTGGCCGATGTTAATGCAAAGGGTTCAGTACTAGCCTTAAGAGTGTGGCGCGTTCTTTTAGGATCAGACACTCCAAAATATGTAATTGTTTTACAAGCTCCGAGCCAGGATGCTTTAGACCTGCAGGTCAAAAGTATACTGTTTGTCGAAGGCCCTATAAAAGATATAGTGCGCAATCAAAGAGAAGGCAGCGCTCTTATGAAAGACACTCTTTCTATGACTCCGTAGTTTCTTATTTAAGAAGGTTGTATGCATCTCGAATCGGAACATCTTTATATAGACGCTTTGGAATCCACTCCTCTTGTGCCTGTGCGTCTTACAAAAGATTCTCCAAAGATCTGGTGTAAGCTTGAGTTTTTAAATCCCAGCGGATCGACAAAAGATAGAATAGCGAAATATATTTTAGAAAAGGCTTGGAGAGCGGGGAAAATCAGACTAGGTAGTCAAGTTGTAGAAGCTTCATCTGGTTCTACAAGCATAGCTATGGCACTTGTTTGCGCGCAACTCGGTCTGAAGTTTTGCGCGGTTATGCCTCAAGGTGTTTCCAGTGAAAGGGTCCTTATCATTAAAGGCTATGGTGGGGAGGTGATCCTATCTCGTAAGGAAGAAGGGATAAGAGGCTCTATGCGCATTGCTGAAGAAAAGGAAAGCCAAGGTGCCTACTATCCTAGGCAATTTGAAAATCCAGATAATGTACGAGCTCATCAAGAAGGTACCGGAAGAGAAATCTTAGCGCAGATCCCAGGGCGTAATGTCGATTTGTTTGTTTGTGGAGTGGGGACAGGAGGTACTATCATGGGTTTATATAAAGCATTCACAGAGGCCGGCTGCCAGGTTCAAGCCTTTGCTGCGATGCCGATTTCTCCTTTTGCTTTTGCAGGGATTGAATGCAATAGCTTTAGCACGAAAATTCCTGGAGTGATAGATGGTATTTCAAAACTCTATGATCCCTCATTACTTCGGCACTCCGCTGAAATCGGGATTGATGATAGTCAAGTTTTTGAGACCACGCGTAGTTTAATTCGTCTTGGGTTTCCGGTAGGGCCTAGTTCAGGACTGAATTTTGCGGCTGCTGAAAAAGTAGCATCATCGCATAGTCCTCACGCAGACATTGTCACGATCTTTCCGGATAGAATGGAAAGATACTTTTCTACTGAACTTTTTTCTAAAAATAGTAAGTAAATATTTATTAGAAATAATAAATATTTTAAAATCTTCTTGTGAAAATATGTACAAAAAGCATATGGACTTAGGAATAAGCAAATAATTTCACCTCAAGGTAGGAGAAAAATTTTATGGCCCTCAAAGACACAGTCCAAACAATGAGAAAACTTCTTTCTGATCTTACAAGAGATCTGGAAAAAGGATTCTTAGGGAATAAAGCTGCCTCGCAGAGAGTCCGCGTTAATTCTATTAACTTTGAAAAGGCTTGTAAAATGTTTAGAAAGGAGTCTGTTGCCTCTGAAAGAAAAACGGGTAAACCTCTAAAATCTTCTGCTAAAAAAGTTATTTCAAAAAAACAGTCAGCAAAAGTTATCAAAAAAAGAAAGTAAGCCCTCTTGAGTCTAGATAGGAATGCACTTCCTCGAAACTAACGGAGTTTGCACTTGCTTTTCAGGGGAGAAACGGTTTATCGTTTCCCCCTTATGTCTAAACCTCCATTTACTGAAGTTACAGTTTCTATAGAAAAATTTTCCTCTAAAGGTTACGGGCTAGGCCTGGCCTCTAAGAAGGAAGGATCTCCTTTGCATAAGGTAGAGATCCCCCACACTATTCCAGGTGATACAGTTCTTGTGGAAATTGGAAGAAAGCATAACGGATCTTTTTTTGGCTATTTCCCTAAAGTAATTACTCCGTCAGCGGACCGTGTTCCTCTCCGGTGCGCGCACGGGGCTGTATGTGGTGGATGCAGCTGGCAGCAAATGTCTTATGCAAGACAGATCGAAGAAAAAGAAAAATTCGTGCATAATTTATTTTCTGAAAGTGTTACTCCATCTACGAAAGTATTTCCTATTTTACCTTGCGATCTTCCTTGGGAGTATCGGAATAAAATGGAATATACTTTTTCCCAAAATAAAGCAGGTGAGAAGTTTTTAGGTCTTATCATGACAGGGGGCAAGGGGAGAGTTTTTTCTCTTACTGAGTGCCACTTGACAGATCCTTGGTTCCATAAGACTGTTTCAGCTATGCGAGCCTTTTGGGAACAGAGTTCTCTTTTGGCCTATAATATGAGAGCAAACCAGGGGGCTCTGCGAACTCTTACTTTGCGAAAAGGGATACGAACAGGACACAAACTTGCGATGCTGACTGTTTCAGGCCATCCAGAGTATTCTATAAAAAAAGCAGATCTTGATGCTCTAGTTACTGCTCTTCAGGCAGTGATCCCGGAAAATGAACGGGCCTTTTATAGTATTTTTCTTAGAGTCCAGCAGATTCTTAAAGGATCGCCGACTCAATTTTATGAAATGCATCTTGCCGGGCCTGATCATTTGCTCGAAGAGCTCCAGATAGGGCCTGAAAAAAAGAAATACACCTTTAAAATCAGCCCCACTGCCTTTTTTCAGCCTAATACCCTCCAAGCAGAAAAGCTCTATAATAGAGCTCTGGAAATAGCCGGAGGGCAGTCCCTAGATCATGTGCTCGATCTCTATGCCGGTACATCGACACTTGGTATCCTCTTTTCATCTATTGCAAAAAAAGTTACCTCTATTGAGATCAATCCCCACGCCGTATTTGATGCAGAAGTAAATAAAGAATGGAACCAAATTGAAAATCTTACCGTAAAAATGGGCGATGTGGCGGAATGTTTAACAGAGCTTAGAAAGGATACTTCTTTCCGCTCCGAGCTAGTCGTTGTAGACCCCCCAAGGTCAGGGCTTGATCCTAAGGCTCTAGCGCACCTTATCGAGCTTTCTCCAGCCAAAATACTCTATATCTCCTGTAACCCTAGCACGCAAGCCGAGAATGTGAAATTTCTTCTATCTCACGGCTATATGCTTACCCAGGTTCAGCCTGTAGACCAGTTCCCTCATACCATTCATGTAGAAAATATCTGTCTTTTAGAGAGAGTACCCGTCTAATTTTTTTGTTGCTTTTACACGAAGAATTCGGGCATCCTATCAAAGTAACGCAAACCAATAATTTTTTTACATCAACCCGAAAGGCATTTATGAAAAAAACAATCGCACTAGAACCGGCTCAAACACAAGGAAGTTTTATGCAAACGCTCATTATGATTGGCGTTGCTTTAATGTTCTTCTACTTCATTCTTTGGCGCCCAGAGCAAAAAAGAAAGAAAGCTATGGCGCAACAACGCGATAGTCTAAAACCTGGCGACAAGGTAACAGCCATGGGTATCGTTGGTACTATAGCTAAAGTACAAGAAACTACTGTCATTTTAAAGATGGTAGACGGAGCGAAAATCGAAGTACTTAAAGCTGCAATCACTGATGTTCAGTCCTCTACTACAGAGACGACAACAACTATTGAAGCTGGCGAAACTAAGTAGTTTTTTTGCTACAAAAAAAAGGCAGGTTCCCTTTGGGGACCTGCCTTTTTTATTTTTCAAACCTATTTACGTCTCATTGGTCGACTATCGACCCTGTTTTTTGTAAGATCTTTTTATGTCATTGTGTCTAGCCCTTGTCTCGGCGGCTCTTCCGGCTAGTTCTTGTTTTTTCAATTCTTTTGCTCGTTCTTGTTCGCGTATAAGTGTTTGTGCAGTTGTTAGCGCTGAGGGTTTTGTTGCTTTTATTTCATGTATAGAATGGATTTTCCTTTCGACTAAGGAAGGTTTTCTTAATGCAGGCTGCGCCGGTGTTACCGGAGGTTGTAGAGTCGCCGCTCTTAATGAAAGCTCAGAGGCCTCTTGCTGTAGAGGTGAAGGTATCGCAATTATAGGTTCTTGCCTAGCTGCAATTGGACTTTGAGGATCTGCTGTTAAGGTCCTTAATAGGGCCGGTGTTTGAGGTTGTTGCCGACCTATAGGAGGGAGTTCTGCTTGCAGTCCTAAAGGACCTACTATTTGTGTGGGACTTGGGGCTCTAGAATATTTCGCATCGATTGCGTCCAGAAATTTGACTAATTCAAGTCGACGTTGCTCAACAGATAGAGCCTCTTCCGCTGTGAAAGAAAGTTTAGGACGAGTCGTAGAGTCGCTTGGTAAAACAGGCTGAGGAGTCATTCGATGTACGGCTGTTCTTTTAGGTGAAACTTGGCTTAGAGAAGTGAGGCTGTGGTTGGGAGTTCTGTTGAGTATGAATAGGCCCTGGAGGTGGAAGTGGTGTAGCGCTTGGGAGTTCTGTTGAGTGTGAATAGGCCCTGGAGGCAGAAGTGGTGTAGCGCTTGGGGCTATATGATATGTCAGATCCATTGTGTCCAGATGTTTGACTAATGCAAGTCGACTTTGCTCAAGAGATAGGGCTTCGGCCGCTAGGAAAGAAGGTTTAGAGACGCTTGCTAAAAGATGCTGAGGAGTCATTATAGAAGCATTCCTAAGACTTTGAGAATGATTTTGTTGAGATTGAGTAGGTGTAAGGGGCGAGGATAATAAGGGAAAAGTCCTAAGTGCTGAGGCCTCTGGTATCCGAATCCCTAGTGCAGCTATTAATGCATTGAGATCATCGTTAGGCTTAAAAGATGGGTGTTGTGCTTTAATTGCTGCTTTTTCTTCAGCAGAAAGAGTAGATTGGGCTTCTATGCCAGATAATAGGCTTGCTTGTTGGGATTCTGGGGGAGATGGAATGAGTGCATGAGTATGTAGAGACTCTATTAATGGAAAAGCCTCTAGTCCTGAGGAAGCCGGTCTTCGAATCTCCATCGCAGCTACTAACTCATCCAGCTTTTGGTTACGAAGAAGCGATGGATGTTTTGCGTGAATATCTGCTAATTTTTGAGTAAATAAAGTGGATTGCGCTGGAGTACCAGACCATTGCCCTGTTTGTTGGATTTCTCGGGCATGGAGGCTTGCTTGTAATAGATCTAGACTAGAAACAATTGTTGCGAGATCTCGTTGACTATCTGGGGAAAGGCTGTGCGCCGCAGCGTCACGAGCTCTTCTTGGGTCAGCTTCAGCTCCAGCACCGGCAACTGAGGACTCTGGATGGTGAGAATGTGTAGGGATAGTAGTAACTCTTGAAAGATTAAGGACTGCTGTAGAGGCAGTAGATCCGTGAGAGGCTCCGCAGGTGTGGTGGCGCTCTCGATAGAGTTCATTGATTCTTTCAAGTAGAGATTTACTTTCAGCGATGAGGCCCTGCTTTTCGCTTTCATCCTCTATCTCAGCAAATTTTAAAACGTGTTCTTTTGTAGCAGAATCAGTAATCGTTACTTTTTCTTCTGTTACATTTATGTTGAAAGGGGATCCTGTTACTGATGTAGTGAGTCCAGAAAAAAAACTATTAAAGGATACTTTTTTTGAAAATACATCAATGGTTTCGGCGAGTAGGCGTTGCCCTTCAGATATATTCGTAGAGCACATTCCTGTAAGGGGATTCTGTGCACTATCTTGTAAGCTCAAATTGCTTAATTTTCCGATAGTTGATGTCATTATATAAACCGGTGTTTTTATTATTAAAAGTTATACTAAATAATATAGTAAAATTGAATTTATTTCAATTATAATTATTAATTTAACTTGTTATCTTTGTGTTTTTTAGGTTTATGTAATTTGTTTTTTAATTTAATAATAAAGTGCAAAAAGAGAGTGATTTAAGAGGGCTTTCGGTGTGTCTATAGAGTATATTCAACTAAAAGCACCTAATCCTTAAGGTACTAAGGATTAGGTGTTAGTAAGGGTTTTTGAACTGGCTTGTAAAGTAAATTTTTAGTGATTTATTTAAGCTGAGCCATTCCTAGCGGTATAGATAAATCTCTCATCTGCTCAGAAGTTAGGGGGTATGACCATGGAGCCCCTGGGCGCATATAAGGGCCAGTATATACTGCAGGAAAACCCGGAGAACAAGGTCTTTGGTTTCCGTGGATAGGAGGCTCAGGAGGGGCCGCGGGTGGAGGAAGGAACAAGGGGCTCCATTCCATAGCCTCGGTTGCTGAGGCTCTAGCGGCCGCTTGAGGGAGGGCTTTATGTGTTGCTTTTTCAGGTAAATGAGGTTTCATAGGAGGCCCCTTGATTATGGGAGATAGGATCTCCTCTTCGAGTCTAGAGGCTCTTTCTAAAGGAGCCGGGGGCCTCAGAGAGGCCATTTTCGGATACGGGTCTTGGAGATAGAAAGGGGGGCCTGTGGCAGGGATAGCTCCTGCTTTGGGTAGATGTCGCTCGGCGACTGTCTGGACCTTATTTTCGTTACCTTTATTTTGAGGGAGAGGGATTATTCTAGCATAAGCCTTTTTTCTAGTGACGAGGAAGTCTGGGTCCCCTCTTTGTATAGAAGTTGAACCTATATACTCTACCGGTGGCAAGCTCATAATAATCCTCTATTTAGTTTTGTAGCTACTATGATCGTCATGCTAAATTTGTTTTCGGTTTGCTGAGATCCCATCTTTTTATTTGCGAATTTTCCTGCAAAGGACCCTCGTATTAGGGGACATCTTGATTTTTGAATATCCTTGAGTTTTCCAAGCTAGGTTGTTAGGATGGCCCCGCTTTGCTAGCTTATGGACTTAAGGAGTCTATGGATTTAGGGGTATTTATGGCAAATAGGATTCTAACTCAAATATACGGCGGTAACAGTGAAAAAAAGTGGGCTTATTCTCTGGGTTATTATTTGTGCCCTTCTTCTATCAGCGGCTCCTAAGAAAAATCCTGAAATAATCTACCTTGCCTATACCGAGGATCCGACAACATCGATCACAGTGCAATGGCATAGTCCTATTGCAGATGCAGCATCGATGGTTTCTTATAGAAAAAAGGGGGATACCGTTTGGCAAGATGCTAAGGGGAGTAGTATTCGGCCCGAAGCCTTTGAGATGCTCATCCATAGGGTGGATTTAGGGCATTTACAGCCTAATACCTTTTATGAATTTCGTGTGGGAACTTTTAAGAAAACCAATCTTTTTAGAACTCTTTCGGCAGATGTTAACGTAAATCCTATTCAATTTGTAGTGGGGGGAGATGCCTATCGGTTCCTTTCTTCTTTTCGCAAAGCTAATCGGCAAATAGCTGAGCTAGATCCCGATTTTGTCGTAGTTGGAGGAGATATCGCCTACACCCATTCTAATAAGGTCCCTTTTAAAGGGAGGCAGTGGGAGATAAAAAGATGGACGACTTTTTTTTCCGAATGGAAAAGCTCCATGGTGGGTAAGGGAGGCAGAATGATTCCGATTGTTCCAGTTGTTGGTAATCATGATGTTCCTAAAAATCAGATAGACCCGAGAAAAACTCCCGTTTTACTATACCAACTTTTTGCTTTTGCTAAGGAAAATATCTCGTTTAGGGCGCTCGATATTGGATCAACCCTTTCTCTTATCTTACTAGATACAGATCACTCTTATCCAATTGTTGGGGAGCAGACCAGTTGGCTAAAACAGGCCCTATCTGACAGAGCAAATATCCCCTATAAATTCGCGGTCTATCATGTAGGTGCCTATCCGTCTGTATATCCCTATAATGGAGGCATACCTAAACGTATCAGGAAGTACTGGTGTCCTTTATTCGAAGAGGGGGGAGTGCAAGTAGCTTTTGAACATCATAATCATGCTTATAAAAGGACATTCCCTATCAAAGACGAGCAAATTGATAGTAAGGGTGTGATTTATATGGGAGATGGATGCTGGGGAGTAAAGCCGAGAAAGCCCCACCCAAAAGCGTGGTATTTAGCGGCAAAAGACCGTAAGAACTGTTTTAATTTTGTCTCTTTATCGGGTCAGGGGTGTGATATCACAGCCTATGCAATTACCGGTGAAGTTATCGACAAAGCGCCCCGTATAACAAAATAGCCTAAGGGTTCCCTTAGGCTATTTTTCAAAAAAGCGGAAAATTCAACTACTTCTCTTGCCCGTTTAGTTCTACTAGTTGCTCGAGTACTCTTGTCGATCTCTGAATGAAATCGGAGAGTTTTGTAGGCTCAAGCTCTTTTTGAGAGAGCAGAGATAGCTCGTATACTTGCTGCGCGAGGTCTTTAGCAAGATCTGGGCTTTTCAGGCTCATGTGGGGAAGAGCGTTCATCAGTTTACTATTGGTATTTACGATGAAGGTCTTCTTCTCCATAAAAGAGGGGGGAAGGGCTCCTTGTGATAGAGCCATAGTATCTCTTAATCTACGAAGGTCTTCGTCAACAAGAATGAATCCAGGGAGGGATTCAGTCGATAGACTCTTTGCTTCGACATCTACTTTATATTCTCCAAGAGATCCTCTGATAAAATCAGCAAGGCGAGAGGCTTCAGTTTTTCCTTCAGCATCGAGATGTGTTTTTTCTTTCGTCATATCGAGTAGAGAATCATCGATCCCCCCATCAATCCTTTGGAATCTAGTCGGTCTCATCTTCCCTTCTAAGAAGTTCATTAGGTGAGTATCTATCGGGGAGGTTGCATAGAGTACCTCGATTCCTTTTTCTTGGTAAAAGTTAAGGAAGTGGGACTTTTGTGTTTCATCGGAAGATGTATAAAACACCTTATCTTTGATTTTATCTTTATTTTTTTCTAAATACTCTTCGACTTTAAGCCACTCTCCAGAGGTGCTTTTCCAAAGGAGGAACTCTTTTGCCCTTTCATAGAATTTCTCATCTTGGATGATTCCCAGTTTTACAATCAGTTCAATGTCTTGCCAGCAAGAGAGGAACTTTTCTTTTTCAGAGGTGTAAAGAGTGTGCAGCTTATCAGTTATTTTTTTAGCGACATGCGTAGAGAGCTGGCGCACCGTTTTATCCATCTGCAGGTAGCTTCTAGAAACATTTAATGGGATGTCTGGGCTGTCGATTGCCCCTTTAAGTACCATGAGATAATCGGGGATAAGATCTTTGCAGTCGTCCGATACGAAGACTCTGTTACAAAAGAGCTTGATATTGCTTTTATTCCAGTCGAATTTTTTATGGATCTTAGGAAAATAAAGGATCCCTTGAAGATGGAAGGGGTAGTCGACGTTTATGTGGATCCAAAAGAGGGGGTCTGCATCCATCGGATAAAGAGATCTATAGAATTCGAGGTATTCTTCGTCTGTGCACTGCGATGGGCTTTTAAGCCATAGGGGCTCTTTATTGTTGATGTGGGTCCCATTGAGGTAAATAGGGAAGGGAAGAAATGCGCAGTACTGATCGAGAAGAGATCTGATTTTGGACTCTTCTAAAAATTCATCGCTATCTTCAGAGACATAAAGGGTGATGTCTGTACCACGTGTGGTTCGGCTTCCTTCTTGGAGATCATACTCGACGCCACCATCACAAGTCCAAAGGGTGGATTTTGCATCCGTCTGGTAGGATAAGGTGTCAATTGTTACACTACCTGCCACCATATAGGCGGAGTAAAAGCCGAGGCCGAAGTGGCCGATGATTTGGTCTTTTTCAGTGTCTGATTTGTATTTGGAAACGAATTCTTCCGCTCCAGAAAAGGCGAGCTGAGCTATGTATTTTTCTACTTCTTCAGCGGTCATTCCAATGCCTGTATCGACAAAGCGGAGAGTTCTTTTTTCTTTATCTACAAAAAGATCGATGCGCAGCTCATCATCCGTTACTGAAAGCTCTCCCTTATCTCGAAGAGTTTTGCATTTGCTAAGAGCATCGCACGCATTGGAAACTAGCTCTCTTACGAAGATGTCCTTATCTGAGTAAAGCCATTTTTTAATGATCGGTAGGATATTTTCCGTGTGTACTTTAAGTGTTCTTTTTTCCATAAAAATCCTCTTTTGTAAATAGGGGTAAAGGGGGTGATTATAGACCAAAGTTTTAAAGATGGCAACTGTCCTAAAAAACGGGGATAGGTAACGAAACTCTGATGAGGCTAAGCGGCTTAAAGCAACTGGTCAAAAGGCAACCTCTTTCATATGGGGGCTCCTATTGACCCAATCGACCCAAAATGCATAATTTGGGTCGATTGGATCGATCTTCAGGGATATAGGTGCTTATATATAATAGGTCTTTTATCCTATATGACGGCATGGGGGCCCTATTCTTTAGGATTGGGAGGAGCTGCCTCTCCTTTTTTTGGTTGTTGGTTTGTATAATTCTATCGATTCAAGTATTGCACAGATTTGCAGAATTTATGGCTAACACCATCGACTTTTTCAATTATCGGTTCAATGCAAAAAATGTCATAAGGATCGAACTGCTACTCTTCCTGCATAGGTGCCTAAATAGTTCCCTTTTGTTACAACAGCTTTGACACGATCTCCTGTTTTAAAACCAAGGACAGTTTTGTGATTTCTTGATAAGGCGCTCCTGCTTGATATAGGGAGGAATGCTAAGCAGCTCTATTTAAATAGCTTGGGATGCGCAATGCACTTTTTGGAACGAAAAAATGGACTAAGCAACACTTTTTGGAACAAATAAATGGGAGATTAGGTAAGATAAAGGCATGAAAAGAATTATTATGAATACCCTCCGCGCCTGGAAATGCCAACCTAAAAGGAAACCTTTAATCCTTATGGGGGCTCGACAAGTAGGCAAAACCTTTGTATTAAAGAGATTCGGCGAGCAAGAATATAAAAACACCGTTTATTTAAACTTTGAAAGCAATCCGAGGCTCTGCCAACTTTTTGATGCAAGTTTGGATCATAAAATGATTTTGAAAGCCTTGACCATCGAAATGAACGCCGAAATCATTGAGGGAAAAACGCTTCTTATTTTCGATGAGATCCAAGAATGTCCAAATGCACTCAATAGTCTCAAATACTTTTGTGAAAATGCTCCAGAACAACACATTGTAGCAGCTGGATCCCTCCTTGGAGTAAAGCTAGCTCACGTCAAAGGATTCCCCGTAGGAAAGGTTCAATTTCTTTCACTATATCCTTTAAGCTTTTTGGAATTTCTTGAAGCCTTAAAAGAATCCCGATTAAAAACTTTTGTCGAAGAGCAAAAAAATATAGAACCTCTTCCCCCAAACTTGCATGAAAAGTTATTGATGTATTTTAAAGAGTATTTATTCGTAGGTGGGATGCCAGAAGCTGTTGCTGAATATATTGACTCACAAAATGTTTCCAAAGTTCGAGAAATTCAAACCGCGATTCTGAACGCCTATAGCTTGGATTTTGCCAAGCATGCTCCAAAAGAGCACATCATGAAAATCAATCAAGCATGGGGTTCGATTCCAACTCAACTAGCCAAAGAAAACAAAAAATTCATCTATTCTGCTATTCGAGAAGGAGGCAGAGCTAAAGAATTTGAAGCGGCTTTGCAATGGCTTATGGAAGCCGGCTTGATCTATAAGGTACCATTGATTAGTACTCCAAAAATCCCTTTATCTGCTTACGCAGATTTGAATGCTTTTAAAATTTATCTAGTCGATGTGGGTTTACTTGGAGCTATGTCGAATCTCTCTGCCAAAACAATTCTTCATGAAAATGAACTTTTTCAAGAGTTTCGAGGCGCTATCACTGAAAATTATGTAGCACAAGAACTTGTTCATAGCCAATATCCTTTGTTTTATTGGACGAGCGAGGGCAAAGCTGAACTCGATTTTATTATAGAGCAAGATGACTTCATTTACCCCTTAGAAGTTAAATCAGGAAATTCTTCAAAGAAGAAAAGCCTCAGAGTTTATGGAGATACTTACCAACCCAAAATGCTTATTCGCACGTCGCCCATGAATTTAAGAAAAGATGGAGACATCCTTAATTGTCCGCTATACCTTATTGAAGAATTACGATCTCTTATCCAGAGGACTTAATCTGCATAACCAGCTTAAGAATGCCTCCAGCTTCTTATCTACTCCTATTATTACCCATGCAGAAATCAGGTTGTAAGAGATTTACAACCTATTAATCAGGTGCTTGAGGACAGCAATACGTCGACTTTCATCTTACTTAAGCGACGATTTGAATCCTTTTTCTAAGTTGTATTTGGAGTTCGGAGCAGATTCTGAAAAGAGATAGGGTCGTATCTGGCCAAGCAAAAAGCACTTTATTCTTGTCTTAAAACAGGCTAAAGCATCATATCTAAAATAGTTTTACCCATAGGAAGTTTTTAATGAGAATACTGGTAGCTCAGCTCAATTTAATCATTGGCGATCTTGAAGGAAATACACAGAAAATTATTGAAACTTTAGATAGAGCCAGAACTAAAGAGGTCGATATCGTTCTTTTTCCGGAACTTACCATTTCCGGATATCCCCCTGAAGACCTTCTTCTTCACAGATCTTTCGTAGATTCTATGGAGAAATATTTAGAAAAAATCATTAGAGCTTCTTCTAGGCTTTTTGTTGTTGTGGGTGTTGTTCGAAGAAATATGGGCAAAGGGGAGAAATCCCTTCTAAATAGCGCCGCCGTCATCGAAGATGGCAAGCTCCTGGGCTTCCAGGATAAATGGCTTCTTCCGACCTACGATGTATTTGATGAAAGACGGTATTTTGAGCCGGGTACTGAGATGAATATTTGGAAGTGCAAGGGGAAAAAGGTCGGTATCATTATCTGTGAAGACATATGGCAGCATGCAGGATATGTCGACTTCACAAAATACCATAGAGATCCAGTCCAGGAGCTTGAAAAATTTAAGCCTGATGTTCTCTTAAACCTTTCCGCATCTCCCTACCAATACCAAAAGCCCGATGTTAGGGTGAAGGTCTGTATGAAGGCTGCTAAAACATTAAAATGCCCCGTTCTCCTTTGTTGCCAGGTAGGAGGGAATGACCAACTCATTTTTGATGGATATAGTGTATATATTGATAAAGAGGGGCAGCTAGCCCAGCTCGCAAAAGGCTTTGAAGAGGATGAGATGCTTGTTGATATAGAAGCGAAGACTGCGTCTTGCCCTCTACAATATGATCCCCTGCATGACCTCTATTCTGCCCTTGTAATGGGCGTTAGAGATTACTTTCATAAGTCGGGATTCAAAAAAGGGTGTCTAGGATTATCTGGTGGGATAGATTCCGCTCTTGTCGCATGCATAGCAGTCGATGCCCTTGGCAAAGAGAATGTTTTAGCCGTAGCTATGCCTTCACGCTACAGCTCGGCATCGAGCGTTACCGATGCTAAAGAGATTGCTGCAAAGCTCGGTATCGCGTATGAAGAGATGCAGATCGAAAAGCCCTTCCAATCTTTTCTCGATTTACTAGCTCCTTATTTTGAAGGAATGGCCCCTGATACTACCGAAGAAAATCTGCAAGCGCGCATACGCGGTATGATCCTTATGGCATTTTCTAATAAATTTGGCTATGTGGTCCTCAGCACTGGAAATAAAAGTGAGATGGCCATGGGATATTGCACCCTTTATGGAGATATGTGTGGGGGGCTCAGTGTCATCTCCGATGTCACCAAAACGCAGGTGTATGATCTGGCCCGTTGGATTAATAGAAATGGGGAGATTATTCCTTTATCAACTATTGAAAAGGCACCATCAGCAGAACTTAGGCCTAACCAAAAAGATAGTGATTCCCTTCCCGATTACGCAGTTGTCGATAAGGTCCTGCAGTCATATATCGAAGAATATCTCTCACCGGAAGAGATTTCTAAAAAGCACGGACTCGCAATTGAACTCGTACTAGATCTTGTAAGAAGGATCCACAGGGCAGAATATAAAAGGCGTCAAGCCGCCCCCGGCATCCGGGTGAGTAAGAAAGCTTTTAGAGTGGGAAGAAAATATCCAATCGTTCAAGGATGGATCTAGATCTCGCTCCATGTAAAGGGGACTGCAGGAGATAGGCTTTCTTTTTTATGACGTAGCATCATAAGGCGATCGAACCCGACAGCTACCCCTGAGCAGTCGGGAAGCCCTTTTTCTAATGCTGCAATAAGCTCTAAATCAACGGGCATTTCTTTTTTGCCAAGAGAGATTCTCTTCAGGTTAGATTCTTGAAGTCTCTTTTTTTGCTCTTTCGGATCTGTCAGTTCGTGATAGCCGTTGGCAAGCTCGATCCCTTGATAATAGACCTCAAAACGTTCCGCCACCATTTCATCGCCCACCATTTGGAGTTTTGCTAAGGCCCCTTGGCTTGCAGGGAAGTATTTTAGTACAAAAAGTTCCTCTTTGCCTAAATCAGGTTCTATAAAAAAGCTTATGATATACTGCAAAAGGGTGTCTTTATCCCAAGACAAGAGATCTTGCGGATATCCTTCAGATTGCTCTTTTATATAGCCAGCAAGATCTTCTATAGAGGCTGATCGATAATCGATACCGGTATACTTCATTACAAGATCCCTATAGCTCATCTGGGCATCGGGGATATCACCTAAAAATAGTCTGATAAAATCCAGAGTGTCTTTGATGATTTTTGTAAAAGAGCAGTCTTTTTGGTACCACTCCGCCATAGTAAATTCAGGGTTGTGAAGTCTTCCTTCTTCCCCAAAGCGGAATACATGGCTTATCTGGTAGATGTCGGTAAGGCCTGCGGCTATCAGCCGTTTCATCGCATATTCGGGAGAGCTGTGAAAGAATCCCGTCCGTCCATCATGCATCTGCGTTGTCATGATATCGATGTGAACATCGATGGGGGCCGCGGGACTTAAGATGGGAGTATCTACTTCTAAAAGACCTAAGGCTGAAAAAAAAAGACGCGCCCTATGAAACATATGAGCGCGGTCTTTTAGAAGGGGGATCTTAGATTCTAGAAACATACTCGCCTGTACGAGTGTCGATTTTAATTTTCTGTCCTTCTTCGATGAAAAGAGGAACCTGAATTTTACCACCTGTTTCAGTAACGGCCGATTTGAGGGCTCTTCCTGAAGTGTCACCACGAACGCCGGGAGCTGTTTCTGTGATCTTCATTTCCATGAAGGTCGGTGGTTGGAGATCGATTGGTTCCCCTTTATAGAACATAATATCATAGAGAACTTCTTCCATAAGCCACTGCTCATTGTCTCCTATAAGAGCTAAAGGAATGGTAATTTGATCGAAGGTTTTTTCATCCATAAACACTACGCCGTCGCTTTCTTTATAGAGCATGCGCATTTTGTTCTCTTCGATGTCAGCAACCGCTACTTTATCGCCTGACTTAAATGTTTTTTCTATAACGCGAGTTGTCTTAAGGTTTCTAACTTTAACCCTATTGAAAGGTTGTCCTTTTCCGGGCTTTACAAATTCGTTAGAAACAACGTTGTAAGGCTCTCCGTCAACTTCTATTTTGAAGCCAGGCTTTAGGTCGCCGGTGCTATATTGGGCCATAAGATTTTCCTAAGGGTTTTACTAGGTAAAAAGAGGGGATTTTGAAGAGGTTCTTTTTAAATTGCAACTTTTAAACTATCCTCTTAGTGGGCTTTTTTTTAATGCCTGGAATATAAGCTTATTATGTTTTTAAAGTCTCTAGGTGGCTCGAGATGAAATCTTTGGCATAAGTAGCTATATGTCAGTGCATGAGTTGCGAATTGGTGTCGTAAATTATCGCCGGCTTCTATAAGAGCTTCCGGGGCCCTTCCGTCAAGCTCTGTCCAAAGACGGTTTAGTAGGGATCTATTTGTTTCTTCATCAGGAAGACATGTAGAGGCAAAGATCTTCAGGCTAACAATTGTAGCAAGTGTTGCGGTTGTCCACACAACTCCCCATTGTCCGAAATATTTTAGCCTTAATTCTTCAGTGAATTGCTCATCAACTTGTCTACTGGGAACTATCGCAGGTAGTAAGGAAAAAACGGTGCCAACTAGAGCTGTAGAGGAGGCTATAATATCTAGAAATATTTTCGAAACTTTCACCTCGGAAGATAGGGCTCTTTCGTATTTTCTAGTAGAGATGGTGATTTGTGTGGCTAGAGGATAGGCGCCACAAAAAGCGGCAATGCCGGTTAAAAGCGCTCTTCTAGAAGCCTCATCTACACCTGTTGGATTGATAACCTCTCCCTCTACTATGGCAAGTTTCATGTTGAGAGGTAGCAGCTCTCTTTTTATCCCTCGAAGGGTCGCTCCCATAGAATTGTCTAAATTAATAGATCTAATTGCCATAGTTAAATACCTTGACGCTTCACAAGGTTATAAACCCTGCTAATTTGCACTATAGGGTCTTCTTGAGACCAGACTATATAGGGCAGATCCTTCATAATCTGGTAGTAACTTTGCGTTGCGAGCATTAGCATCTGTGCTGGAATAAGGGCTGGGGCTGCAATGAGGAGGGAGCGAAGTTGCACTTTCCATTTTTTAAGAGCGGCTCTTTGGTCGGGCTCTAGCAATTTAGGGAGCGCCTCATGGATCTCTATTGGGCAATCTCCAGCCGGATTTGCAAATTCGGGATATTCTAAATCGATATCAGAAAGACTAGTTCTGACAGCCGCTAGAATTTCCTGATTCCAAATACTTGGCTGAATGCCGGCTATTTTTTGCACAGCTTCAGAGGCAATGTGTAATTGGGTAAACATAATCATTTCGGACGGTAAATCCTTAAACATCCCCATTTCTGGGTAATCGTCAATAATTGCTTGAAGGGCCGCTTTAAGAAGTTTTTTTGTGGCAATATCTTTAGATTTAAGTAGCTCTACGATCTCTGGTTTAACTGAAGAGGAAAGGGAACTGGCTCCCATTGCGATATGGCGTTTTTTTTGGCCACTTCGAATGCTAGACCCTGGGCTAAAGACCAAAGATTCATCCGCGGTTGGTGCCCTCTCTGAAGGGCATACTTTTTTTAACGGGCTGTCGTTTTCTGATCTTATTGAAGAGGCTTCTTTTTGGCCAGGAGCTCTAAGTTGCATTCTTTCAAGAAGGTCGGAAAGATCTGGACTTCTTGTTAAAGGGGAAGCTACCCCGGAATGGGTGCTATCCGGAGATACAGAACCCAATGTAAATGATGACACTCTAGTTCTTAACGTTCGTACGGAGCTATCGAGTTCTTCAATGTCGTCAGGCAGGGGGACTAATCCCATTATCATGCCGGTAACAGATCTGTAGAGGTTTAGAACTTTTTCTTTTAATTCTTCGTGAGCTGCCAGTTGCAGCTCTGGGCTTGAGAAATCGCTTCCAGCGAAAGCTACAAATGAAGCATTTATGGCTTCATATCGGCTGTTTAATTTGGTGAAATCAGAGATTGACATAGTAGATCCTAATTTAAAATAATGCGGAGAGTGTAATTGATATGCTGTTATTCATCTACTATTAGTTGACTTTGTGTAGAATTCATTTAAGCAAATCGCTGTTTTGAAATTTATTCTATTATCTCAAGTTAACAATATGTTTATTGATTATTGTTTACAATTCCGATAGACTACGGCTAATACTAAAATACCCTAAAGAAGGTCGCTCTATGGTCGGAATCCAAGAAGAACAGTTCGCTAAAGAAACTTTAGAAAGATATTCAGGCAGTGATATAGATCAGTTTCAACCTAACCTTCTTTTGACCAACTTCCCGAGGTATGTCGACTATTTCGCAGAGACAAGAGGTGTGAAGGTCATCGATGGCTCTGTCTTTAAAGTAGCTCACTGTCCCAAAGAAAAAGTTAGCATTCTTGATTTTAAAATAGGGTCGCCGGCAGCCGCGCTTGTTGTAGATCTCTGCTCGTTTCTCCCTTTCAAATCAAGCCTTGTCCTTGGCATGTGTGGTGGCCTTAGAAGAAGATATCAGATAGGAGAATACCTTGTTCCTGTAGCAAGTATTCGGGGAGAGGGGACCTCAGACTTTTATTTTCCGGCAGAGGTGCCAGCTCTTGCTAATTTCCTTATGCAAAAAGCGACAACTGATGTGTTAGAAGAGCAAAAAGCCATTTACCATATCGGCATCACCTATACCACGAATATGCGGTTTTGGGAGTTTAATGAAGAGTTTAAAACTAAACTTAAAAACTCCAAGGCGCAGGCCATTGAAATGGAGTGTGCAACATTATTTGCTGCTAGCTACAAAAGAAAATTCACCCTCGGGGCTTTACTTCTCATTTCCGATCTTCCTCTGAATCCAGATGGAATTAAAACAAAAAAAAGCTCGGCATCTGTTTACGAGCTACATATGGCAGATCATGTAGAAAAAGGTGTGGCCATATTAAAGCGGGCAGAAGCGATGCAGATTCATCATATCAAAGGGGCCTACCATAGAAATATAGGTCTTGGCACTCCTAAAGAGAAAAAGCCTTAATTTTTTAGAAGCTCAATTATTGCTTTTTCAAATTCGAGGGGTTTTTTTGTAGAGGGAAGTGTAACTATTTGTTTGTGGGACACTTGTCCCTTTTGCTTTTCAAAGGTCATCGTTAGCTTATCGAGCTTGATATAACTGATCCCTTTAAGGGCCGCGATTTGACGGATTTTGGTAAGGGAGCATAGCCAGATAGCCGGTAGCGGCATTTTTCCAAATCGATCTTGCATCTCGGTTGCTATCGTATCCACTTCTTCAGGACTATTGGCCTCTCCCAGTCTATTGTAGATCTCCATACGGAGGCTCGGCTCATTTATGTAGTCATCGGGGAGTCTTGCATCGATAGAAGATTCTAATTTAGTTTCCACAAAATAAATCGGTTGATTTTTCTTGAGGGCCTCGACAGTTTTTTTCAGGAGCTTGCAGTAGAGATGAAAACCTATGGCTGAGATCTGGCCTGATTGTTGTATTCCTAGGATGTCGCCAGCACCGCGTATCTCTAAGTCGCGCATAGCAACTTTCATCCCTCCACCATGGCCCGATGATTCCATAAGGGCATATAGCCTTTTTCTAGCAATTTCCGGAAGTTTTTGTCCTTTAGATGTTAAAAAATAGGCATACGCCGGCCGGTTCCACCGTCCAACACGTCCTCTTAGCTGGTAGAGGTCTGCCATCCCAAATTGGTCAGCACGATCGATAAGAATTGTATTGGCATTAGGGATATCAATTCCATTTTCCACAATGGTTGTAGCTACTAGGATATCGGCCTGTCCACTTTTAAAAGAGTGAAATACAGCATCGAGTTCGTCAGCTTCCATCTGCCCGTGACCGGCAATGATCCTTGCTTGGGGGAGCATTTTTTGGAGCTCATCCCGTACTTGCAATATCGATTCAACACGGTTGTGAATAAAGAAGGACTGCCCATCGCGAGAGAGTTCCCGTAGCAGTGCATTTTTAATGATAGCGGGATCTCTATCGGCAAGGACTGATTTTATCGGAAGCCTATCTTGCGGCGGGGTGTTAATCACGGAAATCTCTTTAGCACCGATTAAAGATAGATAGAGAGTTCTTGGAATGGGTGTTGCAGAAAGAGTTAAGCAGTCAACCCCGATTTTGGCTTTTTTTAAGTGTTCTTTAGCTCGGACCCCAAAGCGCTGCTCTTCATCGATGATAATAAGGCCAAGATCTTTGAATAGGACATCACCACTGATGATCCGGTGGGTGCCAACGAGAATATCGATGGTACCGGCAGCAACCTTTTCTAAGGTCTTTTTAATTTCTTTAGCGGGGAGGAATCTGGATACAACACCGACTTCTATGGCAAAGCTTGCCATCCTTTCTTTAAAGTTTTCGTAGTGTTGCATGGCAAGGATCGTTGTAGGGACAAGGACTGCTACCTGCTTTTTGCCATCGAGCACGGCTTTTGCAGCAGCTCTCATGGCAACTTCTGTTTTGCCGTAGCCTACATCGCCGCATATGAGCCGATCCATGGCCTTAGGAGATATCATATCTTTCTTAATGTCAGAAATAGCGGTGGTCTGGTCTTCCGTTTCGACAAAAGGAAACTCCTCTTCGAACATCACCATATCGTCAGAATCTGCATTAAAAGCAAATCCGCCACGGATTTCTCTTTCAGCTGTTCTCTGTAGAAGTTCTTTGGCATAGCCGATGATCGATTTTTGTGCTTGCACACACGTCTTTTGCCACCTGGGAGATCCAAGTGTGCTAAGAGTTGGGATCTCTTCCCTTGATCCTATGTAGCGACTTACTAGGTGTGACTGGGCAATAGGGACAAAAAGCTTGCTCGTCTCGGCATATTCGATGATAAGATATTCTGCGACGGTGCCTAGGTGATTCGTCTTCTTTTCGACACCTAGGTATTTGCCGATCCCGTTATGAAAATGGACGACGATATCACCGACGCTTAACTCATGAAACTCTGAAGCTGGGGTGTGGTAGGTGTTTCTCCACTTTTGCCGTCGCGCTTTGTATCTATGGGTAAGTTCTGCTAAGGGTAAAATAGCCAGCTGCGTATCGGCTAAGACAAACCCCGAGGTTAAATACCCTCTTTCGAAATAGGATTCTTTAGGAAGCTGTATATTTTCAACAGTTATGCGCTCTTTAAGTTTTTTTTCTTCCGCCTCAGAGGCGCAGATGAAATGCAGATGCAGCGGGGATTTGCTAAAGCGGGAAATAGCTAAAAAGATTTCATCGGCGGTAGCTGATTGCTTGTTATCAAGGATAGAGAAATAATCTCCGATTTCTATAAAGGGATGTCCCCATCTTTTTGTTTTGATTTTGCTATCGATGAATTCAAAAGAAAGCTCTTGGAGTGGATTTTTTCCAGAGTAAAAGCTTCTTCCCGTTTTTTCTTTCATCGCAACAGAGGAGAGCTCTTCGACGGGCTGATGGGAAAAAAGGACTTTTTGCAGGTCTTTAATTTTCTTTAGGTGCTCTTCAAAACTTGAGAATAGCTTTGTACGGCTGCCAGGGAGTCCCTGCAATGCGACATAATGATCTTCAATGGTGAGTAGCTCATTGAAAAAAACCATTGTATTGTCCCCAACATAATCCCAAAGAAGTGAGGGGCTTTCTTCCGTTTTTAGTAATTGCCACTCGGAGGCCGGGCTTAAGAAAAGACGGTCTACTTTTTTATTGGATCTCTGCCCCACAGGATCATAGGTGCGAATCTCTTCTAAGGTATCTCCAAAAAAATCGAGTCTATAAGGCTCCGGGGCTGATATGGGAAAAACATCTAAAATCCCTCCGCGGATGGCGAATTCCCCCTTATCAGAGGCAATCGGCATCTTTTTATATCCGAGATTAATCAGGAAATCGGAGAGCTTTGAAAAACAGATCGTATCTCCTTTTTTCCACTCATGACATAACTTTTGCAGGGTTTTCGGAGAGATCGTTCTTTGCAGTAGCGCCTGCAAGGAGCAGTGGATAATTAAAGGTTTTTTAGCCTTTGTTATCGCATGAAGGATCTCGAGTCTTTTTCCTGTGATGTCAGAGCTTGGAGCAATATCTTCGCCGGGAAGAGTTTCCCAAGGAAGGAGATCTAAAACAGTACCCTCACCAAAGAATGAGAGATCGTCGAGTAGACGATCCTCTCTTGCCCCTGAAATAATTACGATATGCTTATTTGTAGCCTTTGCGGCCAGTAGACATAGCAAAGCCTTCGGGCCATCCCAAAGCCCCTCTACAAGAAGAGAGGGCTCTTTGGTAGCCGTATCTGCATAAAATGCAAGAGCTGGGCTTTCGAGTATTTCTTTTAGCACTGTGGTTGTATTAGTTTCCTTGCGAGGGTAAATGCTTCATCAAGGCCGGAAGGATTGCTGCCACCTGCTTGTGCGCTGTCAGCTTTTCCGCCCCCTTTGCCACCGATTAAGGGAGAGATCTCCTTAATGATGTTACCAGCGTGGATACCTTTTTGCACTGTATCAGGAGCTGCCCTTACAAAAAGCTGGCACTTGCCTTCAGTCTTTGTTGCGACAACTGCTACAAAATTTTTACTTAAAGCCGTTAGGTCATCGAGAAGCTGAGGGACATCTTCTGCTTCGATCGAAAGAATACCGGTAATGAGCTGCAAAGAGCCTATTTTTTCAGCTTTTTCTATGAGCTGAGAGGCTAAGAGCTTTACACCTGATCGTCTCATCGCTTTAAGCTGGGATCCCATCTCTTTATGTTCCTCTAGAAGGCTTGTCAGCCTTTCTACTATTTTGCTCGAAGGAACTTTAATAAGAGCGGAGGCTTGCTCAAGAAGGTGCTCATGGCTGTATATAAGGTCTTCCGCTTCTTTGCCAGTCACAGCCTCGATCCTACGGACGCCGGCGGCTATGCTGCTTTCTTTAAGTATTCGGAAAATGCCGATAGAGCCAACCTGCTCCACATGTGTTCCTCCACAGAGTTCCTTAGAGAAATCTATGTCGACAACACGTACTTTAGAGCCGTATTTATCACCAAAGAACTGCTTGATATCTGAGCGTTTTTGCGCTTCATCATAAGAAAGCTCATAGTCTGTGACTTTTCCATTTTCCCGGATCTTTTCATTGATCATCTGCTCAATCTTTAAGATCTCGTCTTGAGAAAGAGGTTTATGATGGTTGAAGTCAAAACGGAGCCTTGTCTCTTCAACAAGAGATCCGGCCTGCTTAATATGGCTGCCAAGGACCTTTTCTAGTGCGTAGTGCAAAAGGTGAGTGGCTGTATGGTTATTTGCAATTTTCTGTCTTCTTCCGCTATCGACAAAGGCCCTTACTGGCTCACCAAGGATTAGATCTCCTTTATCGAGCTTTCCCGTATGAATAATTACATCGGGATAAGGAGAGCTGCATCCGGTGACAACAAAATGGGCTGTGTTGTGGGTAAGAATCCCTGTATCGCCAAGTTGGCCCCCTTTTTCTGCATAAAAAGGTGTTTTATTTAAGATAACAAAACCTTCTTGTCCTTCTTTCAGTTCTTTAACGAACTGTCCTTGGTGGACAACAGCGAGGATTGTCCCTTCCCCTTCGATATCATGGAATCCGGTAAATTCGCATTTGCCATGCTCTTTCACAAAGTCTTTGAAAAGATTGCTTTCTGCTTCTTGGTTATGGGAAACTTGCGCGCTGCGGGATTTTTCTTTCGCCTGTTTTTCGAGGATCTCGTAAGACTCAAGGTTCACATCGACCCCTGTATCTTTAGCAAGCAGGAGGATCTCTTCAAGAGGAAAGCCATAGGTGTCTTTAAGTTTAAAAGCTTCATCGCCTGAGATCTGTTTAAGAGGGCTTGTTTGCGCTTTTTCTATGACTTGGCTTAGGATGTTGCCACCTCGCTTAAGAGTGCGGAAGAATGACTCTTCTTCAAGTGTTAGGATTTCAGCGATTCTATCTTGAGAGGCGACAAGTTCAGGATAGTCAGATCCCATGACGTCTACAAGACGGGGGAGTATTTTGGCAAGGAACGGCTCTTGCTTATCGAGCGCTTTGCCGTAGCGTACAGCTCTTCTAAGGATTTTACGAAGGACATATCCTCTTTCGATATTGCTCGGTTGCGCTCCATCGGCAATAGCAAAGGAAAGGGAGCGGATGTGGTCTGCAATTACATGGAACGCCGGGGCCATATGCAAATCGCTTGCATCGTATCTTTTTCCAGTAACGGTTTCCACTTGAGCAATCAGGCTTCTAAAGATGTCTGTTGCAAAGACATTATCCACATGCATCTTTAAAGAGACGACTCTCTCAAGACCGGCACCGGTATCAATAGACTGCTTGGGCAGATTGCCCATCTTGCCGGAGCCGTCTTTGTTAAACTGCATAAATACCAGGTTCCAGAACTCCAAATATCTTTCACCGCTAAGATCTTCTTTAGGGGAAGGGGCATTGCCATATTTAGAGCCTCTATCAAAAAGCAGCTCGGAGCACGGTCCACAAGGGCCTGTATCGCCCATAGCCCAAAAGTTTTCCTTTTCTCCCATACGGACAATTCTTCTTTCCGGAACGATCTTTTTCCAGTACTCGTATGCTTCATCATCTTCTTGGAATACCGTGACCCATACATCTTCGGGGACAAAACCAAAAACTTCTGTTGTCACTTGCCAAGCGAATTTGATCGCTTCTTCTTTAAAATAGTCCCCAAAAGAAAAGTTGCCGAGCATTTCGAAAAAGGTAAGGTGTCTTGTGGTATGGCCTACATTATCTAGGTCATTATGTTTGCCACCCACACGGATACATTTTTGGGATGTTGTGGCTCTGGTAAAATCTCTAGCGCTTTTTCCAAGGAAAACGTCTTTAAACTGGTTCATTCCGGCGTTTGTAAAAAGAAGAGTCGGATCATCGTGGGGAACGACAGAAGAAGAGGGGAGAATGCTGTGGCCTCTTTCTTTAAAATATTTAAGAAAGTTTCTTCGTATTTCTTGAGAAATCATTTTAAGTCCTTGGAGGATTATTCTAATTACTGGGAAGTCTAGCACAGCTCCCTTCCAAAAGTCAAAATGCCACTTGAGGAATAGGTGAAAAAAAAGCAAACTGAAGTTATTAACAAAAAGTTCAATATATGGTTTTCTTTTTTTTGCAAGCAGCTGTAGCTGCCCTACTTTTATACAAAGGATTTTTTAAGACAGCGCTTGCAGTGCTTGGGCTATTACTCTTATTTTGTCTTTGGAATTTCTTTTTCCATATGACAACAAGTCTTGACATGAGGTGGTAAAATGCATTGGAAAAAAAAGTTTGACCTAATTCTCCACCTTTCCTTTTACACAGTACTAATCCTGGTGCTCTTCGGTGGATATTTTATTGAATTTATTTTGAATCACGAGCCGTGCGCTCTCTGCTATCTCCAAAGGCTCGGGATGGTCCTTGCCTCTCTTTGTATCCTTATAAATCTTAGAACACCCAGCAGCAAAAGTCTTGGAGTCTGTCTTCTTGCTGCTCTTTTTGGAGCGCTTGTAGCTCTGCGGCACAATTCTCTAAAATTCTGTTGTGGGGGATCTATGCAGCCTCAGATTTTAGGGAAAAGTTTACCTACATGGGCTTTTACCGTGTTTGGGTTTTCTATGATAGCCGTTGCTATACTGCTACTAGTTAACGATCGAGATCCCTTACTACCTCAAAAATCTACCATTTTTAGGGTAGCATTTGTCCTTATTTCCCTTGTCCTACTCGTTGGTATTCTATCAACGCTACTAACTAGGGGCTTTGGTTTTTAGGCCAAGGTTACTTCTTTTTATATGTTGTGCTTTTACCTCTTCCCAACTTGGTAAGTATTCCGCTTTTTACAAGCTCATTAAGGCGCCTGGTGGCTGTGGCTCGTGGCATATGGAGTGCCTCTATTATATCCGATACGGCAAGTTCATCCGCTGTTGTGAATAGCCTTAGGATAGGTTGGAGGTTATCAGAAACTACAGCAGCACCATGGACATTTCTTGGTAAAATGCATTTTACGAAATTTTCACCGTCAATAATTGTGGGTTCGGGTAGTCCCCATTTTTCGTATGCTTCAAAAGCTGTTATAATCCCGGTTCCTAATTTTTCAATATAGCCTGATTCTCGAAAAATTTTCCCTATGGCCATATTTCGGATATCTGTTAATCCGAGTTTCATGCTAGCAAATGGAGTTGGGAATCCTCCAGGGCTAAAGATTTCAATCCGATCCTGGTAGATTGCGATTTTAATAGGAGCTCTTAAATGGTAGTTGCGATGAATAATCGCATTTAGGAGGAGCTCTCTAATTGCTATTTCTGGGATCTCGAATTTTTCTTCTCTTTTTGGCTCCCTAATCGTAAAAGATCTATTTATTTGACTTAGTACAAATTCATAGGCATTAGAAAACTGTTCAAAAAGGGTGCCTGTGCAATCTCTTGTAGCAATAGCTTCCCTGCCAGATATGCCAGAGAAATGGGAGCAGATGATCATTGCTTCGGGCAGCCAATAATTCACTTTTTTCCCAAACAGCAGAAGCCCACAAACTGAAGGGTAGGTGTGAGCATGTTCTTCGGCGATGAGTTTATATGCTTTCAACACTTCCTCTGTTATGGAAATGTTTGCTTCTCCGGTTCTTTTTTCTAAAAATTTTGCTATCTTATTTGAATCTAAGTCCTCAATAGCAGCTTGATATATCGGCATGACATCGAAGGAGAGCCCCCTTCCCTGCCACCTTAGCTCTTCGATCATATCGGAGGTAGCTCGGAGGGTGCTTCGCCCAACACGAACATAGGTGCCTCTTTCTAGCCCCTCGTTTTTTATGTAGTAGGGCTTATTCATGCCGGATGAAACTTTTAAGACAAGAATTAATTTCCCTCCTATCCGCTGCAGAAGAATTTTAGGGATGATAGGGGGTGTGGTCGCTTGGTAGATGGAGTACTCTAGCCACTCCATCCATTTCATCGCGTCCTCTTCTTCTATACCGATAATTTTACCATCATCGCTCACACCCAAAATTAAACGGCCACCTGCTTGATTGCAAAATCCTATGACCGTTTTTATAATTTGATCGCTTTTTGGCAGCGAGCTTTTGAACTCTAAGGTGTGCGATTCTTTCTCGGGGTATTTCATCGGTTCCTCTTATTTATATAACTCAATTTTGCATCATTTGATTCATATTTGTCAAATAATCGCTAAAATATGAATCATATGAATCAAAAGTAGTAATTTTGAGGCATAAAATTTGTGAGGGTGAGGCTTATTCAAAAAATAAACACCTCCTTATAGCGCATTAAAGTGCTGGTAATTAAGGGATTATTGCTAATTTAGAATGGTCAATGGCGTAACTGTAACCTGCCCATTACACTTTTGTGCAAAAAGTGTAATGGGCAGGTTACAGTCTAAGGGGTTCAGGCTAGGGGATTTGACCAGATACGTCAGGAGGGTATGGTGACGCCACCGATTTTCTTTAAAGGGGGATTTCCTTGTCGATGATACCTATGTCATTGAAGTGGGAGGTAAAGGGAAAACAGGCCGGCAAATTCAAGGGGAAGAAAATTCCTATTTGGCCGTTGATGATACTAAAATGGGGTTTGGAAGGAAAATTCCTCCTGTATCTCTTTGGCTTTTTGTATTAGAGCTGCAAGTAAGAATTGAGTCGATCTTTTTACCTACTCTTTGCTTTTGATCTCATTGATGTCGTTGATTACTTTTTGCTTATGAGCATCAGTGGGGGAGCTAAGGTATTCATTGAGGTCTTTAGATAGGGTATCTTTCATCGCAGCAAGGTGCGTGTTGAACATCCCATTGGCAGATTCTTGCATGGTTTTAAGAGACTCTTGCATTACTTTAGCATACTGAGTTTTTTGGGCGTCAAGTTTTGATCCCTGCATTCCTTGAAAGCTTTTTTCAAAGAGATCTACGCTTTGCTTGAAGTCTGTTTGGTAGCTAGGTTTTTCTGGTTGGCAAGGCCCTGATATTCCCATGTGATTTCTCTCTTGTAATTAAAATTTGCATGCATAATCTTGTATATATTAAGTGAAAATTTAAAAGGCAAGTACCATGAAAACTTTTTCTGCATTTTTTTGTTCTCTTTACTGTGCGGCAAGCGCGAGCGCTGCAACAACTGCTCCGAAAGAGCCTATTAAATCCCCTCAGCAAATTCAGATGGAGATTCAAAGCGCCCAGAGCGATTTTGAAATTGCTCAGAAGATGTTTATCCCTTGGTATACAGGTCCGTTAATCACGGGATCTGCGCATAACGTACCACAAGGGCATGCAAATGTTCAGGGATATCTTTTTTTAACTCTCAATGGGCATTACACGAATAATAGAAAGTCTGTCAATACCCCCAATACCTATATTATAAATCCGCAACTTATCGCTCAGGTTGGTATTTTGCCATGGCTTGATGTCACGGCTTCACCTCAAGGGTTTTTTAAATGGGAGAAGAGTCACTATGGACAGGGGTTTGGTGATCTGCCGTTGCAGTTTGGATTCCAAATAAAGAAAGAGACTCCCTATATTCCAAGTATTCGGTTTATCTTAGGAGAAGTATTTCCAACAGGGAGCTATAAACAGCTCACTCCAAGTAAACTCGGTCTTGATGCTTCAGGTGGTGGTGTATATGCAACATCTTTGGGGCTCAATATTAGTAAGGTGTTTTGGTGGTTAAAGCTTCATCCGATAGCCGTACGCTGGGCAAATAGCTATAATATTTCCAATGGCAAGGCATCCGTCAGGGACTTTAATGCCTATGGCGGCGGAGAAGGGACAGATGGAAGGGTAGCTGTCGGTAACACTGTTAGTACTGACCTTGGTGTTGAAGTAAGCCTTACCGAAAAGTGGGTATTTGCTACAGACTTCGTGTATACCTATTCCAGTAAAGATACTTTTAGAGGGGATCCAGGTTTGCTTGTTGATGGAGTTGCTCCTGTGACAGGAGGTCCTTCTTCCGATCAGTTCTCTATTTCTCCAGCTATCGAATACAACGTAACGGATACAGGGGGATTTATTGGTGGCGTTTGGTTTTCTGTAACAGGACGAAACAGCGCAAACTTTGCTTCCTTAGTTCTTTCTTATACACAGTTCTTCTAATATTTCTTTCAATCAGGGGGCCTTTTCCAAGGCCCTCACTTATTTTAAAAATTCCTTTTAAATTAGAACTCTTTTTTCTTGCCTCTTTTATAGGGGAAAGTTACAAATAGAGGCTAAAACTATACAAGTACTGGAGATTTATGGATCCTGATCTAAAAAAGCAGCTAGGAAAAATTGCAAATGTCGTAAGAGAGCTTTCTATGGAAGCGGTGCAGAAAGCCAATTCCGGACACCCTGGACTTCCTATGGGATGTGCTGAATTCGGTGCTTATCTCTATGGGGTGCTGCTAAGACACAATCCTAAAAATCCAAAATGGCTCAATAGAGATAGATTTATCCTATCAGCCGGTCACGGCTCGATGCTTCTATATTCCTTGCTACATCTATCTGGCTTCCACCTTTCTATGGATGATATTAAGGCTTTTCGCCAGAGTCATTCTAAAACTCCAGGCCACCCAGAATTTCATATGACTGACGGTGTAGAAGCAACTACGGGTCCCTTAGGACAAGGAGTTGGAAATGCGGTCGGTCAAGCACTCGGACTTAAGATCCTAGCAGCAAAATTTAATAAAGAAAATTATCCTTTATTTACCAGTAAAGTATATTGCCTAGCAGGTGATGGCTGTATGATGGAAGGGGTATCTTCTGAAGCGTCAGCGCTCGCTGGCCACTTAAAGCTCGATAACCTGGTATTAATTTATGATGCAAATCATGTAACACTCGATGGTTTTTTAAAGGATTCTGGCTCTGAAAATACTAAGATGCGTTATGAAGCTTATGGCTGGGATGTATATGAGCTCGATGGTTACGACTTTGATGCTATGGACAAGACATTCAATGCCATCGGCGAAACGCAAAAAAGACCTTGTCTTGTCATCATGACGACAATCATCGGCAAGGGATGTGCAACAAAGGCGGGAACGCATAAAGTGCATGGATCTCCACTGGGTGCTGAAGAGGTCGAAGCGACGAAAAAGGCCCTTGGCCTTCCTGAAGAAGATTTCTACGTTCCACCTGCTGTCTATTCCTATTTCGAGCAAAGACTTGCTAAAGACGCAAGTCTTGAAAAAAAATGGAAAGAAACCTTCCGTTCTTGGTCAGAAACTTACCCTGAAGAATACAAAGTATTTATGCAGATGGTAGAAAGACGCCTTCCTGAAAATATCGAAGAGATTTTGCGAAAAGTGGAGATGAAAAATCCTCTAGCTACAAGAAACTCTTCCTATAATGTTGTGAATGTGCTCGGTGATATCCTCCCTCAGCTCTACGGAGGCTCTGCCGATCTTTCCTCTTCCGATATGACGATGATGAAAAAATTTGCCGCAATTGCTCCCGGCGATTTTAATGGAAGAAACATCAAGTTTGGTATTAGAGAATTTGGTATGGCAACAGCTGCTACCGGCCTTTCTCAAACTCATATGTTTGTTCCCTATATTGGAACCTTTTTAACCTTTTCTGACTACATGCGCAATGCGATAAGACTTGCAGCTCTTTCTAAGGTGCAGGTGATTTATCAATTCACTCACGACTCTGTTTTCTTAGGAGAAGATGGTCCAACTCACCAGCCGGTAGAACATCTAGCCGCTTTAAGAGCGATGCCTCAGCTCCAAGTAATCCGCCCAGCGGACAACTGGGAAGTAAAGATGGCATGGCTTGCAGCTCTTCGTTATAGGGGCCCAACTGCCATCATTCTTTCAAGACAAGCACTTCCTGAACTTGAAGGAGCGAATGTTCCTTACGAGCAAGGAATGGGAAAAGGGGCATATCTTGTTAAAAAAGAAATGAGAAAACCTGATTTTACCTTCTTTGCTACTGGCTCGGAAGTGTCTCTTGCTCTCGATGTAGCATCAGCGCTTGAAAAAATTGGCAAGTCAGTACGCGTTGTTTCTATGCCTTGCTGGGAAATTTTTGAATCCCAATCGGATGAATACAAACACTCGATTGTTGGAGGAGATTTAGGAAAGAGAGTAAGCATTGAAGCGGCTGTAAGCTTTGGATGGGCTAAGTGGATAGGCCATGAGGGGATAGCTATCAGTATTGATACCTTTGGGGAGTCGGCTCCACAAAGTGATCTCGCTGCTGAATTTGGTTTTACCGTAGATTCTATTATGAGTAGGCTTCTTTGAAAAGAGATTTGCTTTTAAGAGCCCTCCGTCGTGAAACAGTAGAAAGACCCCCTGTCTGGCTTATGCGCCAGGCCGGGCGTTATATGCCGGAGTACAGGGCCCTACGAAGCAAGCATACACTCTGGCAGCTTTTTCATGAGCCGGAGCTTGCAGCTGAAGTTACTTTCCTTCCTATTACATTACTTGATGTCGATGCAGCAATCCTTTTTTCTGATATTTTAGTTCTTGCCGAAGTGTTTGGGAAAAAAATTGTTTTTCCAGAAGTGGGAGGTCCCTTTGTTTCCCCCTTTGTAGAAACCCTTGCTGATATAGAATCTCTTAGTGCAAAGCCTGTTGAAGAGGTCCTGTCTTATGTACAAAAGACTCTTCAGATCGTAAAGCCCGGTCTAAATGTTCCTTTGTTTGGTTTTTGCGCAGGCCCCTTTACTCTAGCAAGCTACATGATTGAGGGAGCTGGTAAGAATGGATTTGCGAAAACTAAAAATCTCATGGAAAATCATCCGGAGCATTTCCATTTGCTTCTTTCTAAGATTGCAGATGCCTCTCTAGAGTATCTTAGGATGCAGGTAAAAGCGGGTGCTGATGCGGTTCAGCTTTTCGACTCGTGGGCAAGTGTTTTAAGTGAAGATCAGTTTTGCACATTTTGCCTTCCTTTCTGGAAACAGATTATTGATGGCCTTGAAGATTTAAAAGCTCCTGTTATTCTTTTTTGTAGAGACTCATATAAATTTGCTCCCCTCATAGCAACAATTTCTCCTCATGCCATCAGCATCGATGAAAAAGGGGACATGCTAGCCCTTAGAAAACAGCTAGGTCAGGATATTGCTCTTCAAGGCAATCTCTGCCCAGAATTTCTCCGAGATGCAACTCCTGAGATGGTCACTCTATCTACCCAAAAACTTCTCCACTCCATGCATGGTGAAAGGGGATTTATCATGAATCTCGGTCATGGAGTCTTGCCACTTACTCCTGTAGAAAATGTGCAGGCCTTTGTGCAGACGGTCAAAAATTTCTCTAATAAATAAGCTTTTTATCATTTATTTTCCCGTTTTTCATGAAATGGATTTATAATTAATCTCTTTTTGTTTAAATAAAAGTTATAATTAATTAAACAAAGAGAAGGTATACTTTGCATCGCAATTGTGAAATCATTGGTGTTGCCTCTGGATGGGGCGCTCAGCAGCGTGGCTGCGAAGATGGGCCTGAATCTCTTTATAAAAAAGTCGCCTTAAAAAGCTGCAGAGTAGAGCAACAGTATCTTTGGGAAATCCTCTATCCTCTTTACCAAGACAAACACCAAAAAGTAGAATTGGAGAAGGTGCTTCCTTTGATTCTAGAGGTCAATGGCCACTTAAGCCACTCGGTATCCGATGCAATCAAACGGGGGTATTTTCCGATTGTTATTGGGGGAGATCATTCGATTGCTGTTGGCACGTGGAACGGGGTAAAGGAGTCTATGGGCCAAGGGAAAAAGCTAGGTCTTATCTGGGTTGACGCTCATATGGATTCCCATGTTCCTGGTACGAGTCCTTCCGGTGCGTGGCATGGTATGCCGCTGGCCGCTCTTCTGGGTTGTGGAGATCCTTCCTTTTGCCTCGGCCACACAAAACACCCTACTCTTCTTCCTGAAAATGTCTGTCTTGTTGGCGTGCGCTCCTTTGAAAGTGGAGAAGAGGAGCTTTTAAAGCGTATGAAGGTGAAGGTCTATCATATGGAAGAGGTCAAAAAGCGAGGGTTTCAGGAGGTGATGGAAGAGGCTATACAAATCGTATCTAAAAATACAGATGGATATGGTGTAAGTCTTGATATGGACGTCATTGACCCTAAGGAAGCTCCGGGGGTGGGAAGTCCAGAGCCCGGCGGAATCGTTAGTTCTGATCTATTTAAAATGATCGCATTACTTACCGGTGATCCTAAATTACAAGCTTTTGAAATTGTCGAATATAATCCTTATAAAGATAGAGACGATCGTACTGCTTATATTTGTTTGGAAATACTCGGCCGAATAATTGGCCATGGGAAGCCTAAAAAGTGACAGATCCACGGCTCTTAGAAGAGCGCTATGGAGCGCGCAATTACCATCCGCTACCAGTTATTCTTTCTAAGGGCAAGGGGATCTGGGTATATGATATCCATGGCAAAAAGTACATGGACCTATTAAGCGCTTATTCCGCTATAAGCCATGGACACTGCCACCCAAGGCTCCTTAAAGTATTGCAAAACCAATCACAAAATATCTGTGTCACATCGCGCGCTTTCTTTAATGAGAAGCTCGGACCCCTACTAAAAAAGCTCTGCGAGCTTTCCCATCTAGATAAAGCCCTTCCGATGAATTCTGGTGCTGAAGCTGTCGAAACAGCAATAAAAGCTGCCAGGCGTTGGGGCTACACTGTAAAAAAAATTCCAGAAAATAAAGCAGAGATCATCGTTGCAAAAAACAACTTTCATGGTAGGACAACAGCGATCATTAGTTTTTCTTCCGAGCAAGATTACAAAAAAGGGTTTGGCCCTTTTTTACAAGGTTTTGTAGAAGTTCCCTATAGCAGCGCTGAAGCCCTAGAAAAAGCTATTACTCCCAATACCTGCGCAGTTCTCTTAGAGCCGATGCAAGGGGAGGCAGGTATTATCATACCGCCACCTGGCTACTTAAAAAAAATATCAGAGATCTGCAAGAAAAATAACGTTCTACTCATTCTCGATGAGATACAGACAGGTCTTTGTAGGACAGGCAAGATGTTTGCCTTTGAGCATGAAAACATAGTTCCTGATGGTGTCATCATTGGAAAGGCTCTCGGTGGAGGAATTCTTCCTGTATCCGCTTTTGTAACCCGCACTGAGGTAATGGATCTATTTACTCCAGGAAGTCACGGCTCTACTTTTGGGGGTAGTCCTCTCTCTGCAGCTGTCGCCTTAGAGGCTCTACTCATCATGGAAGAAGATCACTATGCAGAAAATTCTCAAAAGTTAGGGGAGTATTTGCTTTCTGAGCTTAAGAAGAGAAATCTTCCCTTTATCCGCGATATACGCGGAAAAGGTCTATGGATAGGAGTAGATTTTGATCCCGCTAAAGTTTCTGCTCGGAAAGTTTGTGAAAAGCTCATGGAAAAGGGGATCTTAGCTAAAGAGACCCATCAGACAGTCGTAAGGATAGCTCCACCTCTGATCATTACCAAAGAAGAGGTAGACCTCGCTCTGAGTATTTGGGACGACGTGATGCTTACTCTTTAACAAGAAAAGCTTCTATAAGGAAAGTTTCAAGGTAAACTACTTTCCGATGTGAAAGGAAAGCGGCTTGAAAGGCGTAAAGTAATTGTCCCAATCTTAGGAAGGATTACTGTCTTCAAAGTCAACTTCTCAAAGACCAAGAAGTTTTTTTTCAAATGTAAGATTATCTAGAGAACCTACTAACCCAATCGAAAATCTTTCTATGTAGTCTAGCCGGCTATCTTTATCTGTGAAAACGGGTGGAATAGGTTTACTCAAGAACCATTGAATAGTACATTTGAAGAAAGCATGCGAACCTTGTTTCTTTAATTGCGCAATGATTGCTGTTATACGTTCTGATGTGATTTGTGCAAATGATTCTGGATCAAAACTAGATAATCGCAAAGAAAGGTCGGAATAATCAAAAAATCTTAGTGTTTCGGTTTCAGAACGAGAATGGGCAAGTTTATCAGCTTCAAACAGTTCCTGAGCGAATTTAAATGGCGTTATAGAAGGATGAATTGTTGCATAATTAGATGTTTTTTCATTTTTTCTAGCGCCAATTCTGGTATATTATAACCTTTTTGAGTTACAGAGGGCGCTATGAGATTGCGCAAGTTTCTAATTAAGGTTATTACGGAAAGATTTCTCGGTAAGGGTGGATGGGAGTCTACGGAACCAATAGTTGTTGGGGAGGGTGCTGAAAAAGACGGTGTGCACATAATGAACTCCTTTTTTAAAGAAATATTGTCTGGTTAGTTGCAATTAAATTAAATAAAAAAGAATTAGCTTGTTTTGTTTGTCTTGAGATTATTTCATTGTATTATTTTTTTTAAAAATAATACTGGTAGTTTGTTGAAGCTAATTAGGTGTTTTGGTAGGCTGTTTTCCGTTTTAAACCTTAAAGAGGAAATCAGAATGGTACAACCAGTAACGCCACCACGTGGTCAACCAGTAGTACAAATAGCGCCAGGAGCTCCAGCTAGACCCATAAAAGAAAGACCTCCTATCGATGCATCAGTAAATCCTGCCAGAAATCTTTCAGCAGCGTTTAATGCAGAAGCAGCTAAAGTACAGCAAGCAGCTTTGCAGGCAATACGCCAGTAGAAGATAGTTCTATAGTTACCAGCAGGCCATCGGCGGCATCGAGCACAAAATGGCCTCTGGATTCCCCCCTGACATAAAGCCGAATTTTGTTCCTCTGTCGTAGAGGAGATTGAATTCTACATAATGGGCCCGTTTTTCAAGTTGGATCCTTTTTTCTTCTTCGGTAAAGGGAGTATCTACTCGTCTTTGATAGATCGGAAGAATTGCTTCTAAAAAGGTATTTCCTACTTGCTTCCAAAGAGCTAAATCCTTTGTAAAATCTCCCGTATTATAATGGTCAAAAAAGATTCCCCCAACGCCCCTTTCTTTTTTTCTATGGGGAATATAGAAGTATTCTTTGGCATTTCCTGAAAATAGGGGATAGATTTCTTTGCCGAAAGGATCTAGAGACTCTTTAGCAACGGAGTGAAAGTGCTCGGTATCCTCTGCATAAGGAAAGCCCATCGGAGTTAAATCATAGCCCCCTCCAAACCACGTTCTGTCTTTCATCTCAATATAGCGGATGTTCATGTGAACAGTCGGAAGATGAGGACTATGCATATGAGTGATAAGACTGACGCCTGTTGCAAAAAAAGGTCCACTTCCATCTTGCATAGGGAAGTTGTCTCCAGAAACACCCGACCAGTTAACAGCCGCCTTTTCAAAGACATCACCTCTCAGAATAGAGATCTGTCCACCACCACCTGTGTGATGATCCCAGAGTGTTCTTTGGAACTTGCACTTTGGTTCAAGTGTTTCAAATCCTTGAATGATCTTATCTCTAAGAGATTGCAAAAAAGAAACTATCTCTTGTCTGGTATCCATGAATTTTCCTATGCTGCTATATTCATTACTTAAAGAAAGTGTAAGACTGATGGAGAAAAAAAACATCTTAATTTTAGGAGCGGGGATTTCAGGCCTTTCTGCGGCTTATTATCTTTCCAAGAACGATCCTTCTTGCTCTATTACCATCTTAGAAAAACAAGATAGAGCCGGCGGATGGATAAAGTCTTCAGACCTTAATGGATTTTTCTTTGAGATGGGTCCTCGCATTTTTAAAGGATCGAAAAGTCAAGATCTACTCCAGCTTATCCATGAGCTCGGACTTGAAAAGGAAATTGTTTTAGCCTCCGGCGCTAAAGACAGGCACATTCTTTGGAATGGCAACCTCGAAAAATTACCGCAGAATTTTCTTTCTTTCCTACTCTCTCCTTTAACACGCAATTTGGTATTTCCTCTTCTTACCGAATGGAGAAAACCCCCTATTTCCATCAGTGACGAATCTATTCGTGACTTTATTCTAAGAAGATTTGGGAAAGATGTTTTAGAGCGCCTCATAGATCCCTTGACCCAAGGGATCTATGCAGCAGACCCTTCCGAGCTTTCTATTAGGTCTTGTTTTGGAGCGCTCAAAAATTATGAAGACAAATACGGAAGCGTCACATCAGGTGTCTGGAATGAGGTGATCAAAAAAAAGAAAGACCCGAATGTCTTATTGCCAAAGAGCTCCCTTTTTACTCTTAAAGGGGGCGTTGAAACACTCGTTATGGCTCTAAAAAAACAAAGCAGCTGTGCCATTGAGTACGGCCAGGAAGTAGAATTTCTTGCCCATAAAAATGGAAAATTCACTGTGAAGACCCAGGATAAAGAGTGGACAGCAGATAGTGTTTTTATTGCTCTTCCAGTAAGTCAGGTTCCCAATGTTTTAAGACATCTGCTACCGGATATTGCTAAGGAACTATCTCAAGTTCCAAGCGCCTCTATTACGAGTGTACTCGTCGGTTTTAAAAAAGATGTTCTTCCTCTGAAGGGGTTTGGGTATCTTGTTCCCACAGGAGAAAATTTACCGATTTTAGGAGCTGTTTTTGATTCCAAGACTTTTACGGAAAAGGAAGAGACCCGTATCACGATCATGTTAAAAGGCTGCGGGTATTCTCCAGAGGAAATCGAAACTCAAGTATCCCTTTCCTTAAAAAACCATTTAAAAATTCTAAGCAATCCAGATCTTCTTCACGTGCATGTCTCTGAAAATGCTGTTCCCAAATTTCTTGTAGGCCATAAAGATAAAATGGCCTTTGTAGATAGAGATCTAAAAAGAGCCTATCCCGGTTTACATTTACTTGGTAATTACCTGCAGGGAGTATCTGTTAGTGACTGCATTAAACGCTCTAAAAACCAGGTAGAGGAGCGGTCTTTTTAGTTAGAACCCAAGAGTCATGGATAGAAAGCCCCCTCTCATGATGAGGCTTCTTTTATCATTAAAGAAGGCAAAGCTATTTTGGCTTAGCTGATTTTGGTCGTAATACTTATGCCACTCCCAGCCTGTCTGCACGCTAAATACAAGGGATTTATAAAGAAATTCAGTTTGCCAGTTGATCGCAAGTTTTGCATCAAGGGTATAACGCACTCTTGTCATGGTACTTGTTTTATAAAAAAGAGTTTCTCTTAAGTATTCCTCTTTTTGTTTCACAAAGAATGAGCCAAGAAGCGCTGATCCTGCAATGTCTCCAAGGAGGTTAAATCCTTGTCCAAGCATGATACTCGGAGAAAATCCAATAGCTGGACCTACTCCAAAGAAATTGTTCTTCATTTTGACAGTGTCGGTTCCTTCCCTGAAAACACCACCCCCATATTGGATGGTGAATCTTTGGTCTAGGAAAGCTGTTCTAATAGCCCCATGGGCTTTTAAAATCAGTCTCTTGCCAAACTCCCAGGATATGATACTGCCGATATCTATGATCTGTGTATCAAGGCTCCACTCTAAATGGGCGCTTGTTACGTAGTTAGCATCTGTAATGGCGCTTCCGAGAGACCATACAGGGAAGTTGCATTTGTTGATGAGGTGCCGCTTGCGGTACTTACAATATGGGTCCAATTCCCAAAGAAAAACCAATCTTTGGGCTGAAATCCCGCTTCGATCTTAACCCCGCAGTTCCAGGCAAAATGAGGTTGCGTCGGTGAGTTTGTGGTGTAGTTAGTTGCGGGGGTTATCCCTTTGGCTTTATTGGCATAATCGAGCCTGTTTTCTTTTGCTTGCAAGCAGAGCAGGTCCCCCGATAGCCAGACATGGGGAAGGGATGGCATGGCTTCTTTTTTAGCTGTCGGCTGACTGATGTCGCCAGCTATTAGGCAGCTTGTAAAAGTAAGAGATAAAGCTATATAAGGTTTTAATGACATGAGCCATAGTGTTGTTAGGGCTCTGTATAAAAGCAAGGATTTACTGGACGTTATACTGAAAAGACCATGATCTATTTGATCGTTGGAGCTCTTATGGTCGTAACAGGTGGGATCTTAGGTTCACGTCGATCTAGATAAGTAATTGCATATTCCCAAGTCTTAGTCGCATGATGGTAGAGGTTTATTTTTAGTTGGTCTTTGTTTACAATCTCATCGATTATTTATTAATGAGATTTTGCTATGGCAGTTCAGGCGAAAGGTGGAAATTCTCTAGGTGCATTTAATGCAGATTGTTTGAGAAATATATTGGATCTTTGCTCGCTAAAAGATAAAGCTCGTCTTAAGTCGTGTAGCAAACTCTTTCAGTCTGCAATACAGCAGTTCCCCAAAGAAGCAAAAGCCTTTTTAGTCTTTGAATCCAAGCTTCCTTTGATAAAAGACATTATAAGAATGACTCCCTTATATAGAGCACGTGAGTTAAGTCTGCAGAGAAGAGTTGCCGGAGATCAAACAGATGCTTATTTACAAGAGAGTGCAAAGGGGGATTGGATATATATCGCAGAGGCTCTTATAAGTTATTACGCAGCGCTTAAAATAATGGATATCAGTAGCTGCTTTGAAAATCTAGATGGTCTTGAAAGGGAGTTTGCAGCTAATCCAGCTCGGACACTTTCCGGTCCAGAGAATCTATTCATGGCAGGTGGTGCTGTAGCTCGCTTTTTTTCGAGACCCGAGTTTTCAATGCTAATCGCGGCTGGACTTCTAGTGAGCTATGTTGCTCCTCGGCTTCTATATCATAGAGATAGGTCTGTACCTCTAATGAATCTTTGGTACGACCTTCGTGGAGCTGTTCCTGACGATCTTTTATCTAGTAGCGATTGCTTAGAAGCAGGATTAGCCGCTCATAATAGACTAGCGCTCGCTTGTGCTGCAGCAGGTGGTATGGATCGATATTATGCAGGCAAAGGCTATACGGCAGGTGGTTTGAACCACTCTCTTAGTGAAATAAGACATAAGAATCTGGTCATCCAACTAGAAAGGCTACGATAGTTTTTGCGTTTTTACCTGTGGTAAATCGTCGGGCAAAGCTCTTCTCCTGCCGCATCACCAAAGCCAAGGCCTTCTTTTTTGAATGCATGTGTGTGAGGATCTCTTGGTTCTAAGCAATACATCGCATTTCCCGCTGTAAAGGCTATCACTAACAAGGATGCATTTGTTTCATTAAAGAGAGCTTTTAGGGGGAGGGGAACATTGCCTGCTATAAAGAGGGCGTTACCCGCTTTTTTAGGTAGCATGGGTTCTTCTACGGATAAAGACTCGGGAGAGAGTAAAACAATAAGAGCTCCAAGAGTGGGTCTGATCGAGCTGATCTCTTGCAATGTTGCGTCTTCTTTAAAAGGGCAGTCTTGCTGGAGGCCTAGATGGATAAGCTGATCGAAAGCAATTTTTAGAGGCTTTTTTCGAAGGAGGCGAAAAGCGATTTCATCGATTTGCTTTTTAGCACAAAGTTTTTTTGTTTCAAATCCCTCTCTAAAAAGATTTTTCCCGTTCAAAAAGAGGTTTTCATTAGAAGAAAAATCTAGGTATTTTTTTTCGAGAAGATGAGTTCTTTCCATGAGTATTTTTTCAGATTGAGCAAGAAGGTGCGCGCACTCTTCTTCAGTGAAGACTGCGTCAAACTCGATGGCACCGGTCTTATTAAAATGGTCTATGTGTTCTTGGGCTAAGGTAACTTTCATATTTTTTTTCCGTGCAGGTCAAGTTTTTGTATTCTTTCAAGGGCTATGTGAACATGTTCTAGTTTTGTAAATGCGGAAAGCCTAATAAAACCTTCTCCATATTCCCCAAAGCCAGAACCAGGTATTGCTATAAGCTGACATTTATTCAGAAGAAGATCGAAAAATTCCCAAGAGGTATAAGGAGAGGGCACTTTCCACCATACATAAGGGGCATTCATGCCTCCATAGCAGGTGTATCCAAGTTTTCTTAAACCCTCATAAAAAGCTTTTGCTGAGGCAAGGTAGCTTTTAACTTGGAAGACTGTCTCTTCTTTTCCTTCTTTTGAATAGATGCTGAGCGCCCCCCTTTGGATGGGATAGGAAACGCCATTAGATTTAATCGATTGCCTTTTGCTCCATAGGTCCCACAGAGGTCTAGCTTTTTTGCCATGAAACACTTGGATCTCTTTAGGAATCACGGTAAAGCCACAGCGAAGGCCTGTAAATCCTGCGGATTTAGAGAAGCTGCAAAATTCAATGGCCACTTCTTTAGCGTGGGGAATTTCATAAATGCTGGTAGGGACATCTGGACTTGTTATAAAGGCGCTATAGGCATTGTCGTAGATAATAACACTTTGGTTCGCCCTAGCATATTCCACAAATGCGGTAAGTTCAACTTTTGTCATAGCAACCCCTGTAGGGTTGCTCGGAGAGCATAGGTAGATCACATCTACTTTTTCCTCAGGGACAGTAGGTAAACAACCTGTTGCTTCAAGACAGGGCATGAGCACAACTTTTCTTCCTGCAAGAATATTTGCATCGAGATATACCGGATAGCTGGGATTGGGGATTGCCACGACACTTCTAGGATGAAATAACTCAGAGATGTTTGCGATATCGGAGTTAATTCCATCGGAAATGAAAATTTCATCCCAAGTGATGGAGAGGTCTTTATAGTTATTTTCGGCTATGGCCTTTCTTAAAAAAGGATATCCTTCGGAGGGGCCGTACCCTTTTAGGCTAGAAGGATCGGTCATTTCTATCGTTGCAAGGTTGATTGCTTTTGCGATGGAAGGAGCTAGAGGCAAGGAAACATCGCCGATTCCGACATTTATGATCGCAGCTTCAGGATATTTTTCTCTCATCTCAAAAAGTTTTTTTTCGATGATGGGAAAAATATATTCTCTACGGAGTTTAGGGAAGTGGGGATTGCTTTTTGCCATGGTTTTTAGTGAGGGAGTGATCCGTCCGCTTTAGTAAATTATAGTTTTCAAAAGATTTTTTTTTGGTAAAAGGTTACCATCAGGCAGTTAATATAATAAAGGTTCATTTTAGAAAAAAAAACTTATGAAAGCTCTAGAAAAATTCATTGATAAATGCCCTGACATCGAAAGTCTGCTGGGGTACACTTTTAAAGATAAAAATCTCCTTGCTCTGGCCTTCGTCCATAGATCGTTCTATAATGAACACAGACAGCAGCTTAGGGAGCATAATGAGAGGCTCGAATTCCTTGGAGACTCCATACTTGGCTTCATCGTTTCAGAGTACCTCTACTCCCATCTACCCCTGGAAAATGAGGGTCAGCTTTCCCATCTAAAAGCCCATCTAGTGGAGGCTACCATGTGCGCCTCCTATGTCCAAAAGCTCTCCCTTGGACCATTTCTGCTTCTTGGTAAGGGGGAAAAAATGAATGATGGAAGGGGACGAGACACGATTCTTGCCGATCTTTTTGAAGCCCTTCTTGCCGCTATGTACCTAGATGGGGGATTTCAAGAGGTTAAAGAATTTTTTTGGCTCCACTTCCATGATGATGTCCAAAATTATTTGAAAGATCCTTTAAGAAATTGGAAAGCTGAATTTCAAGACTATTGCCAAAAAAAATACCAACGTCCACCCAGTTATAAAGTGATTAAGGAGCTAGGTCCTGATCATAATAAGACCTTTGAGATTGTAGCTTGTATTGGTGATATGGAGATTGGAATGGGCTCGGGGTCTTCTAAAAAAGAAGCGGAGCAAAGCGCTGCCAAGGAAGCTTTGGAAAAACTAAAAATGGAACCCCATGGCTAAGACAAAAGTAGTATGGAGCTGTAGTGAATGTGGTCACAACCAACCGAAATGGTCTGGTAGTTGCTCTGTCTGCCAAAAGTGGAACACGATTGGAGAAGAGCTTGAAATAGTAAGCCCCGGTAGTCGTTTTGTAGTAGAAGGTAAGGCTCTTAGCCGTCCTCTCAAAATACAGGAAGTCGATATATCACCCTTTAGACGCTTTAAGACCCAAATCAAAGAATTTGATAGGATTCTCGGTGGTGGAGTAGTATCCGGATCTCTCATCCTCATAGGGGGAGATCCAGGCATTGGAAAATCCACCTTACTTCTCCAAATATCCAACACCCTAGCGCTCCAGGGATTAACTGTACTTTATATTTGTGGAGAGGAGTCTGTTGAGCAGACAGTATCAAGAGCGCACCGTCTAGGGCTTAAAAGTGAAAGTCTCTATCTTCTTCACGAAACTCTTTTTTCTTCGATCAAAGCCCATGTAGAAAAGTTAAAGCCCGATATCCTTATTGTCGATTCGATTCAGATCGTTTACAAAGCAGAAATTAACTCCGCACCAGGAAGCGTTGCCCAGGTGAGGGAACTTGCTACCGAATTTATGCATCTGTCAAAAGGGATGGGAGTATCAACCTTTTTGATCGGTCATGTTACAAAGTCCGGAGAGATCGCAGGGCCTCGAGTTCTGGAGCATATTGTCGATACCGTATTAGATTTTGAAGGGGATCGGCACCATGGGTATCGTATTTTGCGAGCTGTAAAAAATAGATTCGGTCCGACAGATGATATCGCTTTATTTCAGATGGATGAAAGGGGACTTACCGAAGTAGAAAACCCATCCGTTGTTTTTCTGCAGGAAAGAATCAGAGAAAACGCCGGCTCTGTCATCATCCCAACTATTGAAGGCTCAAGAGCCTTCCTAGTTGAGGTCCAAGCGCTAGTGGCACCATCTGCTTTTGCGACATCATCTCGCAAGTCCACAGGGATTGATGCCAATCGCCTTTCTTTGCTTCTAGCAGTTCTTGAAAAAAAAGTCGGGTACCAGCTCCATCACTATGATGTCTTTGTATCTATGGCAGGGGGACTTAAAATTCTCGAGCCGGCCGTAGATTTAGGAATAGCGCTCGCTATTCTTTCTTCCTTTGGCAATAAAGCACTCAATCCCGATATGGTGATTTTTGGGGAAGTCGGACTCGGTGGAGAAGTTAGAAGCGTGCCCAAGGTGGAAAGCAGAATCAAGGAAGCGATCCACATGGGCTTTACCAAATGTCTTCTCCCTAAAAAAAATCTAACAGGCCTACCTAAAGAACTTACTCAAAAAATTGAGTTATTTGGTGTCGACAGAATTGAGGAGGCAATTGATGCTTTTGTCAGGTGAGATTTTAGTTGCCGCTCGCAGTTCTTCTTTATCTAGAGTGCAGGTGCAAGAGGTCCTTGCAGAGCTTAATGCATTTCACCCCAATGTTTATTTTACCCCCCATTTAGTTGCAACGAAGGGTGATAAAGATCTTCTTACCTCCTTAAGAAACATGGATAAGACGAATTTTTTCACCTTAGAGATCGATCTGATGCTTCTAGAAAAAAAATGCAGAATAGCAATCCACTCAGCCAAAGATCTTCCTGAGCCCCTTGCCAAGGGGCTTAAGTGTATAGCTCTTACCAAGGGAGTGGATAGTTCTGATGTTCTTGTCTTTCGAGAAAATGAAGGTCTTTCAACGCTTCAAAAAAATGCAAAGGTTGCCACATCTTCTCTTCGTAGGGAAGAAATGATCAAAGAGCTCCGAGAAGATTTTCTTTGCGTAGATATAAGAGGAACGATAGAAGAAAGACTGAAAAAACTAGATAGGGGAGAGGTTGATGCTTTGGTGATTGCGCAAGCAGCTCTGATTCGTCTAGGACTTACCTTTAGAAATCGGATCACACTCCCTGGACCTGCAGCTCTTCACCAAGGACAGCTTGCGATTCTTTGTAGAGAAGAGGATGAAGAGATGGTCGAGTTATTTTCCTGTATTGATGTCCGTAACAAAGAGCCTATCCTCAGATAAGGAGACTTATGAAGACAATATTATATCTTGGAACTGATCCTACCTATTTTCCTGAAGAGGGGAATGTCATTCACTATCCGATAATTCGGATTGTTCCGAGATCCTTAAAAGATCCGGAGCTAAAGAGTGCTCTTGATGATCTTAGTGAATATACCCATCTAATCTTTACGAGCAAAAATGCGGTGCGCATTTTCTTTGAACATGCAAAAAAACTATTTTCCGATCTCTCTTTTTTAGAGGGCAAGGAATTTGCAGCGGTTGGAAAAGTCACTGCCGAGCACTTAAGTCTTGAAGGATTTGCCCCTTCCATTATTGCTACAGAAGAAACGCAAGAGGGTCTTATCAAAGAACTTTCCTCTTTAGATCTTGAAGATGCTTATGTCTTTTTCCCGAGATCTTCTCTTTCAAGGCCTGTGCTACTGGACTTCTTGCAGCAAAGAGGGGTGCGCCACCAGGCTTGTGATCTTTATGATACTCTGGCTCATCCCATTGAGCCTCGTCCTGATCTTAACATGATCGATGAGATTGTATTTACTAGTCCCTCAACAGTTGAGGCGTTCTATGCCCTCTTTGGCTTCATCCCCAAAGAAAAAAAGCTGGTAGTCAGCGGTCCTATTACGGAAGAGGCTTTAAAAAGAAGGATTTCTTAAGAGATCCTTCTTTAAAGCAATAAGAATAAGATTTTTTTGCAACGCACTTTTCCTTCTAGTAACGCTGTCGGACTAGCTCTAATAATACCAGATGTCGCTTCGAGTCGGTTGTCATAAATTGGTCTCCCCCCTATGATGCTGAGAAAAAACTTTTTTATTGGAGACGATTTATGGCAGACACTATTTATAAGCTACCGGAACTTCCCTATGATTTTAGCGCTTTAGAGCCGGTTATTAGCGGAGAAATCATGCAGCTCCACTATTCCAAACACCATAATGCCTACGTGACAAATCTTAATGTAGCTCTAGAAAAGTACAAGGAAGCTGAAGCAAAAGGTGATGTGGCGGGTATGATAGCTCTGCAGCAGGCTATCAAATTCAATGGCGGCGGCCACGTAAATCATAGTATTTTTTGGACAAATCTGGCTCCTATTGCCTCAGGCGGCGGTGGAACTCCATCAGGCGATTTGGCAAAAGCTTTAACAGAGCAGTTCGGAAGCGTAGATTCTTTTATTGAAAAATTCTCTGCAAAGACCGTGGCTATCCAAGGCTCTGGATGGGGATGGCTTGGGTACCATAAACCTTCTTCTAAACTAATGATCGTAGCATGTGCCAATCAAGATCCTCT
>JAPLSW010000076.1:2186-7585 GCA_026398435.1 Chlamydiota bacterium | reverse complement strand
CCTTTACTTGGCATTGATGTATGGGAGCATGCTTACTACCTTCAATATAAAAATGTACGAGCTGACTACGTAAAAAATATTTGGAAAATTGTGAATTGGAAGAATATCGAAGAAAGATTTCAGAAAGCAAAAGTTAACTAAAATATTCAATAGCTAAATAGAGCTTGTAGTTCTTGTTTTATTTGCTTTGTTTTGTTATTGTTTTTGGTAATTACTAGTACTTAATAGGATTGTTTTTATGGGTTTATTCTCTAGGCAAAAGCCTAAAATTAAGATACAGACGACAAAGAAAGATGGTTTCAGCGGATGGATCAAGTGCACGCATTGTAATGATATGATCCATGCAAGCGAGATGGAGCAAAATCTCCATTGTTGTCCAAAGTGTGACTATCATTACCGGTTAAGTGGCACGCAGCGGATGCATCTTTTAGCGGATAGGGGCTCTTTTGAAGAGTTGTTCTCCGAATTTAAGACTATAGATCCTCTAGAATTTGTCGATACCGAAGCGTATAAAAAGAGGGTAGCCATTGCTAAGAGTAATTCTGGAAGGGATGAAGCAGCTCTGGTTGGGGTATGCTCCATCAATGGACAAAAGGTAGCTCTTGGGATCATGGATTTTAGCTTTATGGCGGGTTCGATGGGCTCGGTTGTTGGAGAAAGACTTACTAGTATCATTGAATATGGTATAGAGAAAAACCTCCCTGTTGTCATCGTATCATCATCGGGTGGAGCTCGTATGCAAGAGTCGGTTTTATCCCTTATGCAGATGGCAAAAACATCGGCTGCACTCGCTAAGCTCCACGAGAAAAAACTCCCCTATATTTCTATTCTTACCAATCCCACAAGTGGTGGGGTAACGGCTTCTTTTGCATCGCTTGGCGATATTATTATCGCAGAGCCCGATGCTCTTATCTGTTTTGCAGGTCCGCGAGTAGTTGAGCAAGTCATTAAGCAAAAACTTCCTCCAGGAGCGCAAAAATCAGAATTTCTTTTAGATAAAGGAATGATTGATTGCATTGTAAACAGACATGATCTAAAAGATAAGTTGTCAACATTCCTTAACTTTTTACTGGGTAACCAGCGAGAGTTTGAGGAGTATCAAGAAAGTGGCTCATCTGGAGCGCTTTCTTTGAAATTGAAGCAATTAATTAAGATTGTTGAAGAAAAAGTACCAGCCTCAGTTTAGCATACTCGTAAGGTAGTTTATGGAAACATTGATTCCCGTTATTGTAGAAGAGGAAGAATTTCTTCCTGTGTATTCTTCCGATTTAGCCGCAGGGGCAGATGCCCGGGCCTATATCCCAGAAGATGTTATCTTGCCTCCCGGTGAGTCCGTATTGATTCCTACTGGACTAAAGCTTGCGATTCCTGAAGGGTATGAGATTCAAGTACGTCCTAGAAGTGGCCTTGCTCTAAAAAATCAAATTACAGTTCTTAATACTCCAGGAACGATCGATGCAGACTATAGAGGAGCTGTAGGTGTTATTTTAATCAACCACGGCAAGCATCCTTTTGTTATAACTAGAGGCATGCGTATTGCTCAGCTAGTTTTAGCACAAGTCTCTAGAGCCCGTTTTGTTCTAGCAGAGGAGTTGACAAATACTTCACGAGGAGCTGGCGGTTTTGGTCATACTGGAACGCATTAACTACCAGATTACAGAAAGTCTTGGGGAGTTGAAGAAATATTTCAAAAAGGATGATTTTATGACGATATCCAAGTATTTGGATGAGCGTCTTGTTGTTTTTTTAGATGAGCCTACACGGGATGTTGCCATTGAAAGACTTGTCGATGTTCTTGACAAGGCCGGAAAGCTCCATAATAGGAAAGATTTTCATAAGGCTATACTCGATAGAGAGAAGATTGTCTCCACAGGCATCGGTATCGGAGTTGCCATTCCCCATGCGAAACTTGAAGGGTACACCGATTTTTTTATTGCGATTGGTGTGCAAAAAAAGAAAGGGATAGATTGGAACGCTCTCGATGGATCTGATGTGAAGCTCATTTTTATGATCGGGGGACCGGAAAACAAGCAAACAGAATATTTAAAGATCCTGTCCTGTCTAACGCAAGCTGTGAAAGACGAGGAAAGAAGAAGAAAAATTTTAAAAACAAACCTCCCAGGCGAAGTAATAGATCAATTTCTAGGGTGCTGATATGGATCTCAAAATCAAAGATGTGGCTGGGCTTCTCAGTGTTTCTGAAACTACAATCCGCAGGTGGCTTTCCGATGGGAAGATTCCCGCCTATAAATTAAATCACCAATATCGCTTCAGCCGTATTGAGATCGAAAATTGGATGATGAGTTGTAAGATAGATCAAGACAGGTCCTTTACTCCTTTTGAAGAGGTGCAGATCTATCCGGCTCCTGAAAATTCCACAGAGCAATCTTCTCGCAGTGGCATGCAACAATTTAGTCTCTATCGCGCAGTCAATAAAGGGGATGTTCTTGTTGATGTTGAAGGTAATACAAAAGAAGAGATCATTCTCTCAACGCTCAAGACTGTAGCTCCCCAGCTCGGCTTTGATGCAGAAGTTGTTGCAGAGCTTTTTCTCGATAGAGAAAAGCTCATGCCTACCTCTCTAAATAATGGTATTGCCGTTCCTCACAGCAGAGATTTTATACTGAAGGGCCCAGCCTCTGATATGATAGTTGTTGTATTCCCTAAAAATCCCATAGAATACGGCGCGCTTGATGGTAAGCCTGTTCATACGATGTTTTTCTTGTTTTCTTCCGATGACAAAAGACACTTGCATCTTCTTGCAAAGATTGCTCACTTAAGTGGGAATAAAGACTCTCTTAAAATGCTTACTTCAAAACCTTCAAAGGAAGCTTTTTTAGAATTTGTGAAAGCTTGGGAAAACACGATCCGTCAGCCTTCTTAAAGGTTGGCGTATTCAGGATAGTAAGTGGTTTTTTGTTTAAAGAAAGCCAAGCTCACTTATTATAGATGCTCTTAGATCTTCACTCAACGTTGCAGATCCTTTGCCACTAAGTAAAAAAGACCTTATCTGCGAATCATTTTCTGCTGCACTACCAAGAAGAATCGCATCTACTACTTCTAGCCTCCCTATTAAGACTTCAAGAGTTGCTTTAAGAGCCTCAAGCTCCGTATTAAAGACGCTTTTAATGCTAGGATTCAGGCTTATTCCTTCTATCTCTCTAATGGTGTTTTTGATTGCTTGAATATCCCTTGGAAGAGCTTGGGAAAAATGCTCTTTTTCGAAAAAACTAAGTAGGAGGAAGTGTTTTAAGAATCCAAGATGACGCCAAAGGCTGCCACATTTAATGTTCAGATTATGCATCTTGCAAAAGATTGCTTGTGTATTTTCGATAGGTTTTTCTTGTGGAGGTATCAGTGATTGGAGCTTAGAAATATGACTTTCTAGTTGGGGAATTTGCGGGCTCAAAGGATCAAGAGCGCTCAGGGTGCCTAGAGTTCTTGTATGAAACGCAATTCTATCTTCGATGATAGCATTATAAAAAGGGTTGTGTTCCTCAGGCTTAGGTAGGAATTTATCATCTCTAATGCTCAAATCACATAGATTTCTACGAACCTCTGCGATTTTCCCCTGTAGGAGAGTTTGTTTAAGAAAAAGATTTTCTAATAGAGGCCTTAATTCTGGAGAGTCATTTAGGTATCTTATTTCTGTTTCAAGATGGTTATGTAATCTTGAGAGGCAATTAAGAGACTGTTCGAGACCATATGTCCCAAGCTCCGGATTTAGGGCTGTCCCGCTATTGAGTAAGGTGGTTACTTTCCAGTCGATCATAACGACCCTTGTGATGTCGTGGTGCAGGTCAGGTGAGGGAGTTCTAAGTAGAGGGCTCTCAGATTTCAATAGAGGGGTCGTAATTTCTAGGTGGAGCTTTGGATTTTCTTTTAAAAGCTTTTCACAAGTGGCTCTATAGATAGCTCCGAGCTCCTCTGATAAGCCTTCGGGGCTGCCAGCTCTTAGTGTAAGTTCTTCTGAAGGAGATGCTCTAAGAGCTCTTACTGCAGCCTCATAGCATGCTTTGATTCTTTCAAAGGCTGGTTCAATTTGCTCTATACGTAATTTTTGTTGGTCCAGTTTTGTATTTAGAGCTTCGCATTCTCGTTGAAAGATATCCGTGGGGTCTCTTGAAGGGGGGATAGCGCTGCACATAATTTACATCCATTTATTGTGTACCTATTTTTTTATATAGAGTTATAATAATATATTGTCAAAAAAGTGAAGTTTTCTGAGGGTCAATATAAAAATATTGAGGGAAGAATTACGATCCTTTACCACCTAACTTTGTTGGATTTTGTGGAGGGAATCTAGTGGCTCTGGTAGGTTCTATTTTGATTGAGATTCTCTGAAAGACCGCTTGTATGTTCTTCTCAAGACTTTCGATTCCTTCAATAGAGGTCATTTGAGGGTCTACAGGATCGCTGTCAACGGGGCCGGGATCTGTTGCCTCTGCTGCCTCGAGATTTTCTTTGGCAGCTTTTAACGTAGTCATCGCTTCTCTGAATATATCCTTAATACGTGGCTCTATTTTTTTTAGCATTGTTGTATCGTTTTCTGCAAGCCTTGTCAAAGTATGAAGAGCTTGTGGTGGGGTAAGAGGGCTCGGAGGGATACTGCCAGTCATAATTCACATCCATTTATTGATTGATCTATTATTTTTTTATATAGTTTTAAAATAATATATTGTCAATGAAGTGAGGTTTTCGTGGGGCTACTAACTCGCATTGATGCTATAAGATCTTGTTTAGAGGGATTTCAAAGTGCTTATCATGAATCGCTTATGCCAAAATTATTTCGGCAGTATACATCCTGCAAGCGAATGTATACCAAAGCGGGGGTTTGGTATACATTGCCTTAACTTAGGGGTGATTGGAGAAGTGCCTTGGACGTCTATTTAGTGGAGACTAGAAAGAAATTATCTGTTACCAAGAGTGAATACAAAGGGAATGTGGTTTCTTTTGCCGTGTAAATAATTTCCCTTAGAGCTTATGCTGAGTGCTGTGCAACAACTTTTAAGAAAGTAGAGTGTATGTCAAAAGGATTATTCGTTAAAAAATCAGTAAGGTCTTTACTTCAAGAGAACTCAAAAAAAAAGAACTCTTTAAAGCGCTCACTAAGCGCTCTTAACCTTACAGCTATTGGTATCGGCGCAATTATTGGCGCAGGACTTTTTGTGCTTACAGGACAGGCTGCTGCAGAATATGCAGGGCCGGGAATCACTATCTCTTTTATACTAGCTGGCATCATCGCGATGATTGCAGCGCTATGTTATGCGGAATTTGCTTCGCTTATCCCTATATCAGGGAGCGCCTATTCTTACGCTTATGTGACACTTGGCGAGTTTGCTGCTTGGATCATAGGATGTGTGCTAACACTAGAATACCTCTTAGCCTCGTGTACCGTT
>JAPLSW010000076.1:0-2149 GCA_026398435.1 Chlamydiota bacterium | reverse complement strand
CTGTCGGCTGGTCAGGGTATTTTAAAAGCCTTATGAGTGATTTTGGACTCATTATCCCTAAATTTATATCCAACTCCCCCTTTATATATGATCTGGAGACGGGCTGGGCCTTAAGTGGTGACATTGTCAATCTTCCAGCTGTTGCAATCACCCTTATTATGGGGTGCCTTATCGCGGTAGGGATTAAAGCTGCTGCAAGTTTTAATAATGTCATGGTGGTGATTAAGCTTGCCGTCGTGGTTCTTTTTATCGGCTGTGGAGTGGCTTATATTAACATGGATAACCTCACTCCTTTTATCCCGGAAAATACGGGCAACTTCGGCCAGTATGGCCTAAGTGGCGTATTTAGAGGGGCGGGTGTTGTTTTCTTTGCATTCGTTGGATTTGATGCTCTTTCCACACTTGCTCAGGAAGCTAAAAATCCCCAAAAGGATTTACCTCGAGGGATGATCGGATCACTTGGAATTTGTACCATTATCTATATCCTGGTGGGGATTGTTCTTACAGGCGTTGTTAGCTATAAGTTTTTAGATGTAGCCGATCCAATTGCTGTGGCTGTTAATGCGCTCGGTGCTCATTTTATTTGGCTAAGGCTTTTTATTAAGATCGCGATCCTTGCAGGACTTACCTCCGTTGTTATGGTGATGTTACTTGGTCAGACAAGAATTTTCTATACCATGGCAAACGATGGACTGCTTCCTGCAAGATTTCATAAGGTCAATAAAAAGACTGAGACGCCTCTGTTTACCACGATCATTGTGGTAATAGCAGCGGTTGTTATTGCAGGGCTATTTCCTGTCGGTATCCTTGGACAGCTGGTATCTATGGCAACTCTACTCGTCTTTGGTATTGTCTGCTTTGGAGTGCTCGTGCTTCGTTTTAGACAGCCCAAGCTGCATAGGCCCTTTAAGGTGCCTTTTGCTCCATGGCTTCCTTTATTTGGAGCTCTTGCAAGCTTTACTCAGATGCTCTTTCTGCCGGGCGTTACCTGGCTACAGCTCATCGTATGGCTAGCTTTAGGATGTTATGTCTATTTTAAATATAGCATACACCATAGCAAGATCCGTCTCGGCAAGTAATTCGTTTAGGCTATTTTCTTCCTTCCGAGAGGAAGGAAGAGGATTAGTCCTAGAAAAACCCATCCCATCAGATAAAAGCAGTCATTAATCGACATCATAGCTGCTTGATTATTTAGCTCTGCATTGGTAAAGGCAAGAGCCTTTACCCCTTCCATATCTAACTCTTTTAGCGATGCCAAATACTCTTTGGTATTTTCTGAATAGGAGGTAATGGTAGATCCTATCCTCTCATGGTGAAAAGTGCTTCTTCGTATCCACATCGTCGTATAGACCGATGTCCCCACCCCTCCAAACATAGCTCTTACAAAGTGAAAGAATCCAGTGGCACTCGGGAGCTTGTCTGCTGGAATATTTTGGATGCTCAGAGCCATTAAAGGGGTAATAAAAAACACAAGGCCGCATCCCATCATAAAACGAGAAAGCTCCACATGGAAGATATCTACATTCGTTGCGAAATAGGCAGTATAAAAGCACGACAGCGAAAATATAATAAAACAGAGAAATAGAGGAGGAATGCTCCCAAATTTTGTGATCATCCATCCGGAGAATGTAGAAAACATAATCGGGGCAATACCCAAGGGGGCAACAGCGATTCCAGCAAGTAGTGATGTATAGTTCATATTAGTTTGGAGCCATAAGGGGACGAGGATGATGGCGCCGAAATAATTGGCGTACATGACCAAGATGTAGAAGATCGATACAGCGTAGCTTTTGATTTTTAACAGGCTTAGCTCAATCAGCGGGTGGGGATGGAAATGCTCCCAAATAAATAGGTAGATGAAACCGACTGCACTTATGATGGCCAGAGTAAATATAAGGTTGGAATTTAGCCAGTCATATTGCTCTCCCTTATCCAGTATGAACTGAAGGGATGATACGGATACAGCAAGTAGGAGAAACCCTACCCAGTCAACCGGGGTTTTTACAATAGGGGTTTCAAACGGCTTTAGGTAGATCCAGAGAAGAAATGCGCTGAGCAGCCCCACAGGAACATTTATATAAAAGATCCAAGGCCAGACATAGTCATAAGAGATCCATCCTCCAAGAATTGGTCCAAGCACCGGGGCTGT
>JAPLSW010000009.1 GCA_026398435.1 Chlamydiota bacterium | reverse complement strand
ATATGCTCCATGCCTGGGGCCTGCATTTCATACATCCCCTAACTAAAGAGCAGTTGCTTATCACCGCACCTCTTCCAGATGATTTTATTACCCTTTCAGAGCAGCTTAAAATAAGTCTGCATCCAGTATCGGATCCTGCTTTCTTACAGGTGTTACGTGAAAAGTCAAAGAGCTAATGCGGATAAGGATTAAACCTCATTCCACTCTTTTCTTTCATGTTTTAGTATTATATATTAGAATCTTGGGCTATCCGAGAATAGCCAAAATCCGGAGAAGTAATCCAATAGGTCAAAATTAATGCTGCTGGGATGTAAGTTATGGATTCGAAAACGCAAGAATTAATAGATATTATCTCCAAGGGCGAAACCTTAAAAGTTGAGTTTAAGAGCGATCTGAAGCAACTGCCTGATCGAGAGCTTATCGCCACAGCTATGAGCCTATCAAATTCAGAAGGTGGAGATTTATTACTCGGTGTTGAGGATGACGGTTCGATTACTGGGGTGCATTCTAATCATCTTAACATGATGGGAATCGTTGCTTTAATTGCCAACAAGACGAGTCCATCTGTTTCTGTAAAAATTGAGACTTATGATATCGGGGATAAAAAAGTAGCGCGCATCAGGGTTCCTAAAGGTCGACAATTAGTCTCAACTTCAGATGGATTATTACAACGCCGCCGACTCATGGCAAATGGAAAGCCGGAAGCGGTTCCATTTTACCCTCATGAGTTTATCCAAAGACAATCGGCTTTAGGTTTAATGGATCCTTCCGCCATGCCCATTCTAGAACTTGGAGTTAAAGATTTAAATCCCCTAGAACGGCAAAGAATTAGGGAAGCGGTTAACCTCTATAGGGGAGATAGTGCGTTATTGTCTCTTACAGACGAAGAGTTAGATGGAGCTTTAGGCTTAATTTGCGAAGTAGATGGAGTTCAACACCCAACGCTTGCTGGATTGCTGATGATGGGTAGAGAGGAAGATTTAAGAAAGTATGTACCCTCTCACGAAGTGGCTTTTCAAGTATTGGAAGGAACGGATGTGAGGATGAACGAGTTTTTTCGAAAACCCCTTTTACAAGTTTTTGAGGAAGTATGGTGGTCCCCAAAAACTAGACTGGTCTATTTCGAATGTTTATTCGATAATAAACAGACAAAATTTTTGGAGAACAGAATGGCAAGGAAGTATAAGAGCCACACCCCATCAGTCAAAGTAAAAGTTGCTTTAGAAGCGGCTGGAAATCAAAAAACAACTAATCAGATAGCCTCAGAATATATGGTATCTCCATCTCAAGTTACTGAATGGAAGGGGCAGCTGATCGATGAAGCAGAAAATTTCTTTCAAGGAAAGAGGCGTCGAAAAACGGTGGAGATGCATGAAGATGTAGAGTATCTACAGCAACAGATAGGAAAGTTAACCACACAAATTGAGTGGCTTAAAAAAAAACAGCGAATGGAATCTTGAAGAAAGGAAGCTCTGGATAGATCCGGAAGATCCCAATTTAACGATAGGCGAGCAGCTGGAGCTTTCGGGTATTTCAAAAAGCACCTACTATTATGAGGCTGTTCCGGAATGTCCAGAAAATCTGGCTATCATGGAAGCAATGGATAGGATATATACCCGACATCCCTACTATGGGAGTCGCAAGATGGTGGTAGAGTTAGGCAAACAAAGGCTATTGGTGAATAGAAAAAAAGTATCTCGCCTGATGAAAAAAATGGGAATAGAGGCTCAGTATCAAAAACCGAACTTAAACAAGGCTAATAAAGCGCACAAAAAATATCCTTACTTATTAAGGGATATGAAGCCGTCAGCCCCAAACCAGGTGTGGAGCATAGATATCACCTATATACCCTTGAAAACTGGGTTTCTATATCTTGTCGCGATCATAGACTGGTATAGCCGTTACGTGATTAGCTGGAGGATATCCAATACATTGGACACCAGATTTTGTTTGGAAGCTTTAGAAGAGGCTTTGCTGACCGGATGTCCTGAGATATTTAACTCAGACCAGGGAGTTCAATTTACGGCAGAGGCATTCACATCCGTGCTAGAGAAGATGGGCATAAAAATAAGTATGGATGGGAAGGGAAGAGCTCTTGATAATATTTTTATAGAGCGTTTTTGGAGATCCTTAAAATATGAAGACGTATATATCAAAAGATACGAAAATGGGAAAGAGGCGGTTGTAGGGATTTCTGCATATATTACGTTCTATAATGAAGAAAGACCTCATCAGTCTCTCGGATATAAGGCGCCAGTTGAGATGCATATTGCAGCATAAGAAAGGAACTCGTCCTTTTTTTCGGGGGTGATAACCCCCAAGCCTCTCGTCCGTAAGATGGGAAATACCCATTTTCCAAACGAGAGAATAGGCAGAAATAATTAAATAAAGAAAGGGAGTCGGGGCAAGCCCCCGCACCCCAAAATACCGAGAAGAAGAAAGAAGCCGCATTAAAGAATAGTAGTTAATTTTTAAAACGACATTCGATTTAGATGATGTTTTTTAGTCTTGACTTTGGGGTCCACCTTAAAGTGGAACGATTATTTGCGGCCCGTGTTCTGGAAAAAGAATTGGACTTTGGTTTATTTCGCGTGCCCATCCCCAACTTCGACAAAAGGGCCTTTAGAGAAGCGTTTGTAAATGCACTTGTACATAGAGATTATGCTCGTCTGGGTGCAATACACATACAGATTGACGATAATGGTTTATCAATCTCCAACCCTGGCGGATTTGTAGAAGGGGTAACGCTGGAAAATCTTCTTGTAACGAAACCACATCCTCGCAATCCTCTTTTAGCTGATATGTGCAAAAGATTCGGTTTATCAGAACGAACCGGCAGAGGGATTGATCGTATCTATGAAGGATTGCTCCGTTATGGACGCCCAGAGCCAGATTATTCTAGCTCAAGCCCCACTTCTGTCATTGTACAAATGAGTAATGCAGAAAGTGATATAGCATTTTTAGAAATGATTCTTTACGAAGAAAAGCGCTTGGGGCACCCATTACCACTTGATAGTTTAATTATCCTTTCTCGCTTACGTCAGGAGCGTCGATTAACTACGGTTGATATGACTCATTCTACGCAAAAATCAGAGCAAGCAACCCGTGTTATTCTAGAACAACTTGTGGAATCAGGGTTGATCGAAGCTCATGGTGTTGGAAGGGCTCGAACTTACACCTTAAGTGTAGGGGTATATCAAAAAACTGATCAAAAAGCTGGATATGTGAGGCAAGCAGGATTTGATCTTATACAGCAAGAACAAATGATAATGAGTTATATCAAAGAGCATAAGGCAATTAAGCGTGCTGAAGTGGCTGATTTGTGTCGTATCAGTCCTTTTCAGGCTAACCGAGTCTTAAAAAACCTATCCGATACTGGCTTAATCATTGCTAAAGGAAAAGGAAAGGGAACATTTTATGAGCGCAGTACGTGAAATACGTGCGCGCACGTAAAAAAATACGTGCGCGCACGTAAAATACGTGCGCGCACGTAT
>JAPLSW010000080.1 GCA_026398435.1 Chlamydiota bacterium | reverse complement strand
TGTGCATTCCCAGAGTTCGGAACTGAGTCGGCATTCCGAAATGGCTATATATTCTTGCTGATCGTTTACAAACATTAACTTATGTGTTCCTTTGTGTTTGTGTTCTGGTGAAGTGCTCCCTAATTAGGAAGCCCCTAGATCATTTAGTCTAGGGGAGGCTTCACAAGACCCAGTCTGATTCTGGAGTCTACTTTAACAAGTATCCAACCTATATGTAGACAGCTTTTATTTTAGTAGAGGTAAAATTTATCTCTCCATAGAATAGAATTTCTTATTTTTTTTACAAATATAAATCACTAAATCTTTGGGAAATATTATGCGTTTTAATTCTCTGTTTCTTTTTCTTATTTTAGGTGCTAAATTGGTACCAATACAAGCTCATGCCGATAACTCTTGCCAGTCTCTCCGTGTCATAAAAAATAGCAACCTTTTTTCACTCTCTGCAGAATTTGATTTTAAAAATGGGGGAGTGAGCACAGATAAAGTACTAAGAACAGGAGGTCTGTCCCCACGTTACTTCTATGACTTATTTGATGTGGATCATAACTTTCAAGCTAGAGGTATCTCGCGCGCTCTATCTTTAGGAGCTTTTTATAGTTGGGGCGTAGAAATCGACCTCTATGACACTCACGAGTCGTACATAGGGCTCATCCAGGGAGAGCTGCTTACCAGATCAAGAGCTAAATTCTCCTTTTACGATGGAAATGGAAGACGGACTCTCATCGCCTATTTGAACACTGAATCCCCTGAATTCCTTATAGTCTCTGCCCAAGATGAAGGGATAATACTTGCGAAATTAAAAATTGAGAGCTATGGAGACGTCGGTACAATAGACATTAATCTTCTACATGATTCTGATGATATCGATGACAGAGCATTTAAAATTTTTAGCGCCTTCGTTGCCGATTACAACTGGGAATTCTTGCCTCCTCCTAAAGTAGTTGACAATTCTGTATTTATTTATATTTCAAAAGACAATTAATTTCACAAAGCCCGTTCTGCTTAAAGGTTGCTCTTTAAGCAGAATTCTTAAGCTTCTTTACATACCAACCCTTTACAAGCATCAAAACTTGCCAAAAAAATAGGCGAGCACTTTTTCAGGATCGATATTCTTGTAAATAATGCTGGCATTTTTGTAGGAGGCTCTATCGATGATCCCAATCTTGACAACGATGGAATTTCAAGACAGTTTGCAGTGAATGTTGGGAGTGCGGTGCCGACAAAAATTTGTACAGAAAAGTAAGCGGTTAAGGCTGGTCACTTAGCAGATCTCACGGCAAGTCTTCCTTTCAAGGGAAGGTGATTGACCGCTTCATCTAGAATTTACGATTATGCTCTAAATTTTGAGCGGATAAGGACTTGTTTGCCTTCAAAGGCAAAGCCGAGATATAAAATGCGGTTTATGCCCCGATCCAGCAGTTCTTGAGCGTACTGCCTGTTTTCTATTTGTTTAATGGCAGAAGCTACTGCGCTTTCTAAATCAATCTTTTCGAAACAGCCGACCTTCTTAAATTCCATAATAATCCCTAGATCATTGCTGTTTTTAGGGATAAGTATGACATCATATCTGCCAAGGCCGCTCTCTCGATTAGACTTAACCTCATATGTGTCTTTCAGACCAATCAGCATTCCTAAGATAAATGCGTGATAAATTTTCTCTGATTCTTCGGAAGGCACATCAAAAACACTAACGGACGAGATCATAAACTCTTTGAAAAGCTGAGAAAAAGTGTCGACGTCTCCACTGGTTAGACTACCGAGTAGCATTCGGTACTTATGTTCATGGATGCTGGTCTTAAACCAATCCAAAATCATCGTTTTATATAGTTCTCCTACCTCGATATTGGGGATACGGAGGCGGCAAGGAATGCCGTAAGAAGGTGTCGTATCAATTGTCACGTATCCGCTATATAAGAGCAGAGCCCATATGGCATTGGGGTTTTTTTCAAGGTCGGTAAATATGATTCCTTCTTCGATTGTTTTTTCGACGATTCCACCTCTAAGAAGTTCTTCAATATCTGCTTTTAGGTCATCTGTCCCTTTAGCAATGAGGTGTTTCATTAGCACATTGTCACTTGTGTTTACCCAATAAGGAGATAAAGATCCATTTTTAGCGATGCAGTTTAAAACGGACCAAGGGTTATGAATCCCAATGCAGGATCCAATGCGATACCCATCATACCATTGACTTATTTCAGGAAGGTTGTCCGCGAGGCCAGAGTGATTTAAAAGCTCTTTTACTTCCGACTCTAAAAGCCCAAATTTATCTTGAAATTCCTCATTCAAGATCGTAAAAGTAGTAATATTATTGGCTCCTGAAAAAATACTTTCTTTTGCAATGCGCAAAATTCCGGTAATCACACCTCGCTCTAAGTGGATGTTGTCTTTAAAGCCTTTTGATAACCAATTGCGTAAGATATCGATCATCTGATCGTAGTAGTTGCCGACATAGGCTGCGTGAGCTGGAGCATCGTACTCATCTAGCAGGAGAATGATTCGTTTTTTATGGTAGCGATGAAGCCATTCTGAGAGAAGAAAAAGGCTCTGTTCAAACAGCAGTTGGTCCCCGTTTTCAAAGAGAATTTTATTATAGATCCCTTTTTCTCTTATTGTTAGGAGTTCTCCTTCTAGGAGATATCCATGACGCTCGAATTCTTTGGCTACTAATCCCTGCAAGGATGCAAGAGTTTTTTCTAATGTAGAATATTTCACATCTTTAAGGGAGAGGAAAACGACGGGGAATTGTCCCTGCATGGCCCTGTACTGTTCATTTTTCCAAATATTTAGATTCTTGAACAGATAGCTGGTATCTTCATCTCTCTTTTCAAAAAAATAACTTAACATGGAAAGATTCAGCGTCTTACCAAAGCGTCGAGGGCGAGGAATGAGTGCCACATGAGTCCCTTTTTCTACGATCTCTTGGATTAAAAGGGTTTTATCGATGTAGGCACAGTCTTCATCGATTAATCTTTTGAAGTCGCTGATTCCAATAGGAAGTTTTTTTTTCATGAGAATCTCCAAAAATCAATAATATCTGATTTAAAGCAAAAGGGAAACAGAGAATTTTCCCTGTAGAAAAAACGGTTTGGCTGAGGTATTCCTCAAGATAATACAATTACTGATTAGGCCTTTCAGTTAGATCGCGTAACTCGACTCCTGATTGGTATTATCTATAATTTTTTTAGCTACTTACCAACGCTTACTGTAGAGGAAGCTTGGTTTCCCTGTCCATCTTGCGCTGTGAGCGTGTAGGTCTGCGTGGCTTTAGGCTGGTTGTGGTCATCATACGATGTTGCATTTCCCTCAAGGGTTGCTATGAGCGTTCCATTTCTATACAGAAGATAAGAGGCTACTCCTGATCCTTCTACCCAGGAAAGGGCGTTATATCTTTCACTTACCACTCCAAAATTATTTACCTTCTGCTTGCCAGTAAGGCCGCTTGGCGCTTGTACGGGAGGAGGAGGAGGCGGAGGTGTTGATTCTGTATAGATTGAGTAAAATGGAGTTGTAGGTGAGAGATCTATCCACGTTGTTAGAAAGGCAGAGGTATTTGGATTGCATGAGGAGAAAGCGGGAGTATTATTAGTTGCTGAGGAGTTGGGGATAGCTGTCGGAGTAGTAGTCCAGTTGTTGGTGCCATTAAGGATTGCGTAGTAGGGTTTATTTGTTCCAGTGTCGACCATAGTCACGAGAAAATCTCCTGTCGTCGAATTAAAAGAGGAGAAAACATCAGGGTCAACGATGTCAGCATAGCCTGGGATCGGTTGCGGATTTGTAATCCAGTTGTTGGTGCCATTAAGGATTGCATATTGAGGGGTATAGGTAGGGCTAAAGCTCTTATCCTTCCATGTTATCAGTATATCTCCTGTTGTTGGATTTACAGAAGAATAGACGTTACCGTTAGCTAAGGGGAATGTGGAAAGTTGGCCGGCTTGAGTTACCCAGCCAGTATACTGTCTGTAGATAGCAAAGCTCGCTTCATAAGCTAAATTTTGCCAAGTTACACAAAAATCACCTGTTGTTGGATTAAAAGAGGAAAATACATCCGAAGTTCCTTGGGCGAAAGTTGGGATTTGTTGAGGAGCATCGGGCCATGTACCATTAAAAGAATCATATCTTGCGTAGTAGCAGTTATTGTTGTCCCTCCATGTTATAAAAAACTCACCAGTAGCTGGATTACACGAGGAGAACACATTAGAAGTACAACCAATGCCAGAGAGATTAGGAATAATAGCCGGAGTCGTAACACCGACAGGTGATCCTGTGTTATCAACTAAGAGGAAATAAGGGGCAGAAATGCCATTATTATTGTCGTTCCATGTTAAAAGAAAGTTTCCTCTTGAGGTATCACAAGAAGAAGCTATAAGACCGAGTGGAACAGCTGGGGTTGATAGGTTTATCGGAGTTAAAGTCCAGCTCGGAGGATTATATAAAAGACCGTAGCATACGTTACTTGCGGTGTGCCAGGTAGTAAGATATACTCCTGTTGTAGGGTCACAGGAGGAATAGACACCTAAAGTCGCTGCTGTAGAATTGGGGATGGTTACCGGAGGATCGGGACTCCAGCTTGCGGCTGAACTCTCAGCTATGAGGAGCAATGATAGTCCAAATATTACGAGAGCTCTTGATTTTTTACATGCTTGCATCATGGTCCATCCTTTTGTTTTATGAAAAGATATATAGAGTCTTATTATTTGAAGGTAAAGAAAAAATTGGTATTTTGGGATTGTCAGAAAGTGCTTGAGGCTCATTTTTCGATAAGGGGAGTTTTTCTAAGAAGAGTCAGAAGTATTCCTATAAGCAAGATAACACAGACCCAAGCCATGAGGTAAAAGGAGTCATCGAGAGCAAGGTCTTACGCGGTGTTTTGAGCGCTTATCGAAAGTTTGTCACACTGTCAATTAAAGGCTTATCCAACAGCCCACGCGGGAATAAAACAGATACGGCGTTCTTTATCGATTGAGAAATCCCCCCGGTAAATATAATACCCCCATTTTGCTCTTGGCTCTTCCATTAAGAACTTACTTAAATTTCTCAATTTTTTCATATCTGGTGTCGTGTTGTAAGTCACTTCATAAGGGTAAATGAAGGGTTTTTTTTCAACGATAAAATCAACTTCTGCGCCCGATTCGATTCTCCAAAAATAAATTTCAGATCGCATAGGATCTCTAGCAAGCCAAACACTGAGTTCGTTTAAAAACCAGTTCTCAAATCGATGTCCTATCATTCCACTAGAAGCCAGAGTCTTGTATTCAACTAGACCGGTAAGAACCGAAACGAGTCCATTGTTTCTCAGATAGCCTTTAGGAGATTTGACAAAACGTTTAATTGTACTCCCGATATAGGGATAAATATCCTGATATAAAAGAGTTGCTTCAAGAAAACCTCGATATTTTTTTAAAGTATCGCGAGTACAACCTAAAGCATTGACAATTCGGGTGTCATCTCTAAGAGAACCTGTTTGTTCTGCGATGATACCCATCAAGTTACGGTAGAGTGTCAAGTTAGTTATTGATTCAATCGCACGCACATCTTTTTCGAGATATGTTTGGATGTAGTTATTCAGATAGATGATTCTTTCTTCATTATCTTGACAATTTTTAAGTTCAGGTAGTCCACTCCACAAAAGTTGCTGTTGTAATACATCTTCCAAAAGAGGCTTAAATGGTTTTAATTTGTGAATGAGGTCTCCGATCAGTTGTGGTGACTCATCTTTATTCATTTGATCAAATAGAGAGAGTTTTAAGATTTCAGGTTCGTTAAATAGAGTCGATTCTCGAAGCGTAAATTCTTGTAGATGATGCAGTTCTATGCGTCCTGCAAGTGATTCGGCGCTTAATTGATGCAAGCTCAGAACAGCTGATCCTGTTAATATGAATTTTATTTT
>JAPLSW010000034.1 GCA_026398435.1 Chlamydiota bacterium | reverse complement strand
GCATCTGCTAGATCCCTCAACACCTTGTTGCTTGGCCAAATTACTCCACGCTTCATAAGTCTTCCAGTCTTGAAAGAAAACCTCTATCAACCAGCGTAATGTGTATGCTTGAATAACATCGATATATTGCCATGTCATATCAGATGCTATTATGTAGCGAAAATCATTTTGATTTTCGTATCTTATGGCTATTACCATCCTTTTCTCTTTATGTGCAGCTACCCACAGTTTTTGAGCACAAAGAACGATAATCTCTTCTTTTTCACCTTGGATACTAATCTTTCTATGAGTCCTGTTTTCAGTTGCAAAATGTTGCCCTACTTCGACTAATAACCTCAATTCCCGAAAATTTTGTAGCTAGGTCTGTTTTAATCCCCTAAATAAAAGTATGTTGCGTTGATTATTTGCTTGGTTTTTTTGTTTTTCATAGCTACAATTGTAGCTATGAAAAGAAGGTCTACCTTATGGCAAGTCGAGTTAATCACGTAAATAAAACTACAGGCGTTACCTACGTCTACGAATCCATTTCATACTGGGATAAGGATAAAAAGCAGTCACGTAATAAACAGGTCTGCATAGGAAAGCTTGATCCCGTAAGTAGAGAGTTTATTCCCTCTAGACGTCTAAAGCCACAGCAGGCTGCTGTTAGAGACCCTGTTGTTACAGCGTCTACTGCGATTGTTGGACCTTCTATTATTCTAGACACTCTTACAGAACGATTAGGCCTTGAAAAGCTTCTTAAGGCCAGCTTTCCTAAGATCTATAAACAGATTTTAACAATGGCGTACTACCTCGCTTCCCATGGAGGACCTTTAAGCCATTGCGTAAGCTGGTGCAGAAGTCACGAACACCCCTTTGAGACTCCGCTGACCAGTCAATGCATCAGCGAAGTTCTTCGCTCTATCACTATGGATGGGAAGCAGACCTTTCTCAATAAATGGATGAAGCAGATCCTAGAGGATGATTACCTCTGCTATGACATTACTTCTGTCTCTTCATATTCAGAGCTTAACGAATACATTAAGTACGGCCATAACCGTGATAAAGAACAGCTACCTCAACTGAATCTTGCCATACTCTTCGGTCAGAAGGGCCGCTTACCCGTGTATTATGAACGCCTTCCAGGCAGCATCACTGATGTCACCACACTACACAACCTGCTAAAAACTTTTAAAGCTCTCGAAGTGAAAACCATGCATTACATCATGGATAAGGGGTTCTATAGCAAAAAAAATGTGGATGAACTACTACTCTCTAAGGACAAGTTTCTTCTATCAGTGCCTTTAAATAATAAATGGTTACAACGGGCTATCGATGATATTTATACCACCATCCACGGCCCTGAAGGATACCAAAAGCTTGATGATGAAATTCTATATGTCAACACTCGCTTATATCCCTGGGGAAAAGAGAGCCGGCGCTGTTATTTGCATCTTTACTATAATGCTCATGCAAGAGCTGAAGCTGTCGATAAATTTAATGAAGAACTTGTTCTGTATAAGCATGAGCTAGAGACCGGAAAGCACGTGAAAGAGCATGAGGAAGCTTATGAAACATTTTTTATAATCAAAACAACTCCTAAACGCGGCGTTCAAGTCTCATATAACAGCGACGCTGTAAATACCTATATTAATCGCTACTCGGGCTTTATGGCTCTTCTATCAACAAACATTAAAGACCCAGTTGAAGCTCTGCAAATATATCGAGATAAAGATGTTGTAGAGAAAAGTTTTGATGACCTGAAAAATCAGCTGGATATGAAACGCCTACGTATGCACAGCTCAGCTACCGTTGATGGCAAACTTTTTGTCCAATTCATTGCGCTTATTTACATGAGCGCACTACGTAAAGAGATGAGAAAGTCCACCCTCATCGAGCGCTATGCGGTTCGCGAGAACTCTAACAAAAGTGAAGTATTCTGGTAAGTATGGTCACATACTCACAGAGGTGACAAAAACACAGCGTGAAATTCTAAAGGATCTGAAGATAGAGCTTCCAAGTAAGACCTAGTTACAAAGTAAGCCGGAATTCAGGTTTCCAGGCATAGAGGAAAAATCAGTCCGAATCGAATACAGCCCAAAATCAAAGAAGCTGCGATTGAGATTCTCCAGAGGGAAGAATACTCAGGTTTTGGACATTTTTCGAGTGTCGCGAGAAGTTAGTGGAGCCAAAGAAACAGAGACCCATTTTGCTCGAGTTTTACGTGTATTGGATATCGAACTTATTTGTGCTCACAGCCCCCAAGCAAAAGGACGTATAGAGAGAGCAAATGGGGTTCTTTAAGATCGTTTTATCAAGGAAATGCGCTTACGTAAGATCTCTACAATAGAAGAGGCTAATAAGTTTTTGCCTGAGTTTATAGAGGAATATAACTGGAAAATTGGCATAGAGCCCAGGGACGATTGCCCGTCGAACCGTGCGTAAATTATCAAAAAGCCTGAGCTTCCAATATGAAGGAAAATGTTACCAACTACATCCAGCTAGTCCAAACCGGTTTCGTTCAAGCTATGTAAACATCTTAGAAAGGACCGGAAAGCCCCTCTTGGTAGAGAGAGGCAAGAGCTTCCTTATACAATATGGGGAGAAATTCCGCATGAAAAACCAATAGTGTTGGACAGCAAGCAGCTTGAAGCCCATTGGCCCAAGCAGAAAATAAAGAAGCCATGTAAATATCATCCTTGGAAATAAGCAAGGTTACGAGCGATCCCCCCATGGGGGGATCTATTCTTCCTTGGAAGGGGCTGACGCCCCCTCGAACCCCTGTTTACAAAATCCCTCTAAGTGCATGGGTGGTGACATTTTAACTTTGGGTTGACACATGAAATTTCTAATCTTGACTAAAAATAGCATTTTCTCGAGGATACACTTTCACATTTCAGCAAATAAGGATTAAAATGAAGCTAACAAAAAAAGATTCATGCCGCATATCTGGAAGCCCTCTTAAAAGCGTATTTGATCTCGGAGAACTTCCTATTTCCTGCTTTCCTCTACCAAGCGATCCCCACCCTGAAAAGCATCCTGTAGTGCTAGCTCTTAGCGAAGAATCTGGACTTGTACAATTAATTCATAGTGTTGATCCAGATGAAATGTATAGCCAATATTGGTATATGTCCGGCGTGAATCAATCAATGAAAGATGCATTGAAATCTATCGTTGATCAAGCACTGTCTAGATCACGGACCTCTATTAATGAAGGTGACATTGTAGTAGATATTGCATCAAATGATGGAACATTGCTAAGCGCTTATCCAACCAACCTTTTTCGCGTCGGAATAGATCCTGCAAAAAACATTAAACCTCGGAATTGCAATTTACACATAAATACCTACTTTAGTGCAGGAGCATACAAAGAACAATTAAATCACAAAAAAGCAAAGATCGTTACAAGTATAGCCATGTTCTATGACCTAGAAAATCCTATACAATTCGCTAAAGATGTTGCTGAAATTCTAGAAAAAGAAGGCCTTTGGATCATCGAGCTTAGCTACTTGCCTTTAATGCTAGAAAGAAACTCATTTGATACTATATGTGCAGAACATTTGGAGTACTACTCCCTTACAGCTATTGAATACATCCTGGATAAAGCCGGCATGCAAGCAGAAGACGTAGAACTTAACGAAGTTAACGGAGGAAGCTTTAGGCTATATATAAGACATAAAGGATTAGTTCAAGAAAGCTCTGCATTAAAGAATATGCGAACAACTGAAAAAATGGCTTTACTAGAAAAATCTTCAGATTATTATGCTTTTGCAGATCGTGTACAGAAACATAAAGAAGAAATGATACGTTTTTTAGAAGAGCAAAAAAGACTTGGTAAAAAAGTTTTAGGATATGGAGCGTCTACAAAAGGAAATACCATCATGGCTTATTATGGCATAGGTCCTGATCTAGTTTCTTACGTATGCGATAGAAACCCAATAAAATGGGGAAGACAGACAGTTACTAGAATTCCTATCATATCTGAAGATGAAGCTAGAAACATGAACCCAGATTATTTCTTAGCATTTCCCTACCATTTTATGAGTGAATTTTTAGTAAGAGAAAAAGAATTTCTAGCTAGGGGGGGTAAATTTATATCGCCCATCCCAAAACTCACCATCTATTCATAATATTTTATGAATAATGGTTTGAGAATATGCTTTCAGGTAACAGGAGCTGCATGGGCAGCTCGAATTATTTCTATAAGCATAAATTTTTTCATACTATTTACCCTGTTAAGCTTCTTAGGAACAGATAGCTACGCTATAGCAGCAATAGTATTGTCATTAAAAGGGTGGTTTGCTTTAGCTGACTTTGGATTAGGCTTGAGTCTTCAAAATTACTTATCAGAATCTTTAGCTAAAAATGAAGAAACCAAAGAACTATTTAAGACAGCCTTTCAACTTGCAGTTGTAATTCTTTCATTTCTTCTATTAGCTACTGCATTTATGAGTCACACATTAGATGAAGTTCTTTTTACCAAGATAGCCAACAACAACTACGATGTTTTTTTATTGATTAGCACCTCATATATAGTCTTTTCTATAGGCTCGATTGTATATAAAGTTTTCTATGCCCTTCAAAAGGGATATATGGCTCATTTATTCCAGATTTTTTCGGATATATTATGTGGAATAGGAGTTTTAACTGTAAAAACATATTATACAGGGCAAAGCAAGTTGTTTTTTTCTCTTCTCCCATTAACAGGCATTCCAGCTCTTGTCACCATAACGGTCTTTTTTTGTTTCTTTTGTTCAAAAGTTTCAATAAGCAGCTTATTTTCCAGCTTTTCTTTAGAATACTGTAAGAAAATTATAGTTAGAGGGTTTTCTTTTTGGTTAATTGCCCTTATGGCAGCATCGATTTTGCTTATAGATTATATAGTGGCTGCTAGAACACTAATTAACACTGACATCGTTCAATACAATATCTCAGAAAAGGGCCTTAGTGCAATTTTTTTTGCATATAATTCAGTGCTTATATCACTTCACCCTAAATTTACAGAAATGCATACAAAAGGTCTTCATCAAGAAATGCACCTAATAATAAAAAAAACATGCTTGATAGGTTGTATACTTCTTCCTGCATTAACTTTCATATGCTTCGCTTTTATTAATTCATTTGCAACTCATATCGTTAATGAGTCTCTTTTCTATTCGAAATATACTCTTTTTCTCATGTCATTTTACTTGCTTTTACGAATAATTACCGATACTTTTGCTATTGCCATCCAGAGCACAAGCAAAACAAAAGCCTTTTTCATTTATGTGCCTATACAAATCCTTCTAAATTTCCCTCTTCAATACTACTGCTCTTTAAAATTCGGACTTAATGGAATATATATTGGGCTGACTTCATCCTTTTTACTAACTGTAGCTTGGGCTATGCCCTGGGAATATTATAAAATTCACAAAAGAAGCAAATACATTCATGCTTAACAACGATCAAATAAAACTCTCCATTTGTATACCGACCTACAACCGAGCCCCTTTTTTAAAAGAAGCTTTGGAAAGCATCATACCTCAAATTAATGAAAGTGTAGAAATAGTTATTAGTGATAATTGTTCAGAAGATAATTCACAGGAAATTATTAACATGTTCAAAAAAACTTTCAAAAATATAACTTATTTTAGATTCGATCAGAATATGGGCCCATCTTTAAATTTTTTGAATGTAATCAAACTAGCGAAAGGAGAATATTGCTGGTTTTTAGGAAGTGATGATCGAATTGAATTAGGAGGCATTGATGAAGTTTTAAATCAGATTAGAAGTAACCCCCAAGTTGCAGGGTTTACTGTTAATTATTTTTGCTATGATTTTAAATTCACTAAAAAAATCCCTTCAATTCTATATGTTCAATTCATAAAAGACACGTTTGTTTCCGATTTAAATACTTTTGCAAAGACGTTGTTCCACGGTTTTGGATTCATATCTAGCTGTGTTATTAAAAAATCACTTTGGGATAAGATTATAAATGAAAAACCTGTATCAGATTTTCTAAAGCCTTATCTTAACGCATATGTACATTTTTATATTATAGGAAATATTTTTTTAGAAAACCAAAGGTGGCTTTATATTTCTAAATGTTGTGTAGGTTGGAGAAGTGCTAATGACTCCTTTATATCTGAACAAGGGTTCAAAAATAGATTAAAAATCGACACAATAGGCTATGAAGCTCTTTCGGCCACTTTTTTTGGAAGGGGTACAGAGCTTTATTTTTTAAGCTTAAGGAGAGTTGCTTCCCATTACTTAATTTATCATATTTTAGGAGTAAAACTTCATGAGAACATTCCTCTTAAAGAACTCATAAAAATTTGTGGCTACCCCTATAATCGATACTTATGTTATTGGTACAGAATTTTCCCTTTAATATTAGCACCTTGCTGGAGTCTTAAACTACTGAGATATATATTTCGCTTCGGTAAAAAATTAAAGTTTTTTAGTTAGGAATCTAACTAAAATTCACGTAAATGAATTTTTCTCCATGAAATCGTCCCAGAAAGGCCCGCTTGAATAGACAAAGAATGCTGCCACCCGAGTTCAGTTTTCAATCTAGAACCCTTTGCTACTATACTTTGAGGTTGTAAAGACTCTTTATTTTCTATAAAAACTGAAGACTTAATTATTTTAAGTTCGCTTTCAATAATTCTCAGAATTAATTCTAAAGAATGACCATACTCAGATCCAACATTAACGACGCCTTCTAAATTACTATTTAATAAAAGGAATAAAGCATCCGCAACATCGGTTACATGTAAATAGTCTCTGATAAGTTGGCCATTTTGCAAAAAAAATGGAGTTCCATTAAGAAGTTTATCTATCGCTGAAGCTATAAATTTATGAGGAGGCTCATAAAAACCATAAACAAAAAAAATCCTTGCCCATCCTAAACTATAGCTATGCTCTTCTTTTAATTCCTCCAAAAGCCTTCTTAGTCTATTTTTAGATCTACCGTATTGAGTTAGAGCTTGAGAATCAAGATCATCCTCTGAGAAATTAGAATTATGCCAATTATATTCTGCACAACTTCCTGCTATTACAACTCGCTCGCCTCCATTTTTTAAAAATTCACGAACTAGATGAAGGCTTGCACCAATCCATTGTAAATTAGAATCTGATTCATATATAGTTTTATAATCAGAATGCCAAGCTAAATGAAGAAGATGTGTTGCTTTTACTGACTTGCATAAATCAGCAACCTCATTAAAATTTAACAAGTTACATACATAAGGAGTGCATTCTGTTATCAATCTACTTGAGATTGACACAATAGGCACCACTTCATATCCACCTAATTCTAATTTAGAAATGATATTCCTTCCTATAAAGCCGGAAGCACCTGTGAGAAGAACTCGTTTCAATATTAAATAACCTCTACATTAGGGATTGGAACAATCCATTTTGCGTTCCATTCTTTGATATAACTCATTTGTTGCATAATTTCATGCTTTAAATTCCATGGAAGAATAAGAATAAAATCAGGTCGTGTTTCTCTTATTTTTTCTGGAGCATAAATGGGTATATGTGTACCTGGCAAATATAATCCCTGTTTATGAGGACTTAAGTCCACAGTATAATCCAAGAAATCAGTTCCTATACTACAAAAATTTAAAAGAGTATTACCTTTAGCAGGCGCACCATAACCAACAATTTTTTTTCCTTGAGTCTTAAGGTCAATTAATTTTTCTAGCAAATCGCTTTTAATTTTCTGAACCTTTAATTCAAATGATGAATAAACATCAAATGAATCTAATCCATTTTCAGTTTCCTTATTTCTTAAAATTGAAACACTTAGTTCTGTTTTTCTTAGGCTTTCTTTATGGCATGCATAAATCCTGAGCGAACCTCCATGGGAGCTTACTTCCTCTACATCAAATATTTTTAATCCATGAAAACTGAAAATTTTCTCTACAACTTGTAAGGAAAGATACGAAAAATGTTCATGATAAATTGTATCAAACTGAGAATGAATTATAAGGTTAAGAAGATGAGGAAACTCCATTGTAATAACTCCATCTGGGCTTAGAAGTAATTTCATCCCTTTCACAAAGTCGTTTATGTCTGGAACATGGGCAAGAACATTATTTCCAATTAAAAGATCAGCCATTTTCCCTTTCTTAACTAAATACTCCGCTAGAGAAACTCCAAAAAATTCAACCAGAGTAGGGATGTTCTTTGATTCAGCCACTTTAGCAACATTTTCTGCAGGTTCAATTCCTAAAATTGGAATTTTTTTTTCCATAAAATATTGCAACAAGTAGCCATCATTACTTGCAATTTCAATAACTTGATGAATTGAAGAAATTGAAAAACGCTTAACAACAGATTCTACAAAATTTCTGGCATGCTCTAACCAGCTCTTTGAATAAGAAGAAAAGTAAGCATAATCAGAAAAAATCTGATTAGGCTTTTGAAATTCTTCTAATTGAACAAGCAAGCAATTCTGACAAACATATGCGTGAAGTGGGAAAACCAACTCATGAATTTTTAGCTGCATATCTTTTAAATATGAGTTGGATAATGGTGTTTTTCCTAAATTGCAAAAAGTAGTAAAGAGGGGAGTTGAACAGAATCTACATTGAGGATGGCTCATAAGCAACAACCTTCTTCTTTAAATTGAGATAAATATTCAAGGTACCAGTTAATTGTTTGAATAAAACTATCTTCTATAGAAAATTGCGGTTCCCAGCCAAGCAATCTATGAGCTTTTGAAGAATCTAAAGTCTGATGTTTGATTTCTGAGACTGCTTTATTAAGAACTTTGAGAGGAATATGTTGCTTATTCATTAATTCTTGGATTTTACACACAATTTCATTTACGGTATAAGGGCGGTTAGGTCCAAAGTTAAAACCGGTGCCAACGACATCTTCTCGATGCAAATTTTCCGCTAAAGTCATATACGCATTTATAACATCTTCTACATAGATGTAATCCCGCGTAAATTCTCCATTACTTCTTATTTCTGGTGATTGATCTAATTGTAAGCTTCTAATTGTTCCTGGAATTAAACGACTCCAATTAAGATCCCCACCTCCATATATATTTCCACAGCGAGCTACAGCAATCGGCATTTGATATGCATGGTAATAAGATAAAGAAATCAGGTCAGCGCATGATTTGGATACATCATAGGGATGTTGACCGATTAAAGGCATGTCTTCGGTATAAGGGAGTACAGGACTAGAACCATAGGCCTTATCGCTTGATGCAATAAGAATCCTTTTGATAAGATCAGGAGCTTTTCTGCACGCTTCCAATAGAATATATGTTCCCCGAATATTTGATTCAAAAGTTAATAAGGGATTACGCAAAGCTGTTCCCACTAGAGTTTGGGCTCCCAAATGGAATACAGTATCAACTTCGTATTCTGAAATAGCTCTTTCACAAGACACCCCGTCTTCAAGCACCCCTTGAACAACAGAAACTTTTTTTATTAGGTTAGTTCGAATAAGCTCACTTTGAGGGTCAAAATCTCTAATTAACACAACAACATGAGCTTCTGCATCTATTAATGACTTTACAAGCCAAGAGCCCACAAGGCCAGTAGCACCAGTAACAAAGACTGTTTTTCTTCTCCAAAAATCATGCATATTTTTCCCTTACTTCCATACTTTCCATGGAGCTTGTTTTGTTTCCCATAAATTTTCAAGTACCCTTTGATCACGCACTGTATCCATTGGCTGCCAAAAACCACCATGAAGATAAGAAACTAACTCTTTTCTTTTAGCCAAAATTTCGAGAGGTTCTCTTTCCCACAGAACATCATCGCCATCTATAAGATCTAATACTTCAGGCTCTAAAACAAAAAAACCACCGTTAATCCAACCTTCATTAGATTGGCTCTTCTCATAAAATTGCGTTACATGATTGCCTTCGACAATCAAAGAACCGAATCGAGCTGGTGGACGTACAGCTGTTACCGTAGCAAGCTTCTTATGATTTTTATGAAAAGTAATAACTTCTTGAATGTTTACGTCAACTACTCCATCTCCGTAGGTTAACAAAAAGGATTCATTTCCAATCCAGTCTTTTAGCCTTTTAATTCTTCCTCCAGTTTGAGTATAAAGTCCCGTATCAACTAAATGAATTTTCCAAGCCGGCTGATCTTTTCTATACACTGTCGTTTTTCCAGTCTGTAAGTCTATAGTTAAATCGCTAGTTTTAGCATAATAATTCAGAAAATATTCTTTTATAACTTCAGCCTTATAACCAAGAGCAATCACAAATTCAGTAAACCCATAATGGGAATAGATATTCATTATGTGCCAAAGAATAGGTTTTCCTCCGATTTCCACCATCGGCTTGGGAAGATTTTGCGTATATTCCGATATTCGAGTTCCTAAACCACCAGCTAAAATCACAGTTTTCATGTTTCTCTCTATGCATTTTTTTGATAAAAGCCTCTTTAATACGAAATATTCTCATTTAAAACAACGACAATTATGCTGAGTTTTCTCAGGCTCGTCAATTTTTTCAACTCTCTCCTTGAAATTTTCGGTGAAGATTTCCCTATATATCTCAAACGACTTTTATTGAGGCAAGCCCGCCTTAAAAATAGGCAGAAGCATCATTCATAAAGCTATGCTCTTCCAATTAGAAAACACAGATACTTCACTAACGAACTATACTTAACATTTTCGCGTATAAAATTTTGGGATCCTTGAAAATAATATTTAGTTTTTTTAGTAAGGTTTTTTTTATAGGGCGAGGATGGTAAATTTTTAACGTTTTATCCATAAAAAGTTTAGATTTATTTCCAAATTTCAGAATACAACAAGAGGGATCCCAAGAGGCCGTTTGGAGATATGGGTATGTAGTGACAATCATTCCTCCTCCGGTTTGAATTTCAAGAAGTTCCTCTTCTTCAATCAAATTGTGATCTGTAGCCCAATATGGAAATGTTTTTGAGAATTTTTGATCTCCACGCGAAAACCCCCATATGTCCATAAACGTTAATTCTTCAGTTGAATCTGATTTTTTTTCATCCATAAGCATGGGATAAATTACATGATGAGAGGCATCTAGCTTAGAGATTAGACTTTTAATAATTTTAGGATCCCAGATTAAATCGCTTTCGACACATATAGCTATTTTTGTCAGCTGCTTATATTCCAAGCATTTATTCCAACAGGCAGAAAGCTGTTGCCATCTATAAATATGATTTATTGCAGGCCAATGAGGCCCCTTTAAATCGAATTTGATTATAGTTACAGTGTGACCGTAACTTTCAAAAAGTGTTTTAGCCTCAGCGAGCTTTGTGAAAGTTTGATCCTCACTGTCCCCTTCTAACCAAACAGCATGACACTTACCTCCATTAATATAAAATGCTTCCAAGACTTGTTTATGGTAGCGATCTAGATAGGACTCGCTTGTTCTAAATATTGAAAAAATAGTTAGATCGAATATTGTTTTCATGTAGAAAATCTCACGGGTGGTAGATAAATTCCGAAATTTTTAAAGCATATAACTATGCACCACTTCTGCTAACTAATAAAGAGTTTTATTAAAAAATGACAGGTTTTAAAATAGCCGTTAAGGCCGACCTTTACCCATAAAAAAGTCGGAAGGACCATTTTTCTGAAATAATAAAAGCATCCGATCTGAGCTTTAAATGAGCTCAATGCGAAATAACATCTCACTTTAACTAAAAAGACAAAGACAACTTTCTGAAAGTTAAGCTAATTTTTCTCCAGAAAGTCGACTTACCATCAAGAGATGGAATTGAAATTTTAAACAACAACTCTCCTGTATGAACAATTCTTGATGTGAGTAGAATAAGTTAATTGCATTTTCTCACTCTGCTCCCACTCCAACTTATAAATTATCTTCAAAAAGCTGCATCCCCTGATAATGCCTTAAAAGATCTCTAAAGCGGGCGGCATCCTCAAAGCGCAGCTCTTTCGCTGCCTTCTTCATTTCTACTTCTATCTCTTTAATCTTCTTCTCTATCTCAGCTGCGGTATAGTGATACACCTTTTCATCTTTTCTTTCTTTAGGAGATGCTATTTCTCCACCGAAGGTTTCTACAAGGTCTTCTAATTTCTCTTTCCGAACAGTCCTGGGAGTAATGCCATGTTCTTTATTGTACTCTTCTTGGATTTTTCTTCGGGTCGTTGTGACATCCAGTGTCTTCTGTATGGATTTGGTAATCTTGTCAGCATACATAATCACCCGTCCATGGACATTACGAGCCGCTCTACCACAAGTCTGAATGAGAGCTGTCTCACTACGTAAAAAGCCTTCTTTATCAGCATCTAAAATAGCAACAAGAGAGACTTCCGGGATATCTAAACCCTCTCTGAGGAGATTAATGCCCACAAGAACATCAAATATTCCAAGCCTTAGATCTTTGATGATCTGAACACGCTCTAATGTATCAATATCCGAGTGGAGATACTTTGCCTTAACTCCGATTTCTGACAGATATTTAGAAAGATCCTCAGACAGCTTTTTAGTAAGAGTTGTTACTAGAACACGATACCCTTTCTCAGTTTCAACACGGATCTCTTCGAGACAGTCATCTACTTGATTTGTAGCTGGCCTAATTTCAATGAGCGGGTCTAGAAGGCCTGTTGGTCTTATGACCTGCTCTACAACATCTCCTTGAGCTTCTTGCAGCTCCCACGGACCCGGAGTTGCTGATACATAGACCACCTGATGAATCCTTTTATAAAACTCTTCAAATTTTAGCGGCCTATTATCAAAGGCAGAGGGAAGCCTAAACCCAAAATCTACTAAGGATTCTTTCCGAGCCCTGTCTCCATTATGCATTGCATGAATTTGGGGCAGAGTCTGGTGAGACTCATCCACAAAAATCAGAAAATCCTTAGGAAAATAGTCGAGAAGACAGGGAGGCGGATCTCCAGGATGTCGTTTGCTAAAATGCCTTGAGTAGTTCTCTATCCCCTTGCAAAACCCCATCTCCTTCATCATTTCAAGATCATAAGAGGTTCTTTCCTTGATCCTTTGAAGCTCTATCAGGCGATTCTCTTTTTCATAGAACTCCATCCGGAGCTTAAGCTCTTGCTTAATGGTATCGACAGCTACATGTCTTACATCTTCAGGGGTAACGTGGTGAGATCCCGGAAATATTGAAACTTTCTCAAGCCGTCCCCTGACCTTACCGGTTAAAGGATCGATTTCACTAATACGATCGATTTCATTACCAAAGAACTCGATCCTATAAGCTATCTGCTCTTCATAGGCCGGCATGATTTCTAAAACATCACCGCGAGCCCTAAAGGTCGCGCGGATAAGATCGAAATCATTTCTTTTATAATGCATCTCTACTAAGTGAAGTAAGACATCATCCCGTTTAGCCTCCTCTCCGACAGAGAGCTTTAGCTGCATCTGGGCGTAATATTCAGGAATACCCAAACCATAGATACAAGATACGGAAGACACGATGATCACATCCTGCCGCTCAATAAGAGATCTTGTAGCTGAGTGTCTCATCCGATCTATCTGGTCGTTGATCGCTAGATCCTTTTCAATATACGTATCAGTTCTAGCAATATAGGCTTCCGGCTGGTAGTAGTCGTAATAAGAAACAAAGTATTCCACTGCATTTTTTGGAAAAAAGGATTTGAACTCTTGGTAGAGTTGAGCGGCGAGTGTCTTATTATGCGCTAGGATTAAAGCCGGACGTTGGACCTTGTTGATTACACTTGCCATGGTAAAGGTCTTACCCGATCCGGTAATGCCAAGAAGAACCTGCGCCTTTTTTTCAGCCGCAAGGCCCCGAGATAAAGCGTCTATAGCTTTAGGCTGGTCTCCTTTAGGGGAAAAGTTTGTTACTAACTCAAACATCTCTAAAATATCCTAATGGGGTTTGAAACAGATCTCAAAAATCCAAGTCTATTAGCGGGCGTTAAAAGAAGCTGCTATGAAAATCTATCACGCTCGACTTTACGTAGCAAACTCGTTTTCTTTCGATGGAAAAACAGATCTAGCTTAAGAAACCAAAGAAAATCCAATTTTGTCCTACAGCTGCCATTTTTGCATACATTTTGGCATTTTTCCTGACAAAATGCATTTCTAAACTATAAAGATCTTATTTTCAATTTTTTACATCATGATTTCCAGTTCCGTGGTTCTTAACTTCCGGTCTACCCACTAGAATCTACTAAACAGACCGATTTTTCAGAAAACCACCTTAAAATGCTTAAATAGGTCAAGTATACTTTACTTAAAATACAAAAATAGGGCATAATTAGGTTATGAAGATCCCAAAAGAAGAACTTATATCCGTACTAGCCCAGTTCAATCCCTGGTGGAGAGAAGAGAGAATTTTCGACCTCCCTCCATGGAAACGCGCAGTTTTTACCGAAATACAGCAGTGGGTAATAGACCCACCTGCCCATCGAGCGGTTATGCTCTCAGGCCCTCGCCAGGTTGGTAAGACCACACTGGCTCTTCAAATGATTGAAACTCTCCTTTCCCAAGGAGTCAAACCTGGAAAGATCTTATACGTTACTTTCGACCATCCTTTATTTAAGCTGGCAGGACTGGAAGCAGTTCTTGAAGCTTGGGGAGAAATGGAACCAACGTCTGATGGGACAGAATACCTATTTTTAGATGAAGCGCAATTCCTTAGGGATTTTGGCACATGGGTCAAGCATCAAATCGACTTTTCAAAAAAGCGCAGAATCTTATTCACAGGATCTGCGACTCCTCTTATAAATTCAGGAGAGGAATCTGGAGTCGGTAGATGGCACACAATCAAAATCTCCACCTTGTCCTTTTATGAATATCTCCAGATTAAAGAAATACGCATACCCAATATCCCGAAAATCGAGTTTCTACCAGATATAATCAACAGCTCTATATCTGAGCTTCAGCGGATGACTGAAGCTACACAAGCTCTTATCGGACATTTTCATGAATATTTAGTTCGCGGAGGCTTTCCTCAGACATCTTTAGTAGAAAACGTTTTACAAGCCCAAAAACTTCTAAGAGAAGACATCATAGATAAAGTCTTAAAACGAGATATGACAGCTCTCTTCGGAGTAAGAAGAGTTCTTGAACTCGAACAGACCTTTATTTACTTATGCATGCATAATGGGGGCATTCAAGACATTGCAACACTTTGCAATAATTTAAACGTTCCTAAACCCACTGTACAAAATTTCCTAAACTTACTCGAAACGACACATTTGATCTGTAGGCTCGCTCAATATGGAAATGGAAAAGAAATTTTGCGAGCCCGCTATAAGTTTTATCTGTCTGACCCAGCAATTGTTTCAGCAATTTTATTAAAGGGAAAAACCCTTCTTGAAGATCCAGCAGCCCTTGGTATTGCAGTAGAAACTACTATACTTAGTCATCTATCCTCGCATAGTTTTCCCGAAGGAACTAGATTTAGTTACTGGAAAGATTGTAAAAACAAAGAGCAAGACTTAGTCATAGAATCTTGTGGTGAGCTATTTGCCCTTGAGGTTAAATATCGCTCACAAAAGACAACTCTAGATGAAGTTTCTGCCCTTGAAAGATTTTGTGATCAAAAAAACTTATCCATCGGCTATGTGATCACCAAGAATTCTTCTGACCTAGGAAACATCCCTAATACAAGAGGAAATGCAAAAATTTTGCGCATTCCCGCAGCTCTTTTCTGTTATTGGATAGGCGAATCAGAAATCATGCAAAAAAACCTTTTAAGAACTTCATAAACTTCTAAAGATAAATCCTCTATATCCTTTCAGTAAAAAATCAGAGCTCTAAAAAGGCAAGGTAGCAGAAGGATTTAATTCTTTAAGGAAATCTTCCACAGGAAGGCAAAGAATTCCCTCTTTTTTGATTTTTTCTTTTCCACGGTAGAGGAAAAGAGGAGTTACTTCTGGATAATCCTTTTGGAATTCCTTCAGTCCTCTAAAATCGTGAGAGCTGAGTGTTTTGTTGTTCTTTACCTCTATGGCATAAAAAGCCTGCTCTCCATAGAGAATGAAGTCAACTTCAAGACCGGCTCTAGTTCTCCAAAAATACAGATCGCAATCTTCCTTTTGGAAATCAATCCAAGACCGGAGGTGTTCTGCAACAAGACCTTCGAGTGCTAAACCCTCTGCTTCAGTAGAGGCATCTAAAAAACCTTGTTTTTTGAGCACTCGAAATACGCCCGGATCGAAGAAATAGAACTTCGGGTGGGATGAGGTAACTCTTTTTGCTCTTTTTTCAAACACAGGGATTGTATAGCCAAGTAGTAAATCTTCAAGAATTTGCAGGTGAGAATCTACGGTTTTGCGAGGGACCTCACATTCTCGAGAAATATTGGAAAGATTTACAAGGCTACCATGAGAGTAAGACATAGCCTGTAAAAACCGAGAAAAGTCTCCTATCTGCCGTACTAGAGCCTCGGCTTTAACCTCCTCCTGTAAATATAAATCTACATAAGCTTCGAGTTTTTCTTTAGGTTCTAAAGAGCTTAAAATTAGAGGGATCATTCCGACTCTTAGGGCTTTCTCTAAAGAAAATGAATCTTTTATTTCAAATGCTATATAGGGATGAAAATTCCTCCATAGAGCCCTGCCTGCTAAAAGATTGACTCCCGCTCTCCTAAGTTTCCTACTACTAGATCCTGTTAAAATGAATTGTATTCCACGCTTTTCTTCTATGATTCCATGGACAACATCGAGAATTTGGGGGACTTTTTGCACTTCATCTATGACGACTTTTTTATGAGATGTCCCATCTAGATACTCTTTTAGAAATTCGGGATTCATTGAATAAAGTCTTTGTTCACGAGGATCTAGAAGATCGATCCAAAGGGCATCAGTAAACGTATGTTTAAGCCAAGTTGTTTTCCCCGTACCCCTAGGTCCAAATAAAAAAAAGCTCTCCTCAGCAGGCGCTTGAAATAGTCTTTGGTAATACAATTTAACCCTATAGTTGCCATTTTTGATTACATTTTGGCACCTATTAGGCCAAATTGCAATGCTTTTTTGCAAGCATCTCGTTTTCAATCAATTACGTTGCAATATTTTTACCATATTATGCTTATTAACATAGTAAGAGGTTAAAAAAGCCCTCTATTTTCTAAAAAAAAGCCATAAACAATACAATTTTTTTTAAATTGCTGCCATTTTTTAGCGCAATTTGGCATCTATTATGCCATATTGCGCTTTCATATCATAATACTCTTACTTTCAATGTATTACAATTCGACATTTTTCACTTCTTCACCCCAGGTATAGCCTTAGTTTTCTTTATAGAATAGACGCCAGAAAACCGCCGGATCTTTAGTCCTGCGGATGAATGGAGCATCTTACCTAAAGTGTCTTTTGCAGGTTCAGATACCTCAGTCGTTTCCGACTTCATGAACACACCAATTCCCTCTTCGAGAAGT
>JAPLSW010000041.1 GCA_026398435.1 Chlamydiota bacterium | reverse complement strand
GTAATCCTGACGTGTCTATTATGTATTCTTGCGTATCGGTTACAAACATTACTATTATTTCCTTTTCTGTTTGTGCGCTGGTGAAGTACTTCCCGGTTTCCCGGGACGCCCCTAAATCTTCAGTTTAGGGGAGGCTTCACGTAGAGGCTATTCACGCCCATCAGTGTTTTTCAGTTGATACTCGAGGCATTGCTACTGGAATTGCAGCTCAATATGGAAATACACATACTATATCATCGCTTCTTGCAACCGGAGAAATTTCAGAAAATGATCGAGACTCGGCAATTTACGCTGCATGTGCTTATAATGGCACCGAAATCGTAAATATACTCCTTGATACCGCAGAAAATCCAGATGAGCTTCGAGGATGTCTTTTTAAGTATGCAGTCGAAGACGGACAACGAGAAATTATAAAATGTCTACTTATGAGTGGACCAATTTCAGAAGAGGATCGAGAAGAAGCTACTCGGCTTTCATACAGGGGCTACTATTAATTCAGCTACTGCTCCTACCAAAATATTCCTGTTTGGATTTTAAAGAGGGTCGTAGCTGTTTTGCGTTTTAAAAGGATATTCTTTATATTCAGGCAAACACAATATTAAACTACGATTTACCGTACTTGGAGGCACCATGCAAGAAAGAAAAAATACCTACCTCACTACCCTTCTTCTCTGTTTCTTTTTGGGACATTTAGGAATCCATAGATTCTATGTCGGGAAAACGGGAACAGGCGTTCTCATGCTCCTTACAGCCGGTGGCCTTGGAGTATGGTATCTTATTGATTTGACTATGATTATTTTAGGAAAATTCAAAACGAAAGAAGGTGGAGCTGTAATTCACCAAGTGGCTACATCGTAAAATCTGCAGCCGGGAATCCCGGCTGCAAGCATTTAGCTCTTAGATAAGTAATAGGGCAAAAACGAAGGCAAAGAGAGAAAATGACTCTACGATACCAAGTGCTGCAAAACACTTACCAATAATTGCCGGTTGCTTAGCTGATGCTTGGATTGCTGACGCTGCGCACATCCCCTGATATACAGAAGAAAATAGCAGAGCCAGGCCTACAGATGCTCCAATACCAATACCCGCCATCGGGGATCAAGTATTTGCTACAATAGCTGCCTTCATCAAGATCATAAGCACGAATCCATAGATCGACTGGGATGACGCAACAGCGGACATACCAATGAACTTTCCATGGTTCTCTTCTACTCTACTCATCACGGCGTGAGATGCCATACCAGCAATACCACAACCGATCGAACTTCCAATACATCCTAGTCCTAAGACCAAAGCTGGACCGACCATGCCATAATCCATAATTGTCTCCTTTTAATCTTCTTCTGATTTAAATAATTTTAGGGGGTTAAATAACCGACCTCCGCCTTCGAAGGAGTAGTGATACCACTCGATGAAGTTCAAACGAAGACCATGGATGACTCCTGCCATCACCCCTAGTAAAATGTTCACGCCGTGCCCGGCGATAATTACAACAAAGCCGCCAAGAAGGCCAATGGACACTCCCATCTCGTTAAAGGTCGCCGCCATTATGGAACCCGCAAGAGCTAGAGCATAAAGACGAAGATACGATAAGACGTCGGCAAATACTTGAACCATGTTGACAATTTCCCCAAGCCCTTTAAGACGGTGTTGCACTAGAGCTAGAAAGACGGAAACACCAAGTCCAGTATAGATAAGCTGAAGCCCTATCTCACCGGCAGTTGTAGAATCGACCCAACCCATAAACTGTACCATCGATGTTGCATGGAGCCTTATAGGAAAGTATAGATAGCCTCCAATCATAAAACAGATCCATCCAATCCCCGCCCAGCTTTTTAAGAAAGCTCTAAGAAAGGAAAAGGTTAGGTGAATGACGCCGAGTAATAGGGAAAACTCGAGGAGGATATTCTCAGCAAAGGTATCAACAGCCATGTATCGCTTTGTTTCCCCTTTCATAACAACTGCTCCCTCGAGGAATTGATCTGCTGTTGTTGCAGTTTTTACTTGAGGAAAAGTATCTACCCAATACTTATAGACATCATCTTTTTTATCGAGATGGTACTGCGCTTTTTTCTCAATCAGGTACTGCAAAGGTGAGAGTTTCCCAAGGAAACTATTCCTATCAACTTTCAATCCGAAAAAAGCCGAGGTGATAACACCCCATACGATAACACAGCAAGACAGTATGGTAAATAGCTTAAGGAGACGTCTAGATGATCCTTTAAGCGTCGGAAATTTATATCTTAAGTAAAGAGCCAGGGCTAGATAGAGAAGTCCATATCCCCCATCTGCTACAATAATTGCAAAAAATAAAGCAAAGAACCAAAACACCCAGCCAGATGGATCTTTGTCAGTGGTTGCCGGAATATCGTAGATCTTGACAAGATCCTCTCCTAAAGCATTTAACCCATGATTCTCCATGTAAGTAGGGATTTTATCCCCCTCTTCTTCTCGAATCCTTTCACAGTGGACAGAAAGCCCTTCTAATAAGGGATGGATCAAAGATTCTTTAGATTTTGGTACCCAGGCTTCTACAGAAAAAAGTCCGGAAATGTGATGAGGTTGAGACACATCTTTTTTAGCTTGGGCCAGATGATGCTCATTGAGCTCTTCTAGCAATATATCCTGGAGTAACTCTATATGACCTGCATAACTTTTTAGTTCTTGCTCAAGCTCATGTATCAATTCCTTAGTGAATTGGAGATGATTTTTCAGATCACCTTCTGAGCGGTCAATCCTCATCTCTATCATATCGGGATACGATTTTGATTCTGAATTAATCGTTATAAAATAATCGAGATCATATTCTGTGCTAATATAAATCACGTCATCGCTGAAGGTCCTATTATGGCTTTTAGATGACTTCATACAGAAAAATTGGATCTTTTTATGAGCTTCTTTTTCGATGTAATCGATCTCTTCCATCGAAAAATCACCGAAAGGGGCCACACGGTGAATTTCAGCATCTACTAGACGCTTTTCTTCTGTGAGCCTTTCAATCTCATCGCGGAGCTCGATAATCCTTTTCGCTACGTGATTTGCATAGGGAGCTTCCCAGAGACCTTCATAATTTTTTCGAACAGGCTGTTTTCTTAAAATTTTAAGAGCTACTAGTATATTATGTGCATCAGTTGGTAGCTCTACAGATTTCTTTGTAGATGTGGTAATAAACTCGATGAACCCATTTTGCTGCGCCCTTTCAAAAAAAAGATCGAGATCTTCCTCTGTGCCGAGCATTAGATACTTGCGTACATCGATAATCATTGGCGACCTTGGGCTTCAAGCTCTATATTTCTTAAAACAATCTTCTTCTTAGCAACCTTTGCTTGAGACACGGCTGCAAGCTGCTGATCGCCTAAGAAAATTTTAATTTTTTTGATGTTTTGTTGTGCTCTGGGAATCATGATTTTTTCAAAAAGATTCACCCGAATCGACACTTCCCTCAGCTCTTTTTCTAGGGCTCTTTTTTTCTCTTCGGCGATCTTTCCCTTTTCCCTAGTAACCAGCATTTTCTTTACTGCTTCTATGGCTGATTCATACCATATGGGAGTGTCAAAAAGAGAATAATTCGAAGGGGAAAAGGAAACACTTTCAAAAATAGGAATATCAACTCCTGCAATATTCTCATAACGCTTATGCACCCCAATAATGTTTAAAGCAGAAAAAAAATCGTTTGTAGCTCTATCAGAAAATAGGGAGCTAAAGCGGGATATCTTATTTTCTTGGAGCTCAAACTCAGTTTGCAGGGTCTCAATCTCTTGCTGGGTATAGTTAACCTCAGCCTGAAGCATGGCCTTCTTAAGTTGCAAAGTCGGCAAATACTTCAGCAGCTGAGCAAGCTTGAGCTGCTGAAGACGTAGTTCTGTTTTTGTTAACTTAATCTGCGCCATAATCCCGCTATAAGAAGTTTACACACTTTTTGACCAGTATTTATCAACTAACGCTTGTTTTATTCCAACTTCATGTTTATCAAAACACTCTGCAAGAGTTTTCCATCCGAGGTCTAGGGCTTCTTCCAAGGTATAATTCACCTCAAGGTTCATCATCCTATCTTCGAAAAGAATTCCATAGTGGAGAAGCTTCTCATCCCATTTAGATAGACGAAATCCCATACTCTGTCTTTCTTTAGCCTTCTTAGAGTCAGCATAGAGACGAATTTGGGTATTTGCTACATCGCCGTGATCTTCTCTTGTTACCTTGCCGATTACCTGCTGCTTTAAACGGGAAAGGGAACCGAAGGGATCGATACGCCCACCATTTAAGTAGAATTGCCCCTCAGTAATATATCCTGTGTTATCAGGAATGGGGTGAGTTACATCACCACCAGGCATTGTCGTAACAGAAAGAATAGTAATCGATCCGCTACCGTCGATATCTACCGCTTTTTCATAACGGGAGGCTAGATCTGAATATAAAGAACCCGGGTATCCTCTATTAGAGGGTACCTGATCCATAGTTATCATTATCTCTTTAATAGAGTCTGCAAAAGCTGTCATATCAGTAAGAAGAACAAGGACGTTTTTATCCTGCACAGCAAATCGCTCAGCGCAGGCAAGAGCCATATCAGGAACGAGCATACATTCAACGGCCGGGTCAATGGCTTTATGGATAAACATAATTGTCTTATCAGACGATCCTGACTTTTCCGCATTATCAATAAAAGCTTGGTAGTCATCAAAGCGAAGGCCCATACCACCGATGATCACGATATCAGCATTGGTTTGGTTAGCAATCCTCATTAAAAGGGCGTTATACGGCTCTCCAGCTATGGAGAAAATAGGAATTTTCTGCGATTTAACAAGGCAATTAAATACGTCAATCATCGGAATATTTGTACGTACAAGATCCCTTGGAATGATCCGACGAACTGGATTAAAAGAAGGAGATCCGATCTCAATTGCGTCCCCACGTACCGGTGAAATCGCTTGCATATCCCTGCCAAGGAATGACACCTTGTCACTTGTAGAAATTCCCCTGGTATTCTCAAAGGATTGCAGAGTTACCTTATCCCCTTCAATACGAAGAACTGAGGCATAAATGGTTCGGCCGTCCGCTTTTTGGATTTTAGCGAGCTCACCAAGGCTTACATTTTGTGCTATTACGGTAATAAGATTACCGCGCATATCTACGATTCTGTCATATACCATTTTCATCGAGTCACCTTGGATGGAGCTTCTTTTTCATGCTTTGATGCCCGGGCAATTTTAGCCTCTATATCACTCATAGTTAGATTATATCTATCAGACTTAAAGGGCATAAAATTCATATTTTTGATTTCGTTCTGTAGCTCCAAAAAGTAGCTACGAGCCGCGTCGTGTGTTTCAAACTTAAACGAAGTATCAAATATTTTATATATCAGTAAAAATAGAGGGGTTTGTCTATCTAAAGGACAATAGGCATCTTCCTTGTCAAAGGCGTTCTGTTGTAGATAGGAAAACTCATAAAGCTCCGATTTAAGATAACTAATCATGTCAGTGAGCGATATCCCTTCTTCTCCAACAACTTCCATTCTTTTACCGATGTCATCCCCTTCTCGAAGAAGCTTTGAGGCCCTTTTTGTCATATGTCCCCAGCCTTCCACTTTCTTATCAAGCTCGGCGGCTACATCATCGATATATTTTGTCCAAGAAATTAGTGGGTCAATCGCAGGATATCTTCTAGCATCTGAACGAGCCCTAGAAAGGCCATGGAATGCACCAACTACAGAAAGAGTCGCCTGCGTAACAGGCTCTTCAAAATTTCCACCTGCAGGTGATACAGTTCCACCGATTGTTAAGGATCCGGTTGATCCATTACTCAGTTGAACAACTCCGGCTCTTTCATAGAAAGCGGCTATTCGTGAAGCAAGGTAGGCTGGAAAAGCTTCCTCTCCAGGAATCTCTTCAAGTCTACCAGACATCTCTCTCATTGCCTGCGCCCATCTAGAAGTGGAATCGGCTAAAAGAAGAACATCAAGACCCATCTGTCTATAGTACTCAGCAATGGTCGCTCCCATATAAATGGAAGCTTCTCTGGCCGCAACTGGCATAGAAGAGGTATTACAAATGATTACGGTACGATTCATCAAGGATTCATTTGTATGGGGATCGATAAGGTGAGGAAATGTTCTAAGAACCTCGACAACTTCCCCCGCCCGTTCTCCACAAGCAACTACGACAACAATATCCACTGATGAATACTTCGAAAGATGATGTTGCAATACGGTCTTACCAGCGCCAAAAGGACCTGGAGAGCAAAAAGTCCCCCCTTTAAGAACAGGGAACTGGGTATCAAAGATCCTCATTCCGATGTCCATCATCTTGGAAGCTTTGATCTTTTGCCCTTCAAAAAGAGGAACCTTGACAGCCCATTTTTGTAACATAGTAAATTCGAATTCCCTACCATCTTCATCTAAGGCTTTTGCAACGACAGTTTCAATGGTATAAGAGCCGGGCTTTGCTACCCAAGTAATCGTATATTTTGAAAAATGGGAAAAAGGAACCATGATATTGTGATGAAACCGTCCTTCCATGGTATACCCTAAAGCATCCCCTCTTTGGACAGCATCACCCACCTTGGCTGTAGGGATATAATCCCAGTGCTTAGTCCTATCAAGTGGCTGTATGTAGACACCACGAGATAGAAATAGCCCTGTCGCATCAGCGACTCTTTCTAAGGGGTTTTGCAATCCATCAACGATGGACGTTAGAAGGCCAGGTCCGAGCTCCGCTTCTAAAAGATGGGAAACGAAGGCTACCTCAGTACCAAGGCGAACACCTCTAGTGTCTTCGAATACCTGAATTTTCGCTACATTTCCTACGATCTCGATTACCTCAGCCTTAAGAGAAACATCACCGCTTAAACGGACCATGCAAATTTCTCCCTGACGGATGCTCCCTTCAAACTCTACCTGCAAAAGGTTCCCGAAAGCGCGCAAAACCTTTCCAGTAGCACCCTTTGTTTCCATGTAACTTGACTGATCTTTCATTTCCTAACCTTTAAGAATTTTTCTTAACTTGATTTAAACGTATCCAAGATGACCTTACCTCTTTCCTCATCGAGCTCATTCCAATATTCAACAATCATAAGTTGAGCGATATAAGCTAAGATCGCCTGGATAGAGAACTGTCCTTTTTTGACCATTTCCTCAATCCTTGAAAACCTGTATTCTGAAAGCATTTTATTTTGCTGCCATGGGTCTGTCCCGCAGGCAAGAAACTTTTCTTTAAGTTCTTTATACTCTACCGGCGGGTCATACTGCTCGGCATCTTTCTGCGCTAGAATTTGAGAAACGATAGGTTCATTAAAATCTTCAAACTGCAGTTCTTTTGCCACATCTCTATTTGCGATTTTAGCACGTAGAGCCAAAATCACAAGACGCCACTCCCTTTCAAAAGTGAGATATTCTTTTAAAAACCCTTTTTGCTTTGGTATTTCTTCTGTAAAAAATTTCGACAGCAGCTCTGAAAAATGCTTTAATTTTTCAGGTAGAGTATCGTACTTATCTAAGAAATCGAAGACAAACTCTGGCAAAAAATCTTGGACAAGCAGAGCTTCATCGAGATCTTTTTCAGTGAGATTACCCCTAGAGTCGATTTCTTCTTCAAGAAGAAGAGGTCTAATATTATTGATATCAACAAAAAGGCGCAAAACTTCCACTTTCTCTAAATCTTTTTCTGAAAGATTTAATGACAAGGATTCCTTAAGGGATTCAAAGCTAATATCCGGCACACTTGGAAATTCCAAGGGTGGAAGAGTAGTTGCTAAATAGTAGTAATTTGACATTTAAGTACTCTACTCTTTGTTAGTTAGCCACAAACAGCATATCGCGAAAATCTTTGCGTATATACTGAGAAACAAGCTCTTTTAAAGCGATATCCGTAATATCTAAAGTAATATTTTCTTTGTGTAGTTTAACAGCGACTCCACCTTGCATAGATCCGAGAAGGACCTCTTTTTCTTTAAGACGCTGTAAAACATTTTGGGTAAGTAGGCCATTAATGGTTTTTGCTGGAACGACCGAAGAGACATATGCTGTAATATCTGAATTAATCCCTTCTTTTTCAATGGCCTTAACAACGGCGGTTACGAGCTCTGCTATTACCTTTGGATCTTGAGTTTGCGTGGTAATTAAGTTTGAAAGCTCCTTACTAAAGAGCTTATTTTCGATCTCTTGTTTGAGGCTTTCTATTGACTGCTTGCATGCCTGGTTGAGAGATGATTGAAAAACGTTCCTTTGTCTTTCAATTTCTTTTTTTGCAGCCGATTCAATATCTTTAGCCTTCTCATGGGCCTGGCTAATAATAGTTTCAGCAGTGGCATGCGCCTGATGAAGAATCTCTTCCGCTTCTTTTTTTGCAGGCTCTAGAGTCTCTTTCTTGAGTACTTCGCAGATCTTTTTGACTTTGTCTTTACCTGATTCTAATCCTTTCATCCAGCCACCTAATTCAATTGATTACACTATAGTTATTTCTAATCCGAGGTTATTTTTCAATGCAATTTTTCCCTAGAGAAAATAAAATAAAAAGCACATAACCTAGGAACCCATCTTTCACAGCTTCTTCAAGCCTTGCTAAAAGCCACTCTCACAATTCTAATAGCTTGGACATTTATCTATAAAAATTTTACCTTGGATTTTTAAAAATCCTAAGAGCTTAAAAACTTATGAAAAAACTCATCCTATTTTTGTGCGCTTTCCTCATCACTTCAGCCCAAGGGTTTTGCACGAACCTTAAGGAGTTATCCTTAGAACAAAAAGTCGGGCAACTTTTCATCGTCCACTTCCATGGGAAAGAAGCGAGCGTTGAAGCGGAGCTTCTCATCCAGAAAGCCCATGTGGGTGGATTCATCTACTATGGTTGGAGTAACACACTAGAAAGTTTTGAGCAAGTAAAGGATTTATCCTTGAGCCTAAATGAGCTTAATCAGAAATATTGCCAGATTCCTCTTTTCCTATCAACCGACCAAGAGGGCGGGAGAGTTAATAGATTAAAAATTGGTTTTTCTCAATTTCCGAGTAATCGGGAACTAGCAAGCCTTGACATTACCGAGATTGCCTACCAAACAGCGGCCGCCCAAGCTAAAGAGCTAAAGGCCGCAGGTATCAATATGAACTACGCCCCAGTCGTCGATGTCGACAGCAACCCTAAAAATCCAATAATAGGAAACCGCTCCTATAGCTCCGATCCCGATAAAGTCATTATCTACTCCAAAGCTGCCCTTGCGGGATATAAAGACAATGGAGTCCTTGCTGTCATTAAGCATTTCCCAGGTCACGGAGATGTGAGCATTGATTCCCATAGCAATACTCCCATGGTAGATAAAACCCCTCTCCTACTCGAGCAAATCCACTGGAAGCCATTTTCTGCTTTAAAAAATGAAGCAGAAGCTATGATGACGGCCCATGTTCTATATAGCAAAGTAGATCCGGATCATCCGGCCTCTGTTTCTTCAAAACTACTTACAGACCTTCTTAGAAACTCCTGGAGATTTGAAGGACTTGTCATCAGCGATTCTCTAATTATGAAAGGGCTTATCAAATCAGAAGAATCGGTAGAAAAAGCGGCGCTCAGCGCGCTGCTTGCAGGAACTGATCTTCTTTGCTTTGGAGGCAAGCTACTTAATGAGCCCGCTCAAGACGAACTCACCCCAAGTGACATTCTACGTATCCATAGTTTTTTAGTAGATGCAGTAAAAACAGGAAAGCTCTCTGAAAAAAGGATCGACGAAAGCCTTGCTCGAATTTTTAAGGCTAAAGAGAAATACTGCACCAATTTAAGTGCTACTCCCCTTATATCCTCAGAAGAAAAAAGCAACCATGCTTTCTTACAAAAAGAGATCACCCTTCTGCTTAAAATTGATAATGCCACTGCAGAGACCTGTGAAAAAATAGCGAAAAAGGTTTGGCATAATGAAACAGGATCATCCAAAAAAAAACTTCTCTACTGGAATCCCCAGGAAGATTTCTTGTCTTTGGGCATTGGGCATTTTATATGGTACCCCAAAGACAAAAAGACAAGCTTTGAAGAAGGATTTCCAGACTACCTGGCCTATCTCAAAAGCCAAAAGGCAGACATTCCATACCATCTTCAAAATGCCACCTGCTGCCTGTGGGGCAGCAGGGAAGTATTTATAGAAGCTCAAGACTCTCCGCAAACGCGAGAAATTCTAGAGTGGCTAGGAAACACTATGGACCTGCAAGGGAAGTTCCTTATCCACAAGGTCCCCTCTGTTATCCATAAAATATTTTCAGCGTGCAGTTCACTTAAGGAAAAGGAGAATATCTTGAAAGTTATCCAAGATCTAACAAATACACAAAATGGCTTCTATGCCCTTGTAGACTACCTTAATTTTAAAGGTTCAGGGCTACAACCGAGCGAGCGGTATAAAACCGAAGGGTGGGGTCTTTTTCAGGTCCTTATAAAATTAACCACCTACAGTAATCCCGTGACAGCTAGAGATTTTGCCTTTGAGGCTAAAAATGCACTAACTTTACGTGTAAAGAATGCACCAGATCCGGAAAAAGAAAAAAAGTGGCTAACTGGTTGGATTAACCGAGTAAACACCTATGATACCATGTAAAGATTTGCTAAAAGAAAAATTGCTTGAAACTCCCTACCTATGTCATAACAGACTTTGTTAGTAAAATATTTACGTTTGAAGGAGCTTGCTTTCCATGAAAAATCGTCTAATCTCCCTACTCTGTCTGCTTACAGTTTGTACTTCTACGCAAATATATGCTGAAGAAGACATCAATATCTTAGCCCAAGAAACCGATGAGCTTTATCGTCCAGGAACCGGCTCTCAAGATGGAGCCTATACAGCTCTTAGTCTTTCTATGCTGGGTTGGGGTCTTGGAATTGCAGCCGGCGTTGGAATCCTCGCCTCACTGCTTCATCAAAGTACAAGTTCAAGCGGCCACGACTCTTGCTCTCATAACTAGACGGATCTCTTGCTTAAGCTTACAAAACATCTGGTTTGTTTATCCATCTGGCTCACCGTAGCTTGCTACGCTGAGCCAGATTCATCTAAAATCTATTCGATTTTTATACCACCTCCTAACTGGGAAATGATCGATGCTAAAGCTCTTTCCCCAAAAGTAGTTGTCGGCTTCGTAAAAAAATCAAAGGCAGGTTTTTGCCCTTCGATGAATCTATCAATAGAGCAAGTAGATCTACCCCTTCATAAGTACATCCAAGAAGTGAAGAAACTCCATGAAAAGGATAGAACGACTCGTTGGAGAGATCTAGGCTCTATTAAGACCGAATCTGGCCTAGGCAGGCTTACAGAGATTGACTCCAAGTCTAAATGGGGCGATGTCCGCATGCTCCAAATGATCCTAGTGAAAGAGGGAAAAGCGTATATTTTAACGACAGCGGCTCCCAAAGAGGATTTTGCAACCTTTTATCCTGAGATAAAAAAGTCGATTAGCTCCTTTGTTCTTGCAAGTGACCTACTGTCTTTGATTACTGATGAAGAAAAAAAACATAGCTTGCTCCAAAAAATCGCTGATATCAAAAAAAGCTACCATGAACTTTCTCTAAATAGGAAAAAGCAGGCCCCTTCCTTTGAAAAAAAATGGAAGGAGCTGGAAGGTTGCCTTAAAGAAGAGTATCAAGACCTTGGGAACTTTTGGCAGTTGCAAGTATTGCAATCGATACAAGAATACCTCTTAACATCCCCTCTTCCTGAAGGATCGAGCTAAATACAAAACTTTAGAAGGCCAATAAGTGCCTTGCCTGACTACACTAAATTTAGATAACCTATTTACCTCTAGACCCTCCGAACACTGCTACCGGCGCCTCCAGATACACCCAAAGCTACAGCTGCGGGAATTAACTGACTGAGCACACAATTAATCTCTTCAACTTCTTCTGGTTTTAAGACTTTTTCAATAGCACTTTTATTTTTTGCATAAACTTCAGCAATAGATTTAACTAGCAAATTATATAGCTTACCTTCTTTTACTGTTAATAAAGGGAGGTTGCGAATCATCAAATACAGGCTCTGAAAAAGATCTCGATCAGAGAATTCTCTGATACGAATTAAATCGAAAGATCCATTAGTCCGATGAATTATAATACGACTAGAAAGAGACATTAATGGAATGATCTCACAGATTGACTTAGGAAGTTTTAAATACTTTTCTAAAACGCCTCTATAAAATTTATCTAAGGCAATTCCTGCACTTTTATTCTTTGCCAACTGCATTTCTGATATCCCACTTGCTATCTCATCAAAATAACAATCAAGAAAATTAAATATATTAACTGTTAAAATATCATTAACATCTACTTCTGTGATGACATCTGATTTTTTTTCAAATGCAAGGTTGCATAATTTTTCGATTCCCAAATCTAAAATCCCTAAAAAGGGTTTAAGGCGTGATTCTGTATTCAAATATGTTGAATTGATAAAAATCTTCCCTTTAAATTCTTCTACAAAAGCCCCCCCGTCCATCCCAGATGAAAATCTCGGATCTAAAAGGAGTGTCAATCTTATCCATCCATTTAACTCGGCAAGTTTGACACTTCCTTTTCTTGATATAATCGATTCGGCCCTCGACGAATGATAAGATTCTATCTCATCTTTACTAAGATTTGCTTCTAATGTAAAAATGGATGTCAAAGCGTTGTGTATACCCTCTTCTGTTCCTTTAAAATTGGGGATAATATGCCATGCACAATCAAGAATCGCTTTAATCCCTGATCGAGGGATCTTTTTTTTCGAAGAAGATTCAGCCGAGTTAACCAATCCGTTAACATAATTTAATAAATTAGAAAAGGCTAATAAAGGAGTTTGTTCAATAGGTTTTCTTTCGATCTCCATTAACATTTCTGTAGCTTGACCGATAAACCGAATAGCAAACTCTTGCTGTTGCTTGGGCTCCAATTTTTGTATTTCTACAACCAAAGGGGTAAGAAACGGAATTAATTTAATCAGTTTCTTCTTATTTATGTAATTGATTAGTTCAATGACAGCTGCAAGATTAACGCCTTTTCTTCCGATTTCTCCTGTAGCTAAAGATCTTCCTAGATCAACAGTAGAGCGTTTTATAATATCTACTAAAAACAGAGAATAAAACTCAAATACAGAGATTGGTCGCTTTTCTTCGATAGGGGCCATATCTTCAATAGAATCTGAAAAACTTCCCTCAAATAATTTCCTCAGTTGGAAGGATAGAAGATCCACCTCTGCATCTATAAAGGATTCATGTGCAACTTTCTTACTTCCCCACGCTTTATAAGAAGCAGTAATTTTAAAAATAGTGATATCTTTCCTTATCATGGATCTCTTAGCAAAGAAAAATAGAATTTGTAGGGGTAGAGTCGAATTTTCGAATAGGGGTGTTGAGGAGGTCTTACCCGCGTATATACTATCAAAGATACTCAGCAATCGCTCGATCTTTTCGGGCCTATTATAGGATAATGCTAAAAAAGCGTAGCTGTCGAGGATCCGTTTATCTGAACCTTGAATTGAATTATAAAACGTATTGATAACAAATGAGGCAAGGTCTTCTGTTTCAGTTGAAGTCTCTAAAGAAACACTCTCTAAAAGTAAATGATTCCCCTTTTGAAGAAGGCCCTGAATTAGAGCTGTAAAAGCGGGATAAGAATCCTTAGAAAGATTTCTCACTTGGCGTATCAATTCATAGATAAAAGAGCCATCTAAGTCAAAAGTATCTATAAGCTTTAAGATATTTCCTGTCGGATTGGTGGTTGCCAGAGTCTTGGCTAAATCTTCTGGGTTAATCCAGTCTTTAATAGCTTTATTCCTACCGGAAGCATGGAGTGTCTTCCAAATCTGTGGCCAAGTAGGATTATCCAGGGTATAGAGAGCTGTATTCTTATGAAACTCTTGCAGGGCAGAAAAGAATTCCTCATCAAGCACTCGTACCGGGCCCCCTTCAGAAGTTGTAAGATACATTGATAAATTGGTAAGCACTGCTTCAATCAGAGATCGGCTTTTTGTATTTTCTATAAAACCTGGATGACTTTTAAGGAGTTGCCCTAATATCTTTATACGCGCAGGCAACATGGTAAGATCTGTTGGATCTATGGATGATCGATTAAGAACCTCAAGAGAGCGTAAGCATTCCTCTGGACGGGTCTTGGCCTGTTGTAGAGATGCTAAGGTAACAAGATCGAAATTTCTCACTAAAATAGCTCGATCAATAATAGCCGTGATAAAATCGGGATCACTTGCCAAAAGAAGGGCAAATCCTGATTGCTTACTCAATAATTGGATCTGGTCAGCATCCATTTCGGAAATCCAATCAAAGTCTTTACATGAAAGATTTCTATGAATAGACACTTGCTCTAAAAGAAGAACGCTCTGAGGGTTTTGTTTTGCGGCATTAATGAAAAGTGTCTTTGTAATCTTTTTTTTCTCTTCTTCCCCACAATAGGCATCCATGACCTCTAGGAATATAGGTATAATGTCGGGAGATAATGTTTTTGTTAAAAGCTTTCCTAAAAAGGGCTCCATTATTGAGGGAAATGCTTCCATTTTTCTTCTGATGACAGTAGCATTTTTTGTGAGGAATTTAGCATATTCTAAAGGATTTACTTCTTGTAAACTCTCCATGAGCTCTTGAATTTCTACTTGGCCCAAGGAATCTTCTCTTTCCACAATCAATTGGAGGCACTGTAAGCTCTCTTTTACACTTCCAAACTCTAAACAGTATTTTCCCCCAAGAACCATCTCGGATATACCGACTTTCTTTTGAAAATATAAGAAATAGGGAAAACTAAGAATTCTTCTCCAGAATTTTTCAAGACCATTACTTTTATAGACTTCGATTTTTTCTTTTTGGCACAGTTTTTCTATATGCTGCATTCCAAAATCGATCATGATCTGTAGATCTTCTTCTGAGGCATCATTCCACATTCGAGGCTTTTGTAAAACAAAGTAGGCTAAGTAGGTGACAATTGTTTGCACATGGGTATCAAAAGAGCAGATTTCTTCCTTACCAACAAGCGTATGGAGCCTCTTTAGAAGGGCAAGGATGTGAGCGGGCTTACTTTCTAAAACTTGTTTCATTTCATCAATTTGGTATTCTTGAATTCCTTTAAAGGCTTGGACAAGCGTTGAAAGAGGTATTTTCTCTATTTCAGATTCAGAGAGTCTAAGGACCCAGTCGATAAAAATTTTTGAAAAACCAGATTGACTTTCAAGTCCAAATCGGCTCATAGCAGTAGATAAAATAGGATATAAATCTGTGTATGTTAGAACAGACCGACAAAGTTCCTGAATCACAGCTTTAGTCTCAATCACATCTGTAGCGTTAGCTCCTTTTACTTCTATAAGGGGCTGCCCGTCTCGCTGAAGATCAAGAAATCCCTTCGGAATAGATGTAGACTTTAGCCTTTCTAATCCCGAAATCGGCACAATGACAAAGACTGATGCATCTGAAGGTTCATTTGCAAATAAAGGATAGGAAGGAATTTCCAACTGCAAAGAAGCCTCTTCCCTATGAACTACCTTGCGTACGCTTTTTGCTTGCATAAACAAATACCAACAGCATTCAGCTTTATTCTTATTATCTTGAACAAGACTACGGAGAACCGATTGCTCAGGGTTTGCTTCGGAAGTGAAAGAGGATTTCAAGATTTCAGTGACTTCTCCAACAAGATCTTTCACAGGACCACCTTCAGATTTCATATTCGGCAAAAGCCAAAGTGAAAGAAAAGCAGCTGAAGGACTAATCCCTTTCTGAAGAAAATATTTTTCAATATCGAGAGCGATCGAAGGTAGAGGAGTTGCATCTCTCCCTGTTGCACAAGCTAAAGCCACCTTCTTTTTACGAGATTCGGCATACTTAATCAGCTCTGCAAGCAACTCTTTTTTAGGATCAGAATAGCCTGATTTAATGAGCTTGCCGAAGTATCGCTCAGGCCCCTTATTCTCAATGTCTCCAGGAGAATCGCAATAGATCTGTCTTTTTTTGAGTTCTGTAAGAGTCGCGTAGACATCATCTGTATTAGAATGGATTTTAACCTGACCATCCTCGATACAAAGTTTTAAGGATCCAGAGTTAAAATCATAATCTCGCTGAGGCTTTTTAACTACGCCTGTTACAGCGCTGATGGTAAATTCTAAAGGGATACTTCCTGGGAGATGTAATTGATGAATATTAAAGGGCTTTCCCCATTTGGAAAAAGGAATATGCTTTTCTTCAAACAAAACATCTGTAGGCAGTATTGAAACAGCGCTTGCAGGAGTTGCAGAAGAGAGTTTCTCAGATATAATTTTGGCGATAGTTTCTACGAGCTTTGTATTAACCATCTTGCCTGCATTAAACCGCTCTCTTGGTTCTGCAATCCGTGTGAGATCTATGGTAGCGTGAAAATCTATGTCTCCAAAGGGTTCTCCAGAATATAGGTGAGTAACGCAACTACCTTTAATACAGAAATCGGTCAATGTAAAAGACTCTGCTAAACTCGCTTGAAATCTTTCATAAATCTCCCTGAGATTCGTCGTCACAGTATTAAGGCTACCTCCCACTCCACGGTAACATAGAGTGATCTTCCTTCCTAACAGCGGGGAGGCTTCTTCTGCCCCTAAAGTACGAGAAGAACGAGTTGGCTCATAAAGAAGGTTGGTTGGTATTGCCATAAATTAAAATCTCAAGTTTAATCTTAAATAATCAATAGAACTTTAAACTAAAAATGAATATAAAACCAGTTAAAAAACAATAAAACACTTTTATGCTCAAAGAGATTTATCCAACAAATTCGCGGAATTTTTATAATAAAGATTACACGAAAATTTCATTCCATAATGCTCAAGCTTTTGTAAAATCTTTTCAAAAAAAAACTAATATTTTACATCACCCTCTACGCCCAAATCACGGCCTTTTCAGGTTTGCGACTCGTCTCTCTTTTCTGGTCTAAAAAAGAGGGGAAATTTAATACCGCAATACCTCTTGGTACTGCAATCCAAGAAAAACTGCGAAATGCAATCCAAGCAGATAAGGAAGACGAAAGAAGTGTAGAATTATTAAAAACTGCCATCGAATACGTATTATCATCTGGTTCTCAGAAAGTACTCTTAAGCCTTCTTGAGACTCCCATTAAAGCAGAGCAAAAATCCAAAGGATCTAAAATTCTCCCTTCTATGATATCAGCATCCGCTATTGCTTACGTAATTTAACGCCATTTTTAGTTATTTTACGTTTAGGAATGTAAAAGACGCGTAGACAAAATTATCAGCCCCCAGCTATGATCCCCAGCCAAAAAAGGAGTCCAATGTGAACACCCGTATAATATCTTATTTTACAGCAGTTGCATTTGCTATTACCTCGGTTCCAGCAAGAGCTGATGTCACTGAAGAGCTTCAACACGAGCTCATTGCAGGAGAGATTGCCCCATCGGTTGCAAGTACTATCGATGCCAATCAAGCGCAAGCCTCTGTAGTTACACCGGCCGTTGCCGATGCAGTAGATACCGATGTAGATGATGATTATTCTGCTCCGAAAGGAAAAGAAGTTAGCCAAGCAGATGATGCAAATAAAAAATCAGCAAGAAGACAAATGTGGATAAACATAGGTCTAGCAGTGACAGCCGTTATCGTAGCTACTGTTGCGCTTATCCTTGTTTCTAACAACAACGGTCACCACCACAGCAGTAAGTAATGCTAAGTAGTCGATTTATGGGGGCGTGCTTAATAGCGGCCCTCCTACTCGGGTGTTCTCACCGTGATAATTGGAAAGTATCCCATATCCAAAGTGGCAGTAAACAATTTAGCTCCTCAAGACTATCGTATCACACACCAGATACTGTTAACGGTATCGATGTAGAATTTCTAGCACTTGATACCTCTTGCAACCTCTACCTGCATGTTCACTCACACCCTGTTAAACCCTATAAGGGAGACCCAAAAACTGCTCTTGTTACTATGAAAACAGAAGAGAATGCAAAATCATTCCTTGCAAAAAGGCATGAAGGGGGACAAAGGCTTCTTCTACCAGACAATGCTAAAGAGTTCCTAGTAGCCTCTCTTAAAGAGGGCAAGACCGTGATTATTTCTACTTCCGGATACACCTCCACCCTTACACCGGACTCCTTTGAAAGAAAATACCACCTCCTAGAAAAACCACCCAGGTTTAAAAACCCGGTCCACTCCCCACTATAACACCATAGACAAAATTTTCAAATCGGTGTACAAAATAGACCTTCCAACACCCAAGAGAACTACCATGTTTAGAAATACCATTATCTGTCTTTGCCTTATTGCATCATCCCCCCTTAGAGCAGATTCTTACGAGCCTCTACCTGAGCCTACCTGCCAAGTGGCCTGCGAGGAGCCGAAGGAAAGGCTGTCCTGGAAAAAATTCATGCTATATGCAGGGGTTTTCGTAATCGGCGTTGTAACCTTTGTCTACGTAGCTACCCAAAACGACAAGTAAAAAAATATTTCATCTTTTGGCGAAATTTTACAAATCCCTCTTTATAAGAAGGGAGATTCCTGGTAAATATAGGTATTACTACATGGAGGATCTCTCATTTATGAACAAACTAGAACAACTTAAAAAATTCACAACAATTGTTGCAGATACCGGCGAATTCGCTGAGATCAAAAAATTCCAGCCGACGGATGCGACAACAAACCCCTCTCTTATCCTTGCAGCCGCTTCTTTACCAGAATACCAACATCTCATCGATGAAGCGATCGCTTACGGGAAAAGTAAGGGTCTATCTAAAGAAGAGGAAAAGACGCTTGTCCTCGATAGAATCTTTGTAAACTTTGGCTTAGAAATCCTCAAGATCGTACCAGGAAGAGTTTCTACTGAAGTAGATGCTAGACTCTCCTTTGACGTAGAGGGAAGTCTTAAAAAAGCCCGAAGCTTTATCGATATGTATGCAAAAGCTGGAATCCCTAAAGAGAGAGTTCTCATAAAACTATCCTCTACATGGGAAGGAATTCTCACCGCAGAAATCCTCGAAAAAGAAGGGATCCACTGCAATATGACCCTGATGTTTAGCATGGCGCAAGCTATCGGCTGCGCTCAGGCTAAAGCTACCCTCATCTCCCCCTTTGTTGGAAGAATTTTAGACTGGTATAAGAAAGCAGAAGGGAAAGCAAGCTACCCACCAGTTGAAGACCCGGGCGTTGTTTCTGTCACCGAAATTTTCAACTACTACAAAAAGCACGGGATCAAGACACAAATCATGGGAGCAAGCTTTAGAAATGCCGATGAGATCTTGGAGCTTGCAGGTTGTGATCTGCTAACTATTGCCCCTAAACTTCTTGCAGAACTACAGACAGCTGAGGGTAACGTCCCTAAAAAGCTCAATGAAGAAAAAGCCAAAGGGCTTCCCCTTGAAAAAATCCAGATTGATGAGAAGAAGTTTCGCTGGATGCTTTGTGAAAATGCTATGGCCACAGAAAAGCTTTATGAAGGGATTCGCAACTTTGCTAAAGACTCTATAAAACTCGAAAAAACGATAGAAGCCAGACTGTAACCTTTTTTTCTTAAGGCTCCTGAAAATTCCTTTCTAGAGCCTTAAGAATTCCCCTATCCTTTACCACCTCTTGTCTTTCTTACCCTGCCATACACAAATAGGCTTTTTTCACAAAAAAGTCGGAAGGAGCCTTTTTTCAAAGGCTAAAAAGACAATCTTCAACCATACCACATCCGAATCGGAGTACAATAAAATAATCTGTTATTTAAAAAAATTAATATATATATAATAAATTAACTATTAAATATGAGAATTTTGATGTCCGGCATTAGTGATAATGGTTCTTTCTATCGTGTAGTACAAGAGTTAAGGTCTCTAATAGATGTAGATGCGCCCCCCTCGCTACAGGACGCTAGGATTCAAACGCTTGTTGATTCTATTTTTGAATACCTAGCTGAGCATCCTGATTTAGAAACAGACAGTCAAGTAATAGAGCTAGGCGACCGAATTTCAATCTTAGACAAACTTGAAACCTCCTCCACTGCAACTAAAACCAGTAGTGTAGTTTCCGCTACAATGCCCCAAGCAGAATCCCAACCTTCTGCAACTGCCCGGGCAGCATCAACACCACCTCAGACTCCTTTTCCTCCCGTTGCAAGCCCTGCAAAACTCCTCTTCAATCTTTTAGGAGATGAATATGGAATAAAATCTGATTTACAAGGGATCCCTATGCGCGAGGTCCTACGGTATGTAATTCAATATATAAAAAGGCAAAAATCCCTTAGCGACAGCTTTCCCGAAGCAAAAGAAAATATTCTTAAAGAACTAGAAACGGCATTTGCAATAGCTAGGGAAGGGCTTTCTGATGCCTTATTATCACCATTACTGGACTCTAACAAACCATTTCTGATTCCTGGAGGATGGGTAGGGATACCTGGTGGTCACGCAGTTTACTTTGAATTATTCCCCCAACCAGATGACACTGTGAACTTCAGGATCTTTAATACGGGAGCTGGGATCGAAGATCATGAAAAAGCACAAGTGGGAGTCAAAACAAAAGTCGCCTTCCTTGAATGGAAAGGAATCTCAAAAAATAAACTACGAGATCCTCATTTCGCACAAATCATCCGAGAAATGAGGAAGACGATTGAATACCCCAATTTGAAAGACCCTGCAAATCCTAAAAGAACAGAATATTCAGCAAAAGAGATCTACGAAAGCTTAAAAGCTTTTTTAGAGCCCACATCTACAGAATCAGGACTTGATGCAGCCCTTATGGAGCCTCAACGAGCTGGAACCTGCGCTTGCAGATCTCTTTTTGCCTTTTTAAAAAGTAAGCTCCCCTTAGAAGAATACCAAAGGCTTAAACTCGATCTTAGAATGCAGGCTGTAACAAGCTTTCTAACACAGCCCATAGAGATGACTGTATCTCCTGTGGTTCAATACCACCTTATGGAAAAGGCTACAGCAAAACTTAGCCGAAGAGTTCATGACCTATACGGTAGAGTTATAGGAGATGCTGAGGTAATTGAAGCTGATGCAAAACTGAAAGTTGCTGAGGATTGGCTATCGTCTCATAGAATCCCCGAAAGAACACTTTTGATGGATCATTCTTTCAACAGCCCTGCGAATCCGTTCCTATGTGCTCGGAGCCCACCTATACAAACCTTGCTTGAAGCTCCCCATGGAATACCCAGCAGGGAAACTCCCCTTTCCAATATCATGCAGCAAATATCTCTGTATCCTCTTAATGATCCTCCATTTTTTACTCAGAATGTCCAAAAGGTAAGCGAGCTGTTACAGGCTGCCTATGAAAGAGGGGAATACTCAGCTGTCCATTTTGCTATTACAAACCTAATAAAAACAATTCCGATAGAAAAAGGTTTTTGGGAAACCGCTAAAAAACCATCTACTGAAATTGAAGGAGCAATCAATCACCTTGGCACCCTTTCCGAGCTGTTTTTTAAAAGCTGCTATAGGATACAAGATTCAAGCGCCGTTTTTTGTGAAAAAGAGAACACAATACGAAAGATCTTATTAACCCAGCAACAGTTAGCTCAACTTCTTGACATTAGAATTGCTTTACCAAAATCCCTCGCATCTAAAAGATCTGTTTATTCCCAAAACTTGGATCCTTTTTTTACAAACCAGCTAAGCTCTGCTTTCCTCGAAGATTACTCTACGCCCCCTTTCTTCTTTCCCCTAGATTTAAATGGATCTTATAACGACATATCCATTCTTACTAATTGGCCTAGCCAATCCAATTCTCCCTTGTTAAATAGGGAATCCAATTCTCCCTTTTTGAATTTAATTAAAGATTTATACCCGGATGTATTAAGAAAAATAAGGGAAGACAATCCTGAATTTGATAAGAAAGATCCTAAAAAACAAGAAGCCTTGCTCTTCATAAGTCCCCACCTCCCCTCCTGGTTACAGAGTATTAGAAAGAGTGTAGTAGGCCTTGGCTTCATGCAAAACTTACCTATTGTCCCTTTAACGGATCCTACTGTTTCTTTAGACTTCCTTTATAAAGAAGAACCCTACTGCAGTCACATCTCCATCCAGGGTATAACTCCCGCCAATTTTATGCATCTGCCATCAGATAAGGAGAGGTTAAGTCCTAGCCTATCTACGAATCAAACTCCTATTAAACACCCTATGATCAGGGACTTAGTAACTGGTCTAGTAGAAACTCATTGGACAGAAAAAACAATGTTGAGTGTAAAAGAACCAAAAGTAAGCGAAGAATTGCAATATCTCTCATTTAGAAAAAAATATTCCCCTCCCTTTTGTGAAAGCGAGATTGATGAGCTCGTGCATATTTTTTCAAGTCCTCAAAAATCACTTATTGAAGCTCTCGAATATTTTACCATTCACTTTGGAAAATTACCCGATCTGGATTATCAACAACTCTTTCAAATGGCCTGTTTTTCTTTTAACGCCTCCCATAAAATTACTGAATTTAAAGGACGAATCACTCAATTTCTTACCAACCAAATGGCCCAAAGCATAGAGACAGCAGATATTAAGACTCAAGTCTTCCTCCAGCGTATGGGCCGCTATTTTAAGAAGTTCGGATGTGAGGCACCTGATATAACACCTCATCTTTTAGAGCTCCTTGGAACAGCCATAAAACCTGAAGAAAAAAGCCTCATTTATGCAGAACTTGCAGCCGCTTTAAGCGAAAATGAAGTACTTAATCAGGATCAACTTACATTACTTCTATTAGCTAAAGCATGGATTCAACATACCCCGATTCCCCTTGAGTGGAAGGACCCAAAAACAATCTACGACATGGAAAAAGCTTTATCCCTCCATTCTGCAGCTCTTAGGGGGGTGCTTCTGCCTGGAGGAGCCGCTAACACAGTACTTTTACATCACATCTATACGCTAATTAATGAAAAAAGCCCCCCGGAGGATCTTACATGGCAGGCCATTGACTCTCCCGGTATAAGCCCTAGGTTTATCACAAATCACAGTGATTTTTACGATCCTATGAGTGGCAATCTTATTACAATCGGTGAAACAGCCTATCTTCCTCTTGAAATCCGAGAGGATTTAATTTTTAAAGAACTTTTTCCGGATCAGGTTAAAGCCTGCGCCAGATCAAGAGATACTTATGAATTTAGCCTTCAGGGGATCCCCGTTATTGTAAGAAAAACAGATAAGGGACTCTGTATTGAGCAGTATATAGAGGGAAAGTGGTTTCGGCTTATTCCAAGTAGCAAGATTATGACAAGCGATAAAGATAGCGTCATATGCGCTCTTGAAAGCAGGTATCTTGCCGACAAATACTACGTATGGCATTCGATTAACGAACACTCTAAAATTTTTCTCTACGATAAAAAAACAAATACCAAGGCCTATCAAGCCTCGTATGTAGGTGGATCAATCACTTCTGTGACGCGCCTTTTAGATGGAGCGCTTTTAAGTGAACCCTCCGGCCTTTTAACCCATTTTGAACATCCTTCGTATATACAAGAATGGTATCAGGGAGCTAACCGAATTGAGATAGAACTTCCCCGTTTTAAGCTCTCCTTTCAACCATTGACTGATGGACGCTTTGCCTGTAAAGAGCATGAGGGATTTTTCTTACATAAAGACCAGAACTTAGAGGCGATAGGTTCCTGCACATACCCTCTAATCTTAAAAAATGAAGAGGGTGAAACAAGAGTAATTCTTCCTTGCCAACACTTAAAGGCACCTATTTTAAACGAATCTCTTGCTCCAAATTTTAGGCGAGATCAATCTATTGAAGAGGGGCAATCTGCAGATTTCACCTATTTCACCTATGATTTACAGCCTAATGGGTATCTTGAATCTTCTTCACAAGAAGGGTATTTCCACCTTGCAGAGACTTTGGCGGTCCACCATGAGTACCAAAAAGCGGCTCACTACTTAAGAACCTATGGGGAAAAATTAAGCCCCTACTCAATGAGAGAAATTCAGGCTTTAACAGAAATCGCCAATATTAAAAAAGTGACGGGCGATGAGTCAGGAGAGCAAGTAGCCATTGCTCTCTATGCAACCTACTTACTTGCCACCAATGAAATTCACTCACCTGATGCACATCAAGCTTTACCTGCTCTTTATGAGCAATATCTCCTAAGATCACGAAATGTCACCGCTTTAAGACTCTCTAAAGAAGAGGAGCTCCATTTACTGCTAAGCTTACTTCCTGAGCACTTAACTGATCAATTTGCCGCAAGGCTTGAAGAATTACTTCCTCAAGCCCATACACTCAAAGCGGCTGAAGCTGCTTTACATGGCGAAGCTACAAGCCCTCCCTTACCAGCTATTAGTATAAATATAGCTGAACTAAAATCTCTGATTGTACTTGGTACAGCCACCCCTTTCCCCCCTAATTTTAAAAATACTGTTTTAGTCACTAGACCCGCTGACTTCATTAAAATGTATCTAAAAGAATTTATCAAAATAGCCATAGAAAGAAGGCCACCTGATCAAGTAAAATGGCTAAAAACAGCGTGCCTATTTCTTAAAACAAGTAGCCAAGATCCGACAAATGCTTCCTTAGGGATTATAATTGAACAAATCTTAAATAAACCTGGTGAATTCACCCTTCCTCCAGATTCGAGTGCTCCATCAGAAGCTCTAAGGAATCTTGTCTCCTGGTGGGAAGGGACCTTAACCAAAGCACAAAGTCTTCTGAGCCAAGAGGCCCCATCACCGACTCTAGCTTTAAGACTGCCTATCAATCGAGCAACAGCGCATTCCACCGATCGAGTTGGGCCTGTAATCCCTGATTATTCATTTAGATTTATCCCTCAGGTAATTGGCAATTTATGTGATGATCTAACGGTTTCCTCATGGACGAGCTCACTGATGCAGCCCGTTTGCAGAATGGGCCCGTTTAGTAGAGGATGCAGAAGCTCTTTCTAGAAAGCCCCCTAAACCCCTCTACACTCTTACTCCAGAAATACATGAAATCACCCCTGTTTTACTATTAAAGAAAGGTGAGATTAAGGCTGCTCTAACGGGGTTTGAAAAGGATATGCTTGCTATAGCAGGAAGAACACCTAGAGATCCATTAGCTCAGGCCCTTTTCAATCTGCAAAAAAGGGGAGGGCTGCTTCAAAAGATCACCCTCGATGATATTTTTATAAGTCTAGGATCTAAGGACCCGAAAAAGCTCCTTGAGCAAAACCCTCATTTGCGAGAAGAGGATCTTGATAACCTATATCGGCTAGCGGCTAACTACCTGCAGATTGCAAGTCATCGTGACCAAGTGGATAGGTCTATTGCCCTTTGCAAAAAAATTGCTAAAGATCCTCGTAACCAAGATTTAAGACAAGAGCTTGGCCTGCAGCTCAACGCCACCCGGGCCTATAATATTTCAGAGCATCCAGAATATATCGTTTTTGAATACTACGCCGGTATCATCATGCGGGAGGATCAAGTAAGTAAACTGGATGCTTTTATAGGGGGAGAAGAGACAAATCCCGTAATGGAAATGATCATGGGATCTGGAAAATCCAAAGTACTTCTTCCCCTTCTAGGTCTTTTAATAGCTGATGGCAGAGCTTTATCCATGGTTGTTGGCCCAGCGCCCCTGTTTGAAAATGTCTCAAGCGATACACAGGCCATACAGCAAAGAGCGTTTGCAAAATCACTTAAAACTTTGCATTTTGACCGGAATTCCACTTTTACAAAACGCTCCTTACAAGAGATTAAAACCTTTTTAGAAACGGTCATCTCTAAAAGGCAGTGTCTAATTATGACATCTAAGAGTATCCAGTCTCTTATATTAAAATTTATCGAATATGCAAATAGCATTAAAGATGGCGCCCCTGCTGAAACCGATGAACTTAAAGTAATGACCCAGATTATTTCACTGCTGCAAAAAGCGGGTAGTCCCCTCATTGATGAAGCAGATACTGTCTTAAACGTCCCTCATGAAGTAAGCTTTAGCCTCGGACAAAAAGTTGCTCCCAAAGAAGAAGAAATTCATCTTATTGGAACAATCTACGAAATTCTTTACTCCGATCCAGAGCTCAAACATATTGCTCGCCTTGAAAGTGATCTCCATCCCGATATGGCCGCTGAGGTTCCTCCCCTAACAGAGGCCCTTTATCATAACAGGCTCAAAGAACCTTTAGCGCGAGCGGTTATTGCTAAATTGATTGAACAAGAAAAATTACCTCGGGATATCGATCGAGAAACAGTTTTAGCTTACCTTTGCCGCGATCCATCAAAAGCGCAAGAATCGGCAGCATTCTTTGCGACACATACCGAGCTTCAAAACCTTTTAGCACTAGCCTCAGAAGAACTTTGCTCCCTTCTTCCCCATACTCTATTAAAAACAAGTGATGAAAGATATGGTTTGGACCATGGAGTAATTGCGATTCCCTATGATGCCGCTAACACCCCAAGTCATGGATCCCTATTTTCGAATCGCTATATCACAATGAACTACACGTTCCAGATCCATTCTAAAAATGGGATTCAGGAAGACACCCTAATTCGTGTCATCGAGCAACTTAAAGAACAGTCCGATATTCAAATGCGCGATGAACAAATGTCGATAGAAAAAACTATCGGCTACCAGCAGTTCTCTCTGTTAAAAGGGGATCTTCCCATTCCCTTCAAACACCATCTCGATCCCGATAAGCTTACATTAATCCTAGATCGAATCAATAATAGTCCTATAGTCCGGCAGGAGCTCATTGAAAAGCTACTCCTCCCTCAGATGCAACTTTTTGAAAATAAGCTCTCCTGCAATCCGATTAACCTTATAGCCCTTTTTAGTAGAGTATCCGGTTTTACCGGAACCCTTTGGAATGCTAGAAGCATGCATAGTAAGATTCGGCCCCTATCAGAACTAGGAACTGATGCAAAAACCCTCAATCTCCTGATGGAAAAATCCTCGGGGCCGGCTCTTATTATCTCAAATGTCAGGGGAGAGTCGATGTTTGATGGTTTACCCCCTCATGACGCTCTGATCGATGCAGGAGGGTATTTTAAAGAAGGGGGCAATCTAGCTATTGCTCGAAAAATGGCCCTTACTCTTAAAAAACAGGTCGTTTTTTACAACGCTAAAGGAGTCCAAACAATTACTAATGGAACAGTAGAAACTCCCTTAAGCGCCTCCGCTGTTAAAGAAGAGGATCGTTTAACCTTCTACGACCAAAGCCATACTACAGGGGCTGATATCAAACAAAAAGGGGGAGCTGTTGGGCTTGTAACAATCGGGCGAGGGATGATCTTGCGAGATCTTTTGCAAAGCGTCTGGAGACTTAGAGGTCTTGAAAATGGGCAAACAGTCCAATTTGTTATGGATGAAGAAGTAGCCTCAATTATCAGAGCGCAGCTTGGGTCTGGAGAGGAGCCTATCAGCTTTAAAGAGATCCTTAAATTTGCAATCCAAAACCAAGCAAAACAGCAAGGGGATGACAATTTTAAATCTTTTAAGCAAGAGCTAGATAATCTTTCACAAAATCTCCTTTTCGATGTAATGACAAGTGAAGATCCTCATTATACACCAGAGCAAAAACAACAAGCACTTAGAGAGTTATGTAAAACTTGGATCAAACCTGCAAATCAACTTCCCTCTGAGCTCTATGGAAAACCTGCATTTGAAAGGCCCTCCGATGAAGTGATTGCAGAAGCTGCGCATAATTGCTTATCGCAGCTAGAAGCAATCGGCAGGGCAATTCCTTTCCTTACAGAAAAAATAGAGGGTCTTAAGGCTCAAATAAGCGATTTAGCAGATCGCGCTAGACCAAGCGTTCATGCTCAGTTGATCTCACCAAAATCTGATACTGATGGCACTGTTGAGGTAGAGGCGGCAAGTGAGGTAGAAACAGAGCTGACCACCGACATGGAAACAGAAGGGGATAATCAATTAGAGCCAATCCAACTTGGATTCATGCTTGAAGGCGTGTTCGGCAAACTCAGTAGAAATTTGGAACGTGTCGCCACCCTCCCCTCTCTTTCCTCACATAAAACCATACCTCTTTTTCCAATTGCAGATCAAATGAGGAGGGAACCTGGTCTTGAAAGATACCAAGACTTATTTGAAGGAATTGATATCTCGATTAACGTTCTTGCATGGAAACAAAGAGAACACGCGCAAATCGAAAAAATGCGCCTTTTAGGACCTCATAGAACCCCTTTCCATCATCTCGTTATAGAGGGCGATAGCGTCACTCTTTTTTCTTCAATAGAGAATTCAACAAGCCATCCCGACTATTACAATCTCACCCTTGGATTTAAAGATCCAATAAGAAAGCCCTCTAGCGCAGCTTTTGAAAAAGTGGTAAAACTTAAATTCCTTAATGGAGAAAGCCACTTTAATAAAGAGGAGATTGCCATTTTAGAAAAATGGATTACAGCGGGAGGTGTGGATAAATTGGAAACCCTATACCTTAAGCACATTTTAAAATTTCAACCTGATAAAAGAGTAGCGTTTAAAGGGAGTAATTTAGATCGGCTTTTTAAAAGGCTAAAAGCTCAAGGGCCTCTGGCAGGAGCTGCCAGTGCCTAAGGACGAATCTATTCTTGGATAATTAAACAGATCCTAAAAAGCTCGCTACAGAAAAAGCCAAGGCACGACCCCTTGAAAAAATCCAGATCGATTTATTTTCAGGAAATATTCAACTGACATACCCAAAATCGACACCATACTAACCCGCATTACAAAATAAACTATTATTAAAAATAATTAATCATTATATAGACTTATTATGTAAATAAAAGGATTTCGATGTCCGGTATAAGCAATATAGACTCATTTCATCACAATCTCGACGAGTTACTAGGACTACTACAAAACGAGCCACCACCCTCTCTAGAGGATGCTAAAATTACTGATCTTTCCACACCTATTCTTAGATATATTAAGGAGCATAAAGAGTTAGAAAGGGACCCTCGGGTACAATATTTCAAAGAGCGATTTAAACAGATAATTGCGATGGAATCCTCCTCAACAGAAGGCAAAACTGCAAGTGTAGCTTCCGATAGGGCAATCGGTCCTGTATATCATCCCTCAGCAGCCTCAGCAGCTATATCACCTCCTCCCCCAACTTCTGCAAAGCTCCTTTTTAATCTTCTAGGAGATGAATTTGGGGCAAACTCCAAGCTCGAAGGAATACCGTTAAATGAAGTCCTAAGGTATGTAATCGACTACATTAAAGGGAGACAATCCCTTGATCCCAGTTCTATAGATAGCCGCCAAAGCATCCTTACCGAACTGGAAATGGCAGATCAAATACAAAGCAATGGGCTATCCCAGGGGCTTTTAGTCCCTCTATTAGATGGTGATAAACCATTTCTCATTCCCGGAGGCTGGGTAGGACTTCCTACAGGCCACGTTGTTTATTATGAAGTATTCCCCCAAGCAGATGGCACTATCAACTTCCGAATCTTTAATACCGGAGACGGGATTGAGGAGCACCAAAAAGCCCGAGTGGGAGTTAAGAAGAAAGTCGCATTCCTTGAATGGAAAGGAATCTCAAAAGATAAACTACGAGATCCCCATTTCGCACAAATCATTGAAGAGCTGGGGAAGAGACTTGAATACGACAATCCAAAAGATTTAGCGTATCCCAAACAAACGGAATATAAAGCAGAAGACATCTACCAAAGCTTAAAAGCTTTTTTAGAGCCTACATCTATAGAATCAGGCCTTCAGGAACCTCTTATAGAGCCTCAAAAAGCGGGAACGTGCGCTTGTAGATCTCTTTTTGCCTTTTTAAAAACTAAGCTCTCATTAGAAGAATACCAAAGGCTTAAACTCGATCTTAGAATGCAGGCTCTTAGAGGTTTTATCACCAACCCAATAGCTGCTGGCGAATCTCCCGAGGTTCAATATAACCTTGTTGATAAAGCCACAGAAAAACTCAGCCGAAGGGTTAATGACCTATTTGTTAAAAGGGTCATTGGCAGTCAGACTTTAATTGCCGCTACAGAGCAAATTAAATTGTCTGACATTTGGTTAACCAAACATAGAATTCTACAACAGACTCTTGCGACCCCTCCTGTTTTCGAGAGTCCTGTGAATCCACTTGTTTATGACCAATCCCCCCCTATAGATGCCTTGCTTGCGGCTCCCCATGGAATACCCAGTAGCGGAACGCCCCGTTCCCATATCATCCGCAATATTTCTCAGCTTCCTCTCAATGATCCAGCAAGATTTACTGAGAATATCCAACAAGTTCAGGAAATCTTACAAGCAGCTTATGATAGAAAAGAATACACAGATGTCCATTTTGCTATTATTTGGCTAATAAAAACTATTCCCCTTAATGAAGATTTTTGGGCAGCCATTCAAAAACCACAGTCTGAAATTATAGCAACCATCGACCACCTCGGCACACTTTCAGAACTGTTTTTTAAAAGCTCCTATAGGATCCAAGATTCTAGCGCAGTTTTTTGTGAAAAAGAGTGCGCATTAAGAAAACTCTTATTTACCCAGCAAAAGTTAGCTCAGCTTCTTGAGGTTGAAATTTCTTTACCTTATTCCTATATATCAAATCCAAGTCTTTACATCCAAGACTTGGATCCCTTATTTGCCGGCGAAATAAGATCAGCTTTGCCAAAAGACTATTCTGAAGCCTCTTCCTTCTTCTCCCACGAATTCACCCCCCTTTATGATTCGAGGATACCCAAGCTTTGTTGTATTGTTAAAGAGTCCGATTCTCCATTTTTGAGATTAATTAAAGAGAAATACCCTGACGTATTAAAAAAAATAAGAGAGGAAAATCCTACATTTGATAGAAATAAACCTAAGGTACAAGCAAGCTTAATCTTCATAAGTCACCACCTACCCTCTTGGATACAGTCTATTAAAAAGAGTGTTGTGAGCCTTGCCTACATACAAAATCTGCCTATTACACCCTTAACTGATCCGACCGTTTCTTTAGACTTCGTGTATGAAGAAAATCCCTGGGGTGGAAGTTTGATCTCTTTAGAGGGAATAACTCCGGCCTATTTTATCGATCATTGGTCTACGAATCAGACACCTATTAAACACCCAATGATCCAGCAAATAATTAATATAGCGCCAACAGAATTTTGGAAAGAAAAAACTTTATTGAGCACAAAGGGAGACGGTCGACCAGAAAACTTTGAATATCTTACATTTAAAAAAAAATATTCACCTCCCTTTACTGAAAGGGAGATTGACGAGCTCGTGCATATATTTACAAATCCTCACCACTCACTTATTGAAGCTCTTGAATATTTTACCATTCATTCCGAAAAATTAAGTGATCTCGATTATCAACAACTCTTTCAAATGGCCTGCTTTTATTTTAAAGCCTCCGATAAAATTACCGGGTTTAGAGGACAAATCTCCCAATTTCTTACTAACCAAATGACCATAAGCATCCTTGCAGAAGATATTAAGACTCAGGTCTTCCTGCGGCGTATGGGGCGCTATTTTACCCGGTATGGATGTGCGGCTCCTAATATAACCACACACCTTGAAGGGTTACTGAAGGATCCAAATATAAAACCTGAAGAAAAAAGCCTCATTTATGCGGAACTTGCGGCAGCTTTTAGTGAAAAGACTCCCCTTACAAGGGATCAACTTATATTACTTCTAAAAGCTAAAGCGTGGATTGAACATGCCCCTATTCCTCTTGAATGGAAAGATCCCAAAACAAGCTACGATATAGAAAAAGCTTTATTTATCCATTCTGTAGATCTTGTCAGACTATTTGTCGCAGGTAAGACTCCTAACACTGAGCTTTTAAATCAAATCTACACCTTGATTAATGAACGGGATCCCCCAACAGATATTACCTGGTCTTATCTCACCGCTCTCGGTATTAGCCCAAGATTTACGACAAATCATAATGATTTTTATGATCCTATGAGCGGAAGACTTATTACTATCGGACAAGAGGCCTACATTCCCTTAGAAATCCGTGATCATCCTACTTTTAAAGAGCTCTTTCCAGGTCATGTTAAAGCCCTAGCAAGATCAAATAACACTTATGAATTTATGCATGAAAGCTGCCGCGTTATTGTCACAAGAACAGACCAGGGACTCAGTATTGAGCAGTATATAGACGGGCAGTGGCTTCGATTCATCCCTAACCATCAACTTACAACAGGCGATGAAGAAAACGTCACATGCGCTCTTGAAAGTCGATTTCTTGCTGATAAATACAATGTTTGGGCATCGATTACAGATCCAACCAAGATTTCTCTCTACGATAAAAAAACAAATACCAAAACCTATGAAGCCTCCTATTTAGGTGGATCAATCACTTCAGTGACGCGTCTTTCAGATGGTGCCAACTTAGGTAAAGCCTCAGAGCTTTTAGCGCATTTTGAACATCCTTCCTATACACAAGAGTGGTATATGGGTGGAAAACGGATTGAGCTAGAGCTGCCCCGTTTTAACATCTCATTTAAACCAGATGATGAGGGACTCCTTCAATGCAAAGAGCATCCCGGTTTCTTCTTAAGTAAAGACCGGAACTTAAGTGCAATTAGCCCCTGCACATACGCACTTATTTTAAAAAATAAGGAAGGAAAAATACGGGTACTTCTTCCCAATCAACACTTAAAAGCCTCTCTCTCTCAAGAATCGCTTGAGCCGAGGTTTAGAAGGAATCAATCGCTTACAAAGGGGGAGTCCGCAGATTTCACCTATTTCACCTATGATTTAGCGTCTAATGGACACCTTGAATCTTCTTCACGAGAAGGGTATTTCACCCTCGCAGAGACTTTGGCGGTCCATCATCAGTACCAAAAAGCAGCTTTCTACTTAAGAAGCTATGGGACAAAATTAAGCCCTTATTCCCTAGAGGAAATCAAGGCTTTAACAGAAATTGCAAATGTTAAAAATATCACAGGAGATAAGTCCGGTGAGCAAGTAGCTATCGCTTTATATGCAACCTACTTACTTACCACCAATGAAATACGTCTTCCTAATGCATTTGAAGATCTATCTTCTTTCTATGAGCAATATCTCAAAAGATCTCGTAATGTGACCGCTTTAAGACTATCCAAGCAAGAGGAGCTCCATCTACTCAAAAGCTTACTTCCAGAGCCCTTAACTACTAAGTTTTCTGATAGACTTGATGAATTACTTGATCAAACTCACACCCTCAAAACCTCTGAAGATGGTGGAGTTACAACCCTGCCTACCCTGCCTACCCTGGCTATTACTATAAATATAGACGTACTAAAACCACTGATTGGTTCTGGTACAACTAACCCGCTGCCCCCTAATTTTGAAACAGATGTTTTAATCACTAGGCCAGTGGACTTCATTAAAATGTATCTTAAAGAATTTATCAAAATAGCAATTGAAGGAAGTCCTGCTGATCAACGAAAATGGCTAAAAACGGCTTGCCTTTTTCTTAAAACAAACACCCAAGATCCGACAAATGCCTCTCTAGGGATTGTACTTGAGCAAATCTTAAAAAATCCTTCTGCATTCACCCTTCCTCCTGATTTAAGCTCTGTATCAGCGGCTCGAATCGAGCTTGTTCTCTGGTGGGAAGGGATCTTAACCAAAGCGAAAGAACTTCAAAGCCAAAAGACCGAATTAACTACCCAAGCTCCAAGCCTATCAATCAATCGATCCAGAGTCCCCACCGATCGAGCTGAACTTATAATCCCTGATTATCCGTTCAGATTTGACCCTAGGGAAATGGACAACTTATGTGATAATTCAACGGTTTCCTCATGGACGACTCCAAGTATACAGCCCGTTTCTATAACCCCTGGGTTAACTGATTTTCTTACATCCCAGAGTTCAGAGGATCCTGTTGAATCAGCAGAATGGGCCCGCTTAGTAAGAGATGTAGACGCTCTTTCTAGAAACCCTCCTAAAACCATCTATACTCTTCATACAGACATAACTACTATCACCTCTGATTTACAATCCAAGAAAGCTGAGATTGAGAAAAGTCTAATCTATGCAGAACAAAGGATGTTCTCTATAGCAGCAACCATACCTACAGATCCGACAGAACTCTCCCTTTTCTATCTGCAAAAAAGGGGACGGCTACTTCAAGAAATTACGCTCGATGATATTTTCATAAGTCTTGGATCTAAAGACCCGAAAAAGCTCCTTGAGCAAAACCCTCATTTAAGCCCAAGGGACCTCGATGATCTGTACTCAATCGCAGCTATCTACCTGCAGCTTGCATGCAAGAAAGCCCAGGTGGATAAGAGCCTTGCCCTTTGCGAAAAAATCACAAAAGATCCAGAACCCCAAGACTTAAGACAAGAGCTTAGTCAGCAGCTGAATGCAAAACGGTGCTATATCATACAAGAGCATCCGGAGTACCTCGTCTTCGAATACTATGCCGGCATCATCATGCGGGAAGATCAAGTAGGTAAGCTGGATGCTTTTAGGCAGGAAGAAAGAGCAAATCCCGTCATGGAAATGATCATGGGTTCTGGTAAATCAAAAGTGCTCCTACCTCTTCTGGGTCTTTTAAGAGCTGATGGTACAGCTTTATCCATGGTTGTGGTCCCCTCTCCTTTATTTGAAAGTGTTTCAAGCGATACTCAAGCGATACTGCAAAAAGCATTTGCAAAATCGCTTGTAACCCTCCATTTCGACCGAAATTCCACCTTTACAAAGCGCTCACTCGAAGAGATTAAAACCTTTTTAGAAACTGTTATCACAAAAAAGCAGTGTCTAATTATGACCTCTAAGAGCATCCAGTCTCTTTTGTTAAAATTTATCGAATATGCAAATACCCTAAAAGACCCGGCAAGCTTTGAGAGCGAAGAATTACAACTGATGATCGGTATTATTTCCCTTCTCCAAAAAGCTGGCAATCCACTCATTGATGAGGCCGATACAGTTTTAAATGTACTTCATGAAGTAAGCTTTAGCTTAGGGAAAACAGTGCCTCCAAAGGAGGAAGAAATTCACCTTATTGGCACCCTCTACAAGCTTCTTTATTCTGATCCCAAGTTAAAACATATTGCGCGCCTTGAAAGTGATCCTCAACCCGATCGTGATCCTGCTATCCCCCCTCTCTCAGAGGCCCTGTATCATACATCGTTAAAGGAGCCCCTAGCTCTCGCTCTTATTGCTCAATTAATTGAACAAAAAAAAATACCTGCGGGTATCGATCAAAAAGCAGTTTTAGATTACCTTTGCCGCGATCAATCAAAAGCTGCAGAATCTCAAAGGTTCTATGATGATCAACCCCCTGAATTGCAAAATCTTTTAGCACTAGCCGCTGAAGAAATCTGCTGCCTACTTCCCCATACCCTATTAAAAACAAGTGATGAGAGGTATGGTTTGGACCGTGGAGTAATGGCGATTCCCTATGCTGCAGCTAACACCCCAAGTCATGGGTCCCTATTTTCTAATCCTTACATCACTATGAACTACACGTTCCAGATCCATGCGAAAAATGGGATTCGGAAAGACACCCTAATTCGTGTCATCGAGCAACTTAAGAAACAAGCTGATACGCAAATACGGAATGAACTAATTTCTCTTGAAGAAACTATCGGCTACCAACAGTTCTGTCTTTTAAAAGGGGAGCTTCCCATTCCCTTTAAACACCATCTCAATCCCTCTCAGCTTGGATTAATCCTAGGTCGAATCAATAGAGATCCTATAGTCCGGCAGGAGCTCATTGAAAAGCTGTTCCTCCCTCAGATGCAGCTTTTTGAAAATAAGCTTGCCTGCAACCCGATCAACCTCATTGCCCTTTTTAGTAAGGTATCGGGCTTTACCGGGACCCTTTGGAATGCTGGAAGCATGCATAGTAAGCTTGCGGCACGACCTGAACCCGGAACGGATGCTAAAACCCTTAATCTACTTATGGGAAAAGCCGCAGGCCCAGCCCTAATTATCCCTAAGATCGAAGGGGCAGCAATGTTTGAGGGTTTACCCCCTCATGATGCTCTTATAGATGCAGGAGGGTATTTTAAAGAAGGGGGTAATCTTGAGATTGCTAGAAAAATGTCCTTTAAATACAGGATGCCTGTTGTCTTCTATAATTCAAAAGGGGAACAAACCATTACTGATGGAACAACCGAAACTCCCTTAAGCGCCTCCCCTCTTAAAGAAGAGGAACGTTTAACCTTCTACGACCAAAGCCATACAACAGGTTCTGATATTAAACAAAAGGGAGCGGCGGCTGGGCTTGTGACAATCGGGAGGGGAATGATTTTACGGGATCTTTTACAAAGCGTCTGGAGGCTTAGAGGTCTTGACAAAGGACAAACAGTGCAATTTGTCATAGATGAGGAAGTAGCCTCCATTATTAGAGGGCAGCTTGGGTCTGGAGCAGAACCAATTGGGTTTAGGGAGATTCTTAGCTTTGTCATCCAAAATCAAGCACATCAGCAAGGAGATGACAATTTTAGGGCTTTTAAACAGCAACTGGATAATCTTTCTCAAAATCTCCTGCTGGAGGTAATGACAAGTTCTGATTATTCGGGAGAGCAAAAGGGTGAGGCATTTAGCTATTTATCTCAGAATTGGATCAAACCTGCCGACCATACTCCGGCTGACCTTTATGGGAAGCCTAGCTTTGAAAGGCCGTCTAGAGAAGTTATTCAAGAAGCCGGAGAGACATGCTCAACTCAGCTAGAGGCAATTGATAAACAGCTTCCCTTCCTTAGACAAAGAACCGAAGCCCTAAAAATTCAAATTGCAGAACTTCAGCGTCGCGCCGTAGCAAGTGTTCACAACCAGGTGATCTCCCCACAATCTGATATTGAGGGCACCGTTGAGGTAGAGCAGGCAAATGAGGTAGAAACTCAAGTTAGTACCGAAATGGAAACTCAAGGCGATAATGAATTTGAACTAATCCAACTTGGATCAGTAGATGCAAATTCTAGGAAGGGTGGCATTAGGTTCACAAAAAGAACATGGCAGTACTTCACGGAGCTCCCCTCTAAGATCGATTATAATATAATCCCTCTTTTTCCCATAATGGACCAAATGAAAAGGGAGCCGGCCCTTGAATCCTACCAAGATCTATTTGAAGGAATTAACATCTCTATCAACGTTCTAGAATGGAAACCGAGTGAATTCCTAAAAAAAATGAGCCTTTTAGGAGCTCATAGGACCCCTTTCCATCATCTAATTGTTGAGGAAGACAATGTCACCCTTTTTTCTCAAATAGAGGATACAACAAGCGATCCTAACTACTACAATCTTACCCTTGGGTTTAAAGATCCAAGTAGAGAATTGTCCCCTGGGGCTTTTGAAAAAGTGGTTAAATTGAAATTCTTAAGTGGAGAAAGTTCCTTTACTAAAGACGAGCTTGCCTTTTTAGAAAGATGGTTTACAAGTGCGGGTGTTGACAGAATGCAAGATCTTTACCTTAAGCACGTTTTAAAGTACCAAACTGATAAAAAGATTGCCTTTGAAGGGAGTAATTTACAGCGACTATTTAAAAGGCTAAAAAGTTAAGGCCTTGGTCATGTTAAAAGTCATAGGAAAAAAAAGGGCTTAAGAAGTTTTAACACCTCTTAAGCCCTTTAGATTCGAAATGGTCTGTATCACTTAGTCAAAAGCAAATACAAGCTCATCTTCACTTTCACGATCGACAGACTTGGCAATACGATTATTGAATTGCACAAATCCTGTACCACCAGGGATCATATGACCCATGATTAGGTTCGATTTGAAGTCGAGAAGATAATCTGTCTTACCTTCACATGCTGCATCAGTAAGAACACGTGTTGTTTCTTGGAACGATGCCGCTGAAACAAACGATTCTGTACCAAGAGATGCTTTCGTGATACCAAGAAGCACTGGCGCTGCTTGAGCAGGTCTTCCACCCTCATCGAGGGCTTTCCTGTTCATATTGTGGAAGCGCTTCTTATCGATATCTTCTCCGTAGAGCAGTGTTGTATCACCTGGCTCTGTGACACGCACTTTTTGGAGCATCTGACGCACTATGATCTCGATATGCTTGTCGTTAATATCAACACCTTGGAGTCGATACACTTCTTGCACCTGGTTCACTAGATACTTCTGAAGCTCTCTGACTCCACAGATATCAAGAATCTCTTGAGGAACAACAAGTCCATCTGTCAACTGCTGACCTTTGATCACGTTATCACCACGTTGGATAATAAGGTGTTTTGTCAGAGGGATAAGATGCTCTTCTTCCATACCAGAGTCTTCATCACGAACTACAACGATACGCTTATTCTTCTGCACACCACGGAAGTCAACAACACCGTCGATCTTAGCAATCTCTGCGGCATCTTTTGGGCGCCTTGCTTCGAATAGCTCAGCTACTCGAGGAAGACCACCGGTGATATCCTTGGTTTTAATAGCTCCTCTTGGGAGACGAGCAAGTAACATACCAGCTGTTACACGATCGCCTTCCTGTACGGAGATAAATGCTCCTGACGGAATTGCATAGGTACCAATAAGTTCTTTACATTCTTTATCTGCATGAATAACGATCTGAGGGTGGAGCTCTCCACGGTGTTGTTTAACAAACAGCTCAGCCTGGCCAGTCTGTTTATTAACATCGCGCTGTGTAGAGATACCTTCAACAAGGTCTTCATATTTTACGTAACCGGGTCTTTCGCAGATAATTGGAATGTTGTGTTGCTCCCAATGACCAATCTTGGTTTTCTTCTTAACAGAGGCACCGTCTTTAAGTAGGATACGAGTACCTAACTCAATATTGAACGTCTGTAGCGGTTCAAGCGATTTAGAAGAAAGAAGCTTTTTGTACTCATCAAGACCGCGTCCTTCATCTCTTACGAGGTGAAGCGAGCCATTCTTGTTGAGGGCAAGCCAAATACCTTCTTCGTTCTGTACAGTACGAAGATCTTGGTAAACCAAGATACCGTCATGCTCAGCAACAATCTCTGGGCTAACGCTCGCAGAAGCAATACCACCCAAGTGGAAGGTACGCATCGTGAGCTGAGTTCCTGGTTCACCAATGGATTGAGCAGCGATAATACCGACTGCTTCACCAAGGCCAACCATTCCACCGTTTGCAAGGTTGATACCATAGCACTTCGCACAGATACCCCGTTTAGATTCACAAGTAAGAGGAGACCTGAGTCTAATAACCTCAATACCGCAATCGTCAATGGCTTCTGCTTGCTGCACTGTCAATACATCACCTAGGCGAGCAAGAACTTTCTTGCTATCACCCGGCTGCACAATAACTTCACAAACAGCCCGACCAAACAGACGGTCTTTAAGAGGAAGTAGTTCCTCTTGACCTTGTTTAATTGCTGAAATTTCAATGCCGTTAAGTGTTCCACAATCAGCTTCAGTAACGATAAGATCTTGGGCTACGTCCACAAGACGTCTTGTGAGGTATCCTGAGTCAGCAGTTTTTAAGGCAGTATCGGCAAGACCCTTACGAGCACCGTGTGAGGAGATAAAGTATTCAAGAACACTTAATCCTTCACGGAAGTTCGCAGTAATTGGGGACTCGATAATCTCCCCTGATGGTTTAGCCATCAGACCACGGAGAGCTCCAAGCTGTTTTACCTGTGTTTTGTTACCACGAGCGCCCGAATCCATCATTAGATAGAGAGGGTTAGACTCATGATCTTTTACTTCGGCAATAAGCTTAAAGAGTTCTTCGGAAAGAACATCAGATACTTCCGTCCAAATACTGATAATTTTAGAATGTCTCTCACCGTCTGTGATAATACCATTCTCATACTGCTTTTTAACCACTTCAATACGAACTATAGCATCATCAATAACTTTTGATTTATTGCTAGGTACTCGAACGTCACATACACCCATGGAAAGAGCAGCTTTTGTAGCTTCGGCAAATCCAAGATTTTTACAGTTATCAAGGAATCGAACAGTAGCTTCAAGTCCCACTCTCTTATATGTTTGAAGAACAAGTTCACTCATCTTCTTCTTACGCAAGGAGTAGTTTTGGAAACCAAGCTCTTTAGGAACGATAGTATTAAAAAGAACCCTTCCAGGTGTCGTTTCGATAATACCTTCTTCTAGTTTCAGCTTGATTCTTTCATGAATTCTGATACCGCGACCAAGGAAGTCTTTTCTTCCATTGGTAGCCCCTTCTTCATGCCAGTTCCAGCTTCCTGCTGCATTCAATGCGAGAAGAACTTCGTCCTTGTCACGGAATGTTTTTATTTTCAGTCCGTATTCTTCTGGATTGTACATAGGATCTAACATCAAATAGTAGAGTCCTAAGATCATATCCTGAGAAGGAACCGCGGCAGGTTTTCCTGAAGATGGGAGGAATATATTATCCGGTGCCATCATCAGAAGTTTAGCTTCGATCTGCGCTTCGATAGAAAGTGGTATGTGTACGGCCATTTGGTCACCGTCAAAGTCCGCGTTAAACGCAGTTGTGACGAGAGGATGGATACGTATAGCTTTACCTTCTATAAGAACAGGCTCAAACGCTTGGATACCTAAACGGTGAAGAGTAGGAGCACGGTTAAGGAGCACAGGGTGCCCTTTGATTATCTCTTCAAGTACATCCCATACTTCTGAAGCTTGTTTTTGGATAAGCTTCTTTGCAGAACGGATGGTATATACGTGTCCTAAATCCTTTAGTCTCTTAACGATAAATGGCTCGAAAAGCTCAAGGGCCATTTGTTTCGGAAGACCACATTGGTTAAACTTAAGATCTGGTCCAACGATAATAACCGAACGTCCAGAGTAATCCACACGTTTACCAAGAAGGTTTTGACGGAAACGACCTTGCTTACCTTTAAGCATCTCAGAAAGAGCTTTAAGAGGACGGTTTCCAGCTCCCATAACAGGATGCCCATGACGACCGTTATCAAAAAGGGCGTCAACAGCTTCCTGTAGCATCCTCTTCTCGTTACGTACGATCACATCAGGCGTTTTTAGCTTAAGAATCGACTTAAGACGATTGTTACGGTTGATGACTCGTCTATAGAGGTCATTTAAGTCCGATGTAGCAAATCTTCCACCATCCAAAGGAACTAAAGGACGAAGATCTGGTGGTATAACTGGGATACATCCCACAACCATCCAGTCAGGTCTGTTAGGAGAAGAGGCAAAGCCTTCTACTATTTTCAGCCTCTTTGCAAGCTTCATTCTAGCTTGCATAGACTTCGTTTTCTTCAGTTTGTCTTTTAAGTCGGAAACCATGAATTCGAGGTCTTCTTTTTCAAGAAGATCACGAACAGCATCTCCACCCATCCTAGCAACAAATGAATCAGAACCCCATTTTTCTTGGGCTTCACGATATTCAGTGTCATTAAGGAGCTGTTTCCTTTCAAGTGTAGTACGACCTGGATCTGTTACGACGTAATCTTCGTAATAAATCACACGCTCTAGATCATTTGTAGACATCCCAAGGATATTACCAATCCTGGAAGGCATCGTCTTGAAAAACCAGATGTGAACAACTGGAACCGCAAGCTCAATGTGAGCCATTCTTTCCCGACGAACTTTAGAAAGTGTTACCTCAACACCACAACGATCGCAAACGATCCCTTTGTGTTTGATTTTCTTATACTTTCCACACGCACACTCCCAATCCCTTGTCGGACCAAAGATCTTTTCACAGAAAAGACCTCCCTTCTCGGGCTTGAATGTACGATAGTTAATCGTTTCTGGTTTTTTGATTTCACCACGTGACCAGTCGTTACGAATGACATCTTCCGATGCAATCTTAATGGTCAACTTATCGAAATGGGAACCACGGAATTCTTCTTCTGTCATGAATGTCTCCCCGATTAAACTTCTTGAGCGCTTTCAGCGCGTACATCTAAGCACAGACCTTGCATCTCTTTCACGAGAACGTTGAAAGACTCCGGCGTGCCAGCATTCAGTATGTTTTCACCTTTTACGATTGACTCGTAAATGCGTGTTCTTCCCGCAACGTCATCAGACTTGACAGTAAGCATCTCTTGAAGAAGGTGGGCTGCGCCATAAGCTTCTAGCGCCCACACTTCCATCTCCCCAAATCTCTGACCACCCATCTGGGCTTTACCGCCAAGAGGCTGTTGAGTTACAAGTGAGTAAGGTCCAATTGAACGAGCGTGGATCTTATCTGCAACAAGGTGAGAAAGCTTCAGCATGTAGATATATCCCACAACAACACGACTGTCGAAACGCTCGCCAGTACGTCCGTCGTATAGGTACATCTTACCATCTTCAGGAAGACCTAGTTCTTTCATCATTTCCCAAATACGAGACTCAGGGAATCCTTCGAAGACAGGGCTCTTTACATAGATACCTACTTTCTTCGCAGCAAAACCGAGGTGAGTCTCAAGCAACTGTCCCATGTTCATACGAGACGGTACGCCAAGAGGGTTAAGGATGATTTCAATGGTCTGTCCATCTTTAAGATAAGGCATATCTGCCTCGGGAACAATCTTGGACACAACGCCCTTGTTACCGTGACGTCCTGCCATCTTATCTCCGACTTGAAGCTTACGTTTACAAGCTACATAAACTTTCACTTGGCGGATTACACCAGGATCAAGCTCTGAATCCCCTTTACGCATAAATTCAATTTCAGTCTTATGATGTGTTTGAAGAGTCTGCAAGGCGACATCGAACTCTCTTAAAATATCTTTAAGAGTGCCGTAGATATCGTGGTCAGACATAATCAGGTCTTCAAGCTTCTCATTTTCAAGGTTTTCAATCATGTCTTGCGAAATGACCTCTCCCTCTCTAATGATAACATCACCTGTCTTCCTATGCATAATCGGACCTGGAGCTTGCTCATTCATTAGAAGAGCACCTAGTTTCTCATGGAACTCAATTATAAGTTCAGCTTCCTTAGTCTTATAGTCGGAATGAATGTCTTTGATCCGTGTAGCTTCTTCAACAAGTTCATCATCAGTTTTTGATAGACGATCTCTCCTGCTAAATACCTTCACGTCCATAACAATACCTTCAGTACCTGGAGGAACTGTCAAGGAAGCATCCTTAACATCTGCTGCCTTTTCACCGAAGATCGCTCTAAGAAGTCTTTCTTCAGGAGCAAGCTCTGTTTCAGACTTAGGAGTGATCTTACCTACAAGGATATCACCGGGTTTCACTTCAGCACCAATACGGATAATTCCGTCTTCGCCAAGATTCGCTAGAGCTTCTTCCGATACGTTCGGAATATCTTTAGTAATCTCTTCTTTACCAAGTTTCGTATCACGTGCAGTAAGCTCAAACTCTTCTAGGTAGATAGAGGTATAATAATCTTCCCTTAAAAGTTTTTCAGAGATGATGATAGCATCCTCATAGTTATAACCACACCATGGCATAAAGGCCACAAGGGCATTTTTACCAAGGGCGATCTCCCCTTTATCGGTTGCTGGTCCATCAGCTATAATATCTCCGGCAACAATTATATCGCCAGTCTCACAGAGCGGAGTTTGGTTGATACATGTACCACCATTAGAACGCATAAACTTCTTGAGAACATACGTTTTTTTAATGGAGAGATTTGCTTTTGATGCTATAACTATTTTATATCCATCAACATACTCAATTACCCCGTCTTCTTCGGCAACAACAACAGCACCTGAGTCTCTTGCAGATCTAAGTTCTAGACCTGTTCCGACATAAGGAGCATCAGTTCTAAGAAGAGGTACAGCTTGTCTTTGCATGTTCGATCCCATTAGGGCTCGGTTAGCATCATCGTGCTCAAGGAACGGAATTAGTCCAGTAACGATAGAAACTAGTTGTTTTGAAGATACGTCCATATGAGTGACTTTTTCTTGCTCGATTTTCATCGATTCACCACGGAAACGTGCCCAGCAAAGAGGCTCTTCAAACATGTTATGTTCATTAAGTACGGCTGACGCCTGAGCAATAACGCAAGTCTCTTCTTGGTCAGCTGTCATGTACTCGATCTCATCAGTAACAACACCATCACGAACAATACGATAAGGTGTTTCGATAAAACCGAATTCGTTAATTTTAGCAAAACAAGACAGCGAAGTGATCAAACCAATGTTTGGTCCTTCAGGTGTCTCAATAGGACAAATCCTTCCATAGTGACTTGGATGAACGTCACGTACTTCAAATCCGGCTCTTTCTCTATTTAAGCCACCTGGCCCGAGAGAAGAAAGACGTCTTTTGTGCGTAAGTTCAGCTATAGGATTAGTTTGATCCATAAATTGAGAGAGCTGAGATCTTCCGAAAAAGTCTTTTAGAACACCAGCGAGACCCTTTGCAGACACGATCTTACCTGGGGTAAGTGTATCGGAGGAGAAGTCAAAAATGTTCATTCTCTCTTTAATAATTTTTTCCATACGTGCAAGACCGATTCTGCACTGATTTTGGATAAGTTCACCAACTGATCGAACACGACGATTTCCGAGGTGATCGATATCATCTACATAAGCCGTTTCTTCTCCCTTCTTAAGGCGTATCAGATACTTAACAGCACCGATGACGTCTTCTTTTTGGAGAGTTACGTTCTGCAACTCTTCATCAGAAATGGTTTTACCAAGCTTGGAATTGAGCTTATAACGGCCTACTTTTCCAAGATTGTAACGTTTAGGATCAAAGAATAAGCGCATAATAGCAGAACGAGCATTCGAAAGTGTTGCAGGTTCACCTGGGCGAATTTTACGGTAGAAATCTTTAAGAGCAGATTCATAAGAATCTGTTGGATCTTTTGCAAGCATTTTGATAATCGGACTTGTCTCATCCGCATCTTCTGCAATTCTAACAGCCTGAACACCAGCATCAAGCATACGCTTGAGCATAGCAGTTGTTAGCTTTTCAGAAGCTTTACCAAATACCACACCGCTTCCTTCTTCAACAACATCTTCAGCAAGAATTTTTCCAACGAGCTTTGTAAAGTCTTTATCGGATTTAATTTTCACTTTCATTGTGCTAAAAAATTCTTCAATGATATCTGCATCACTTGAGTATCCAAGGGTACGAATAAAGGATGTAGCAAGAATCTTACGGCGGCGTTTCTTTCTGTCGATATAGATGTAAATAAGATCATTTGTATCAAACGCACCTTCAAGCCAGCTTCCTCTATAAGGAATAATACGGAATGAATAAATCATCATCCCTTTGGAATGACGTTCTTCTTCAAACGCGATACCAGGAGACCTATGAAGTTGGGAAACAATAACTCGTTCAGCTCCATTGATGACAAAAGTACCTTTATCAGTCATTACAGGGAGAGTACCCATGTAAACTTCTTCTTCTTTGATACCAGTTTCATCAGTTAGTCTGAATTTAACTTTGAGGATGACGTTAAAGGTAATTCCTCTACGGATACATTCTTCAGGACTATATTTGGGAACTCCCAAACTATAGGATATAAACTCAATAATGGTTTTTTCGTCATATGACTTAATCGGAAAAATTTCAGTGAAAACTTCCTGCAGACCCACACTTTCTCTTTCATGGGGAAGCTTTTCAGCTTGCAAGAATTGAAGATAGGACTTGATCTGAATTTCAATGAGGTTCGGAAGATCTATAATTTCTTCTTTTTCACGAAAACTCACCCGATGAGGCGACTTTTTAAGCATCGAAATAGCTCCTAAACTACTGATTAAAGATAATTCAAATGAGACTTAAAGCTCTTATTGTATCAAGACGAAAGTTGCCTTAAGTCATTTGATATGAAAAGAAAATAGCCCATTTACAAACGCTTCAGAGGGAAAATCTACTCAAAACAAAGAGCAGAAGTCAGCCAATGACTACTTCTGCTCTCGAAACACAAAGTAAAAAGAATCTCTTAGAGACCTTTCAGTGTAACTTTACCACCAGCTGCAGTGACTTTCTTAGAAATTTCTTCTGCTTCAGCTTTAGGACATGTTTCTTTCAATACTTTTGGAGCACCGTCAACGAGATCTTTCGCTTCTTTTAAGCCAAGACCAGTAATTTCACGAACGATTTTGATAACTCCAATTTTCTTCTCAGCTGTTGAAGCTTCAAGAGTTACTGAAAACTCTGTCGACTCAGCAGCAGCAGCAGCAGCAGGTGCAGCAGCCATCATCATAGGTGCAGCAGCAGCAGCAGCTTTAACGCCCCACTTATCTTCCAGAGCTGTTTTAAGCTTGGACATATCGAGAACGCTGAGTTTGCTTAATGTTTCTACTAATTGCTCAATTGTATGTTCTTGAGTACTCACGATAAACCTCTTTAATTACATCTGTTAAAAATTTTTGGGGTTGTTAAGCTTCAGTGCTTTCTGCAGTTTCAATGCTATCTACAGTTTCACTGCTTTCAACAGCTTCACTGAGTTGCGCTTTGTTTTCTAAACAATGTAAAACACTGCAGAGAATTGCTTCAACAACGGCTAATGTTTGGCTCATTGGTGCTTCGAAAGTTCCAAGGAGTTGTGCTCTCATTTCATCTTTGGCTGGGAGCTCAGAAATCAACTCGACGTCTTTCGACGAACAGAGTTTGCCTTCGAAACTACCACCTAAAACTTCCATCATCCCTTCGTTCTCTTTGCGGAACTGGTAGACAACTTTTGTTGTTAGTACAGGATCTTGCTCCGCAAAAATTACTCCAATATGTCCTTGGAGATCCTTACGATCAATAGATAAACCTGATTGCTCTGCAGCCTTGACAAAAATGCGCTTTTTGACAACTTCAAAGGTTCCGCCACTCTTTGCTACATTAAATCTAAAATCCGCAGCTTTGTTTGGACTTAATTTTTTATAGCAAGTAAAGACGAACGCTTGAGAAGAGTCTAATTTCTCTCTGATTTCATTAAGTAGCAATGCCTTTTCTGGTCTCATCGGTTATACTCCCTGAATCTCAGGTACAGAATGAAGATCGATCTTCAGTCCAGGACCCATAGTAGATGATATAGATATCGACTTAATAAATTGTCCTTTTGCTGTAGTAGGACGAGCCCTTGCTACTGCACTAAGGAATGTAGAGATGTTCTGCATCAACGTTTCTTTTTGGAAAGAAAGTTTACCGACCATATTGTTGATGACACTACTCTTATCAGTTTTAAATTCAATTTTACCAGCTTTCACTTCTAGGATAGCTTTAGCGACATCTGCAGTTACTGTGCCAGCTTTAGGAGTAGGCATAAGCCCACGAGGTCCTAAAACTTTACCCAGCTTTCCAACTTCACGCATCATATCAGGGGTTGATATAACACCATTGAAATCTAGCCATCCACCTTTTACTCTCTCTAGAAGCTCTTCATTTCCGGCAAAATCAGCGCCAGCATCTAGTGCTTCTTTGATTTTCTCCCCTCGTGCGAACACAATGAGAACCATTTTCTTCCCTGTACCGTTCGGTAATGATACAGTTCCGCGCACCTGCTGATCTGACTTTGACGAATCTACGCCCGTTTTCAGCGCAACTTCCACCGATTGATCAAACTTGACCGGTGGACATTTTTTTAATACTTCGATAGCTTCTGCAAGCGTGTAAGCCTTATCAGCAGTTACATGCTTAGCTATCTCCCGAAATCTTTTGCTTTGATGCGTCATCTATTACCCTTCAATTATATCCACTCCCATCGAGCGGGCAGTTCCCATGACAAGCTGCATTGCAGCCTCTTCGGTGCTTACGCGCATATCGCATGATTTAGATTTTGCAATCTTTCTCACTTGAGTGTTTGTAAGTTTACCGACTTTGTCTCTGTTGGGCACTTTGGATCCCGACTCTAATCCAAGCTCTTTAAGAATCAAGCGTGAAGTAGGAGGTTGCTTTGTAACAAACGTAAAGGTTTTATCTGCAAATACGGAAATCACAACAGGTAATAAATCCCCTGCTTTGTCTTGCGTTTTCGCATTAAACTCTTTACAGAAAGCCATAATGTTAACACCGGCTCCACCTAAGGCAGGACCAATAGGAGGTGCTGGATTGGCTTTCCCTGCAGGTATCTGCAGTTTGATGATTTTAACGAGTTTCTTTGCCATTTTTGTTCCTTAAAATACAATCAAAAAATCTTTATAAAACTTATAAGTCGACAGGAGCATGTTCTACCTGCCAGAACTCTAAGTCATCAACACGCGTTTCTCTTCCAAAAATCGAAACCATTACACTGAGTCTTCCCTTATCGTGGAATACATCATTGACAGTACCGATAAAGTTCACGAATACGCCATCGATAATTTTAACTTTATCGCCAACACCAATATTGTGTTTTTGAACAACACTTTGTTTCTTTTCTTCGAGATCATTTAATATCGCATCGACCTCGGACTGAAGTAGTGGAAGAGGCTTTTCCCCACCCAGGAACTCCAGGACATTATTAGTGTTTTTAACATACATCCAGGAATCATCAGTTAGAGTTAACTTGACCAGGATATATCCAGGCCACATTTTCTTTTCGCTGATCTTCTGCTGTCCTTTTTTCACTTCGGCCACATTTTCTGTGGGCACTAACACTTCCTCAACAAGATCGGTCATACCCTTAGACTCACGATTGTCTTCTAAGGCTTTTTTGACCTTTTTCTCTTGTCCGGAGATGCACTGAATCACATACCATTTATGCATAGGTCCCCTTCTTGATTAGCCAAAAATAAAATGTACAGTAGTTTTAATCATCTCTAAGAGACCTTTAACACCAAGATCTACGAGATAAATAGCAAACCCAAAAAGGAACATAGAGAGAACTACCATTTTGGTAGACAATCTCAATTCAGCTTTAGAGGTCCAACTTACCTTCTTTAACTCTTCCTTCATCTCATGGATAAAGGTAAATAGCGATTTTCTTTTCGCATTAGACGATAGGTTAGATGCTTCACCATTTAAGGGGCTTTCACTTAATTTTACGTCCATAATGCTCATAATGAATCAAACTTTGCTTAAAGTTACGTTTATTAATCGAGTGCGGAGGGATTCGAACCCCCGACCGGCGACTTTGGAGATCGCTGCTCTACCAGCTGAGCTACACACCCAGAGCTATTCGCTCTTTATAAATATAGTCAGGCTCTTAAAATTTAAGAACCTGACTTACAAAACACTTAAGTAACAAGTGTTATAGTATGATCTCAGATACAGTACCTGCACCAATTGTTCGTCCACCCTCACGGATAGCGAATCTCATTCCTTGTTCCATTGCGATTGGGCTAATGAGCTCTGCTGTGAACTCAATATTATCGCCTGGCATAACCATCTCTGTTCCTTCAGGAAGAGTTACAGAACCAGTTACGTCAGTTGTACGGAAGTAGAACTGAGGTCTATATCCTGTGAAGAAGGGCTTATGACGACCACCTTCTTCTTTCGTAAGAACATAAACTGTTCCTTTGAATTTAGAATGCGGCTTACATGTGTTAGGAGCTGCAAGTACCATACCACGTTCGATGTCGTTCTTTTCAACACCACGGAGTAGGACACCAACGTTTTCACCAGCACGAGCTTCATCGAGAAGCTTGTTAAACATCTCTAAGCCAGTAGCAACCGTTTCACGTGTATTGTGGATTCCGACGAGTTGAAGCTTGTCGTTCACTTTTACAATACCTCTTTCTACACGGCCAGTAGCTACTGTACCACGTCCAGAAATAGAGAAAACGTCTTCGATTGGCATAAGAAAAGGCTTATCTACTTCACGAGTAGGTGTAGGGATCTTTTCATCAACAGTCTTCATAAGTAGTTTGATGCTTTCCACGTATTCTGGAACGCCATCTAGAGCCTTAACAGCTGAACCTCTAATGATTGGCACGTCTTCATAACCTTTTGCTGATAGAAGCTCTTGAAGCTCCATTTCAACTAGGTCTACAAGCTCTTCATCACCTTGACCGATAAGATCCATCTTGTTAAGGAATACAACAATCGCAGGAACACCAACTTGGTGAGCCAAGAGGATGTGTTCTTTTGTTTGAGGCATAGCACCATCTGTTGCAGCAACTACGAGAATTGCTCCATCCATCTGCGCTGCACCTGTAATCATATTCTTTACATAGTCGGCGTGACCTGGGCAGTCTACGTGCGCATAGTGACGAGCAGCTGTCTCATACTCAACGTGAGTAGAGTTGATAGTAATACCACGAGCTTTTTCTTCTGGGGTATTGTCAATAGAAGCATAATCTCTAAATTTTGCTCCGCCTGCTTCAGCCAATACTTTAGTGATCGCCGCTGTAAGCGAGGTTTTGCCGTGGTCAACGTGGCCGATAGTGCCTATGTTAACGTGCGGTTTATTCCTTTGAAATTGTTCTTTTGCCATTATTTCATCCTCCGGTTGGCTCCAGTATAATGAGTTTGTTTGAATATATCTTTGTTGACTTAGATCTTTTGCCCAGAATAGGAATCGAACCTACGACCGCTGGCTTACCATGCAAGTGCTCTACCACTGAGCTATCTGGGCGTCTCAAAGCAACGCAAACACCTAGTTTTAAGTCGAAAGCATATAAGTTTATTCTGCAGAGCAAATTAAATCAATATCATTCGCTTTGCACACACTTTTTTTGAGTATTCAACCTGCCTGAGGACTTACCTCTGGCGGTAAATGATCCTTGCTTTGGAAAGGTCATAGGGAGACATTTCCACAGTCACCACGTCCCCTACAAGGACGCGAATGTTTCTCATACGCATTTTTCCGCAGAGGTGAGCTATTACACGCATCCCATTTTGTAGGATCACGCGAAAGTTCATATTGGGAAGCAGCTCTTCGATGGTACCATCGACTTTGATTGTATCTTCTTTTGGCATATAGGGTCGCTTAACTTTGCTTAAAACTTGGACTATAAAACAAGATTTGACTGTTTAATGTCAATGGCTTTCGAGGGTTAAACAAAATATACTTCCAGCCACCCTCTAATTTCCCTGAAAATCACTCGTTATTATTTTTTTAAGAGGAAAATATAATTTAGCTAAAAAAACCCTTATGCATTGAAAAAATTTTAAGCATCTCCCCTCCAACATATACTTCTTGACCCAAGACAGCGACCTAGCTTAAAATTGACATCTATATATAACGGACAATTTCCCTTGATGACAAACACAATTTTTATCCAGTCGCATGGTTTACCTGAGGAAAGACAGCAAGCAATTCTTGCATTTTTTTCAGGATGCAACGATGAGCAAGCTAAGTACCAAAAAATTATTGAACTTGGAGCCTCACTTCCTTCTTTTTCAGAAGAGTGCCGCTTAGAAGATAATATTGTACAGGGATGCCAAAGTATCGTTTACCTTGACTGCAAGCAGGCAAGTGACGGTACACTACATTTTTCCGCAAGTTCGGAAGCTCTCATATCATCGGGCCTCGCCGCACTTGCAATTATTTCCTATAGTGGGCTTTCCCCTGAAGAAGTTTTACAATTAAATCCTTATTTTATAGAAAAATTAGGTCTAGCACAAAGCCTAACCCCTGGAAGATCTAATGGCCTTGCCAGCATGATTACTCTGATCAAACAAAAAGCCCTACATTTCTTATTACTGCAAAAGCAACGCTAGTCAACGAATAGCTTGGTGAAACTTAATATTTTCTCCCTCTTTTTCGATTTTTTTGTTTAAGTAGAAGCTCAAGCGATGGAAATTTCACAGGAATTACGGGTTCAAATACTTTTAAAAAATCGTCTAATCCACCCAATATCAGCGCCAACTTTAAAAGAGATTCAAGTGAAATTTTCCCTGTTCTCTCAAACTTCTTTATCACCCCAAGACTTACTCCAGAGCGAACAGATAATCCTTGCTGACTGAAATCTAAAAAAAGGCGCTTTTCTTTAGCAGCCTCTGAGATACGCTTTGCAACCTCCGAAGGAGTCATGAGCATTAGAGTCATTAGGATAGTCCTTATCTTAAATTATACCTTCCAACAGATACTATGATAACCACTGTTTTAATTCAAAAATTCAATTTACAAGCCAGAAGGATAGATATTTTTGCCATAATGGATAGAGTACATATTTTTAGAATATTAAATCCAATCGATTTTGTAGTGATCGTGCAGGCCTGATTTTCCTAATTAAATTTATTTTAAACAGACAAAACTAATTAACCTATTTATCTAAAACAGATAAATACATATACTTCATATAATTTCAACCAGGAGTTTAACATGGCAGCAATTCTTTCAACGCAAATTTCACCTTTATACGACTCCCCCTCTAATACAGTCCCACAAGCAACCCCTACTACCCCCTCTGTTAGCGAAGTAAATTATCTTCAGCACTCGGTAGAAAACATTACTGAAAAAACACAAGCTGACCATATTTCCCAAGGTAGGACACATATGACCGTTGCCGTTGCCGTTGGTGTTTTATTTGCAGCAGTTGTCATAACTTCCATAGTTCTGACCGCAATATTTGCTCCGGCCTCTATTCCTATTGCAGCACTGGGAGCATTTTGTGTTATGCCCACTATTGACAACTTCATTTCTAATCGAATAACAGCATCACAAGCCTCTTTTGATAACGCGCAGCAATGCCAAGATATTAGAAATGAGCAAGATAAACTACCAAAAGAAGAAGCCGAATTCCTAGCAGCATTATCTCATAAAGGCATTAAATTAGATGATATTCAAGACGAAAAAGTAAAAAAGGATCCATTACTTCTCGCACCGGTTCTTGCCCATTATAACTACTGGCATGACCAGGCAATTAAATTCCAAGCGGCCTCTAGAGAAGCAAGAACTGAACAACGTGAGTACTCTGGTAAATTTCCCCGTGAAGACCCTGACACAAAGGCAATAAACATCTCTAGAATCAGACTAAAGTCTATCGCCAATCATGAACAATCTCTCCATGCAAAAACAAATGCAGCCTTCTACCTAGGAATCTTAAGAAATCCAGGATTTTCTAAAGAAGTAAGCAAGATTATGCAATTTGGAACGACTCTTGATATAGGTGGAAATAGTGAAAGATCCAGGATTATCCTAGGAGAAAGAGCTCTTTATAGCCAATTTTCCCCAAGTGAAGATTATTTCTTAAAGATGGATCACAGTGACAGCTCTACAGAACTGTTGACACGACGTCAAGTTTTGCAATTATCAGAAGCTCGGCTTTCTGCAAAGTTATTCGCTTAAAAACACACTTAAAAAGCCTCTAGCCAAGCTAGAGGCTTTTTTCTATAGCAAAGTTACTATTTCTTCTTGAATACCACCGGTAACCTGAACTTTCCCCTCAGGTGATATATACACATCATATTCTAACCGTACTCCAAATTCCCCTGGCAGATAGATCCCCGGCTCAATAGAAAAGCAAGTGCCAGCAATTAAGGGCCTTTCGTCTTTAGTTTCTAAAGAATCGAGATGGGTACCTGGGCCATGATCATCCGTATGTATATTATGTCCTGTTCTATGGGTAAAGAACTGCCCATACCCTGCTTTTTCTATTACATCGCGAGAGACTCTATCCGCATCACAGCCGCGGACCGGCTTATTTTGGCCAAATGACTCGATAATAAAGTCGGTTGCTGCCTTTTGCGCTAGGCGTACGATAGAAAAAATTTCCTTTTGCTTGGCCGTTGGCTCTCTTGCCGCTACTGCCACCCGAGAGATATCCCCATAGATCGCTTTAGGGGTGTTTTTCTTACACCATAGATCAATTAATACAAAATCCCCCTTTTGGATGAGGGTATCATTTTCTTTTGAAGGGGAAAAATGGGGATCGCTGCTGTGCGCGTTCACCGCACAGATGGGATCTCCCTGCGAAATACACCCCTTAGAGGTGAATTCCGATTTAATGAACTGCTGCACCTGGTATTCAGAAATCTTCTCCCCTTTCTTGAGGCAAGAGGATATGAGCTGCCAAGCATCGCTTGCAGCTTGATCGAGAATTTGGGCGGCCTCAAACTGGGAGAGCTTTTGCTCTTCATCTAGAACACAGGTAAAATATTGTAAAAATCCAGCCGATGAAACAATCTCCACTCCAAATGAGCGGATAAGATCTGCCATACCAGCATCGATGATCGAAGCGTAGGGTATTGCGCACTTAGGGGAATACTCCATAGCTACGATCTTTGTACCGGAAAGAACCTTAGCAAGAGTCTCTTCGAGCTTTTGCCACTGGAAATACACCTGTTTTTCTCCAGGCCATTTGTCTAAGAAATGAGGCTCTATCACATGGACGATTTTAACGGGACTCCCCTTTGCGGGTATCCAATAGAACATCCTCCTTGTCAGGTGAGCTGAAGGGGGAATATCTAAAAACTGGATCGCAAGGGAATTTCTTTTTTGGAAGTCATAAATAAGCCAGCCATCGATATGGCTTTGCTGCAAGATTTCTTGCACTTTGCGTATTGTAATCTCATGCATTGAGCACCTCTTTACCTAGTGATATATGCACTGGATTAAAGCAGAAGCTGCAACAACACGCAAGACTTGAAAAGGATCTTCTAAGATAGTGAGCAAAAAAGGAATCGAGCTTGCATCGCCAATATGACCGAGCGCTTCAATAATATACATTTTCATATCTCTGTCTACTAAGGGGTAAGCTTCTTGCAGAGTCTTTACTGCTGCCACATCGCTACCTACCATAGCAAGGATCAAAGCGGCTTGTATTCGTATTTTTTCATCGGGATCTTCTAAAAGTTTTCTAACGATTTCTAAAGACTGATCATCCCCTTCTTCTAAAAGGGTTGATGCAGCAGATCCTGTTACTCCCCAGGTATGGTCTTTAAGGAACTCTTTAACGACATCAAGAGCCTTAGGGTGTCCTATGATGGATAGAACGGATAGAAGGTCTAATTTCACATGCTGATCGACAACTTGAGGGTATCTCGGAACTTGTTCTATGTGCCTTACCCGGCTAGGAGCTAGACTTTTGAAAAGAGGGTTATAGCCACTCTCCCACATCCACAGATCATGACCATGCTCCATAAGGAGAGAAAAAAGAATCTTAGATGCTTTATCCACCTCTTTTCTCTGGCCGATAAGTCCAAGGGATAGATTGGCCTGCACAAAGATATCCTTCTCTGTTTTTACAAGCTGCAGGCTAAGATCCTTGCCATGGCTGCCCGTAGCAGCAAGTGCCGCGGATGAAAGCCTTTTCCATTCAGGAACATCCTGCTGAATCCAAGAAGTAAGCACAGCCTCCCCTTCTTTCTGATTAAGAACTGTAGCAAGCCAGGCGGCCGTAATGGCAACCTCTGGACAGGGATCATACAGTCTCTTCTGGATATAGCTTATCATGGGCCGGCTAGCATGCTGCTTCACCCCCAAAAGACCAATGGTATTTAGACAGGCAATACGAACAGACGGTGAGGAATCATTTAATAAAGGGATGATATCCCCGATATGATCCTTCATCTCCAGATGGGCTACAAGCTCACAGGCAAGCTCTCTAAGCCCTGCTCTATCGCTTTGAAGAAGAGCTTTAAACTCTTTCTCTTCTATCTCATCATACATACTGATTAAAGCGATAAGTGAAGAGGCCTTTTCTTCAGCGAGCGTTTTAGGGTTAGAGATAATCTCTTTAAGAATATGACGAACGTGAGTCATGCGAAGCCTGCCTGCTGCTTGAATCACTTCAAGTTTGACATACCACACTTTTTCTTCTTTAAGCATCCTAGCAATTTCCACCTGCAAGGGAGCGTCCCCATAATTTGCAGAGATTTTTACTGCAATGGACCTAAGAAATGCATTGGAACTTCTCATCTCACGGATGAGTACAGGTATAGCCCTTGCATCTTGAGTAAAGGCCGATCCCAGAAGAGAGTATAGACGAATCATCATAAGAGAAGAGGTTTCTCCCTTTGTAAGAACGCCCCAAGCGAGCATCTCATAAAGAAAGCGATCAGGCTCTTTCCCTCCTGATAAGCTCGTTAGCTTTTTTAATTCTAAAAAAGCCTCTAGCTCATCTCCCTTTTCACAAAGGGCTCTCATATACGCCATCTGCAGGGAATGAGACTCTGGATAGAGCTGAGTGAATTTTTTCCCTTCCTCAATTGCCGAGGTGGCGTCTTCTAATATTAGGTGATCTTGAAGTCTTCTTAAAGCCTGCTGCTCTGTTGGCTGAGCGATAAGAGAACCGCTTGAAAAGATAAGAGAAAAGATAAGAGATCTATATGCCATAAAATTTTTACTATATCCGGAGTTATCCGCAGTATAGCTGGTAGGCACAAGAAAAGGAAAAAGAAAAATCTTAGCCAACACCTATATGACAAAGCTTTCTTCCACCGAGCAAATGAAAATGGAGATGATGGACGATCTGACCGGCATCGGGACCATTATTAGTTAAAAAGCGGTAGCCCTCTTCATCGATACCAAATTCTTTGGCAAGCTTTTGAGCAACAGCTACCATCTCAGCTACCAAGGGAAGATCCTCGGGCTCAAGAGACTGGAGATTCGGAATCTCCTTTTTAGGAACGATGAGGATATGGACGGGAGCTACCGGATGTGATGATTTTTCCAAATACCGTGCTCATAGCCCCTCTTTTCCCATCATAAATTTTAGAGCTGCAAGGGCATCTTCCTTTGTCTCCCAAACAGAAATAAAGCGTCCTTTATGGCAGAAGATAGCGCCGGGTATCCCTGATTCCTTTTTAAGATCTTCATCGAGAAGACCCGCCCAACTTTGAGGAAGGGGCACTCTTACCTTCATTCTATCGGAGCTCGATGGAGGAATCCCTCTAAGCTTCCAATGATCTCCCGAGGGCATAATAACAAAAAGGGCCGAATGATGATCTCCCCCATTTTCAAAAAAAGCGTCCATCCACGGAAGAGACTCTTCGAAATCAAGGTATTTTTGTCCTGTTGACATGGTCTCTATAACTTTCTGCTTGCACTGCTCGACGTAGTTAAATCGATCGAGAAGCCTCTGCAAATGCCCTAGAGTAAAATGAACCGCATCTAAAAATGCAGCATCAAGCTCCTTATTAGAAGCATCATATCTTACAGGCATGAAATTACTAATGGCATTGGAAAATGTGCAGACACCAGGATCTGAGTCTCCCTTTCCATTGTCATGAGCATCTATACCCTGAATCAAGAAGCGATTGAAATAGTGGTAAACATCTTCGGTAACAATCTTCTGATTTTTAAAGTGGAGCCATACCATCCCTGCACTGCTGAAATCCCCTTTATAAGTGGATTGGTGGTGATCGAATTTGTTTTGCAAGGAGTTGTATTCCCCTCCTACATCACATACATATTGACAGGTGTTAAGCTTTGCTGTGTCTCGAGTTCTATGAATTTTATCTTCATCGATAAGATTAAAAAGCAAAAATAAAGCGCAAGCCGTTACTTCATCGGCATGGAATGTCCCGCTATGGGTTCCAAAGCTTCGAGGAATGATCATACTGCGCTCCGATTGTTGCTTTTAGTGAAGCAACGGGATTCTAAGAGGTAAAATATTTATGCTCAAGCTAAATGAAAAGTGGCGGATAGGCTAATCCCCCACACCCATCCTAATCCCAGCAGAATTATCTCTTCTTGATTTAAAGTAATTTTTTTACTAATAACAGAAATTAGCATCACAATTAATTTAAAAACAACGTTAGAGCCCTATGAAAAAAACTGTATTTTCTCTTCTCACTACGATTTCCCTAATACTTAGCATCGATACCCATGCCTGCACTGCATTCCAACTCAAATCCCAAGAAGAAGACCTTATCTATTGCAGATCTCTAGAGTTTGCAGAGCATTTAGAGTCGGATATTTTAATAGTAGCCCGGGGAACGGCTTACCTAGGAACTGCGGGAAAAGACAAAAAGGGACTTGAGTGGAGAGTTAAATACGGCTTTGTGGGAATGAACCAAAAAGATCTAAGACTACATGTCTCTGATGGAATGAATGAAAAAGGGCTTGTAGCTGCTTGTTTGTATCTGCCGGGCTTTGCTCAGTACCAAGAGATCGAAGAAGAAAAACTAGACAAGACCTTAGGTTATTGGGAACTACCGGCATATATCCTTAGCACTTGCTCTACTGTCCAAGAAATCAAAACAGTACTACCAACCCTTATTGTGGGGCAGCAACCAACGCCCAATATGGATGGAAAGATTTTACCATTACATTTTTATTTCTCCGATAGAAATGGGAATGTCCTCATCGTAGAATATGTCGATGGGAAATGCTTCCAGTGGAACAACTCACTTGGAGTTCTTACTAACTCCCCTCCTTTTGCTTGGCACCTATTCAATCTATCCAACTATGTAAATCTATCACCGAATAATGTTGCCAGCCTAAAACTTCCAGCAGTTGAGATCACTAATGTCTCTCAAGGGTCGGGGCTTCTCGGTCTTCCCGGTGATTATACTTCCCCTTCCCGTTTTGTAAGAGCCTCTCTATTTTCTCAGTGGGCAAGTGTACCCAAAGATGCTATTGATACTGTAAGACTTGGCTTTCATATCTTAAATACCTTTGATATTTTTGAAGGAATCATACGTGATGCTTCTGACAAATCCAAAATGGGGGAACAAATACCCGTCGAGCATAATACAGACATTACCCAATGGATCATTGTCCACGATAGAACCAACTTAAAAACCTACGTTCGCAACTATGACAGCCTTTCCATTGAAATGATCGATCTTAAAAAAATCGACTTTGCAAAAGTTGGGGTCAAATCTGTTTCTTTGAAAAAAGATTTTCAGCCGCGTGACATCACTCAAAATGCAAAACCTCTGGAAGTTGTGGAAAATTAATCTGGCCGGAATCGATTTCCTCCGGCATTTTTTCTTGACCTTTTTTTCTCTATTTTTCCTGCAAAAAGGGGAGTTATCAACAACTTCCCCACACTTTTCCACATAAGCTTTTTCAATCAGTGAAAATAGAAGGAGTAAGCTTATAACACCCTAAACTAAATACACTTAAGAACTGCACCCAAAGAAAAACTCTTGTAAAACAGAAAAACACTGGGCAAAAAATTCTCTTATTTGTGGGAAAAACAAAGGGTTTATGAACAAACTTCCCACAACGAATTTCCCCCTTCTTTTTTTTGTCTAAATCTCTTAAGGTGAGCTTTAAACACCGCATTTGCGACAGAGGGACATAGCTCATGGAAAGTTACCTAGTTTCTGATTTATATGATTTAGTCTCACCAGACGGAAAGGTCACATTCCTTCAAAGAACCGATCCACGCAAGGCACTCGTTGAACTGAAAATTGAAAACATCTCGCCCGCTTTCATAGGATTTCAACTGGAAAAGAGCCAAGTATTTTTTAACATAAAAAGCACTCTTGCCCAAATTGGCATGGACGCTCTTGGCACCCATTATGATCTCGATCAAAAAAGACGGGAAGCCAGTGTTAAGCTCGAGCTCATTGCAAGATCCTCCATCGCAGAGGCAATGCTAGATTACATCACAATCGGCTCTTATATAGGCAAACTTTTTGCAGCAGATGAAAGAAGAAAAGTCCGCAATCCCGATTACCTTATGCGAATGTTTAACAGAAACGATCGTTGGGGCAGGCCGTTACTATATCTTGGTGATCCGCAAGGGAGCGATGAGCTCATCCTTGAAAAAATAGATGGATATACAGTGGCCTTTTTAAGCCTTTACGAGGGTACTCTTTCTTACGATCCTCTAGTAGAAGGATTTCTTCCTCTACTTGGAAAGGCACTGTGCCATCCCCAACTTAAAATGAGAGAAATTCTGCAGCTCAATCAAATATGGAATGAAGGATCTGAAAGAAAAGTAGAGCCGGGTGAAATCTTACTTGTAAAAACGCAACCCCTACATATAAGAACGGCTTTTGGAAGAGTCGTTGAGTCTTTACTCCCCAGCGGATTTCACCATACATCGGCGTCGGTATTAGAACCCGATACCAAAGCCTCTGGTGATGTCTATGAATTATTTGGGAAATCAGAGGAAGCCATTAAAATCATACCCCTTGAATTCTACACATTAGAGCCTCACAGAGAGCATGTCTTCTTTTCTGATAGAGACCAGCTACAAACATCCCTAGAAGATTCAAACGCCCTGTTTACCGCATTTGAAACAGCCCCGCTGCCCATGCACCATAGGACTGCAGTATTTGTCGTTAAGGGAGAGCAGCTCTTAAACCTTAGCGCAAAAGACTGGATCGCAAGAGAGCCCCATTCGCATGAGTTCCCCGGCCTTATCTATCACCCTGAAAGGCAAGCCCACATGGTAGAAAGATATATCGAGCAGCAACCTTCGTACCCCTTTTTAAAAGCGATGGAAGATGGACTTATAACTTCTCAAGGGGTCCTATTTTGTAGATATTTTCCCTCACCACTGATGAAAAAAATGCTTATGGGAGACCTAGTGCAACGCTGTCTCAAAGGTCTTTACTTCCAATACGCCTCATTTTCTTCTGCTGATTTCTTTTCCCACGAAGATAGATCACTACTGCAAGACCTTGCAAAGTTTGCCATACCCACCTACTGGGTTGATAAAGTAAGTGGAAAAATCCTGCAGTACGTACCTAAGCCTAATAAAGACACAGGTATGTTTGCTCCCTTAGATCTTGTTGATCCTTTTATAAGATCCACCTCGTTTGGAGTGTATGGATCTCATAGGATCCCAGGAAACTTTGAAGCAGAACTCACTCAGCTTCTAGAAGGGCTTGAAAAAATGAGACCGGATCTCGATCACGACCTTCTAAATAAAAGCACCCCTATTGCCCTGATTACTGGTGGCGGGCCTGGCGTTATGGAACTTGGCAATAGAGTCGCTAAAACCTTAGGACTTCTTTCCTGTGCCAACATCGTTGACTTCCGACAAAAGGATAACTCTGTTGTCGAAGAGCAAATACAAAACCCCTACGTCGATATCAAGATGACCTATCGTCTCGATAGGTTGGTTGAAAGACAAGCCGAATTCAATCTCGACTTCCCCATTTTTCTTCAGGGAGGAATAGGAACCGATTTTGAATATACTCTAGAAGAGGTCAGAAGAAAGGTAGGATCAACATCTGCAACACCTGTCCTGCTTTTTGGACCTGTCGAATATTGGAAGGAAAAGATAACCTCGCGATTCCAATGCAATCTCATGTCTGGAACGATTGCTGGATCAGAATGGGTAAGCAACTGCTTTTACTGCGTACAAAATGCAGCCCAAGGGCTTAAGATTTACAAGCAATTTTTCACGGGCAATCTACCGATTGGAAAAAATGCTCCCATCTACCAAGATGGCTTTGTCATTGTAAAATAAAAAAGGACTCTTGGCTAAGCCCAAGAGTCCTTAAGAAAACCTTGAATCCGTCTAGAATCCCCAAGAAAAGCCGACTTCTCCGTATTGTGTGCGCTCGAGAAAGAACTGTCCTTCATAGGAATAGCCGTGATGGTAGTCAATAAACAGACGCATCTTACGACCAATACCTTGGAGCTTAGACAGCTCATATCCCATCTTTATAAACAGATCGAGATTCCAATCTCTTACCTGCCAGTTTTCGAAATGAAGGGCAAGAAATGGTGTTCCATAAAGTCTATGATAATAGAGTTTTTTACCAAGAACTCGCAATTCTGCTCCATACTTCACATAAAAAGTGTCCATAGGAAAGGATTGATCACTATGTAAAATAATTCCCGGACCTCCATAAGCTCTCAAATGTCCTGAAAACTGATACGACGTGATAAAATCGATTGCTTCATAGCTCGGATTCTTTCTTTTGTAGAGGTATTCCGGATGATTCACAATGAACTCATCACCCAAGTGGGAAGAGATATGGTAGAGTCTCATACGGAAAGACCACTTATCAAATCCATACGTTAATGGTATCCCTAAGAAATAATCGGCATTCACAAGTTCACAAGATTCATTGTGAGGCTTGTTAGGAATATGCCAGTAGTTAAATACCGTCCACACCGACCCCTGGATACCGATCTGCATGTCACCATGCCATCTGAATATATCTCTCCATCTAAACATAGGAAAGTCATCCCCGAGAGCTACCGCCGCTACCTGTTTACCAATAACCTTATCTCCATAGCGGTATGCCGCTGAGTAAGTAGGCTCTCTTGGATCTGCGACAAGCGGCTGAAACACTACAGAAGATTGAGGAAACCAGATACCGTTAACACGAGGTTGCTCAGTATATTTAGTTTTAGCTACCTTTTCTTCTTCAGTCAGATTTTTAACCTCAACAGACTTTACTCCAGGAAGATCCCTCACAAAAGAGATAATACTGTCTGCGATAAGTTCGTTGGTTGGAAGATTGGATAGGAATACATGGTGATCTTTTACAGTAACAATAACACGATATTCGTAAAAGTGCATGTCAACAAGTGCTTGGATATACCCTTCAAGGTAAGGATCAGTTGCACTCTTGATGTCATCTCCTGGAACACTATCGGCTCTTGTTAATAACTCATTGGGAACATAAGAGACATGATCTGCAAACTTACTAAGGGATGCATCAATGGGAGCCAGCCCCTCTTCCCCAGCATCAATATCTGCATAAAGGGAAAGGCATCCGGTAAAACAAGTAAAAAAGGCAACTAGTGCGGCTGTCGAATTTCGCTTCATTATTTTGAGCTCGTTTGCGTTATCATGGTTTTTTTTGCAAATCACTGCGATGTAAAAAAAATACGTATTGGTTCCGAGGCTACATAATAGGAAAAAAAACCGCAAATTGTATTTTTAAAAACCCCTAAAATCTCGAAAAAAAACTCTTAGAAGGGATTGCAGTCCTTAGGGTATAATGAGCGAAACCGCGGAGGCAATCTATGCATCATACTATTAAACATCATCCCCTTTTAGACATGAGCCAACCTTTTGCAGGGATCCTTCTCGATGCCTATGGGGTATTTTGGGCTGGAAATGCAGCCGGAGCCATACCCGGAGCTCCAGAGGCCATGAAAGCTCTTGTAGCTTCTGGCAAGATCGTCGGCATTCTTTCGAATGCCACACGCCTTGCTGAGGTTGAAATAAAAAAGCTCGATTCCCACGGAATACACCTCGGAGAGCATTTTCATTTTCTTATCACCTCAGGAGAAATAGCCAGACAAACCGCGCTCTCTAACTCCCTTCCCTTTAGCCCCTCTACAAACAAATACTTTGTACTAGGAGGGCCATACCCTGACTGCGGTATCCATGCTGAGATCTTTGCCGGCAGCCCCTTTTCTGAAACAACTGATCTTTCTCACGCAGGTTTTATTTACGCCTCAACCCCTCAAATACAGGGAGAGGATCAAACAGACCCAAAAGTATTTGAGCCGCATGTTCAAAGTTGTCTTTCCTCTAATCTACCGATGCTATGCGCAAATCCCGATCTATTTGCGCATGAGGGTTATCCTCCCAAAGCAGTGGTACGGCAAGGAAGCCTTGCAAGACGCTATGAAGAGCTTGGAGGCCCGGTGCACTACATCGGCAAGCCCTACTCCCCTGCCTTTGCTAAAGCTATGCAGGAATTTGCTAAATATAGCATCCACAACCCTTCAGACATCCTGATGATCGGCGACACACCTGAAACTGACGTTCGGGGAGCAAGGCTCTTTGGCATGTCATCTGCCCTTATCACGCAAACAGGGATTATGGCAGACCGATTAGAGGCTCTGCATCCGACCGAGAGCGTAAGCGCTCTACTTTCCGATGACCATCCCCACTTCTTTCTTGAGAGGCTATCCTTATGAGTTTTGAGCTCCACTCCAATTTTTCCTCCAAAAGGCACCTTATAGACCTTCCCCTATGCAAAGTCTTTTTAGAAAATGAAAGGCACTATCCTTGGCTCCTTTTGGTCCCTCAAAAAAACAACATTAAAAAAATCATAGATCTTTCTCTTGAGGATCAAATGGTTCTTACCCAAGAAATGGCTCTTGCCCAGACAATCCTTTGGGATCATTTTTCTCCCACCCAAATCAACGTAGCGGCCCTTGGCAACAAGACCCCTCAACTCCATATTCATGTTATCGGAAGATTTGAAAATGACCCCGCCTGGCCAGGGACTGTCTGGGATCACCCTGTAAAAAAACCTTATACTGAGGAAGAATTAGAAGAGATTTCTCTCAAGTTAAAAGAAGGGTTTTTGAGTACTTTAGAGCGGACAGTTTCGTGTAAATTTTAATTTCTTGAGAAAAGTCTTGATTTAGCGAGTCCCGACCAGTAAGATATCGTACCTTTCCAGGGGGGCAATAGCTCAGTTGGTTAGAGCAACGGACTCATAACCCGTTGGTCCCTGGTTCAAGTCCAGGTTGCCCCACATTTTCAGCCTTCATAAGGCTAAAACCTATAAGTCTATTAAAAATAAGTCTAATAATTTATTCCAACATTTCCATTCGCAACAATCTTTAAAGATCGTTCAAAACCTAACTTTTTCAGCTTTCCAGATGGGTCTTGAGACTCTAACTTAGACCAATCAGAGGGAGAAGCTTGATTTACCCAGTTGGACAATTGCTTGTTAAATGTCTGCAGCCATTTTGGATGCTGCTCAGAGAGGAAAGTAAACTCATCAATCGCCTTATCGGAAAAATCTCCCAACTGTGTGACTACATACCAGATCCCATAGAGATCCTTGAGCATTTTTGATGAACTCTTCCGCCTGGCAAAAGTCAGCCCTTTGTGAAAGATCCACGCACCAGGCGAGACAACCTTTCCCGCCTCTCCTAAATAGGTTCGAAATTCCATTGTCGTTTGTAGGCTTAAGCTCAAGTAGCTCAATGGCTGAGCAACAATGCCTGCGATCATGACATTTTTGTTCTTATCGACTCGGGTAGCTGAATCGGTTAAAAACTCGATCTCTACTTCTACGCCATCGATCTCTTTGACAAAACTTTCAGTCGCAGGAATATCGACATCTTTGAAGATGTGAGTAAAACCCGCCTCACTCAAATATTTGGCAATGTTCTTTTTAGAGATCTCAGGAACTTTTCTGGGAATCAACGAATCAATATCTCGCGTTCCAACAGGAAGATTCTCGAGCTTGGGATCGGCGAGGTAAAGCTTGTAAATGAAAAGAGCAAAACCGCCCCCGATAACAACGAACTCTCGCCATGGTCCCAGTGATTTTAAAAATTCTGAAATGATCTTGTCTTCTTGAATCTGTTTCATTTGTGCTTGAGATGTTTGTAGATGCGTTTCAGTTCTGGGGCTCGCCCTGCTATAAATTCTGCTTGTTCTTGTCCACGTAGAGGAAAATGATAAAGATCTAAAAAGGCCAGGAGAAGTGGGCAAATGCCAATTTCTTTACCGTCCTTCCTATTTTGCTTAAGCAGCATTTTGTAGTAAGGCTCGATCAGTAAAACCTCGTACCCTCTTTCTTGGGGCTCTAATTGCAGAGCACTTTCCAAGTTTGCTCTAATTGAAGGATCAAGGATATACAATTCTAATCCTTCTAGATTGGTATTCTTAAGCCCAAGCGCTTCAGCTGCTGAATGAAGAGCCAAGATCACGTTTGGTTCGAGTCCAGATTTCTTTAAAGCCTTGAACCACTCTGACTTTCCAGAAAAAGCGGAACGATACGTTCTGATTTTGCATTTTTTCACAATGCTATAGTGCTCTAACCAGCTCTCTAGAAGCTCTTTTGGTTTGTTAAAGGAAAACCTCTTGGAGGTTCTTACTCCTTCAACTTGCAGAAGTCCTTTCAACACCAGAATATTGAAAACACGCTGAACTAAACCAAGACTTACCCCTGCTTCTTTAGCAACTTCTCTCAATGAGAAGTTTTCTTTGGAAAGACCTTCTCGAAGCAGCCAATCAAGGACAAGGGAAGACTTGTCTGCATAGACATTCCCTTCTGCTGGATCTTCATTGGAACTTACTAGGAAACGACCTTTCATTGCGATCTCCTTCTGTTCATTATAATACACTGTTCAATATATATTGAACAGACAAAAATATTGAACAGTTAGAACGAAAGGAAGAGGTTTCTCAAAAATTCGTTATATATCTTATTTTTAATGATTTAGAGCAACTTGAACCATTCGAAATTTCCGAAAAGTTCAAAAAGTCGCATCATGCTGCGACAATTTCAGTGGACCATTTTTGGACCACTGGTATGCAAAAAAGCGCGATAAATGACGACAATTCACAGTAGCTTGAAAGGTTAGCTTTCCGCTATGATTTCGGCAAGTTAGCTGTGGGAAGTGGCGTGGGTGCTGCGGACTCATAACCCGTTGGTCCCTGGTTCAAGTCCAGGTTGCCCCACATTTCTTTCCTCTATACAAGATACCGATTTAGCTCATTACGCACTCGACTGGAAAGAAGTGGAATAAACCAGCAGAGATCCAGCTAATCCATATTGGATCACCAGATTCTTTTTTATTATAGCCTATCGAATTCATATTTTCTGAAAAAACGCGTCAAATCATTCTTCAACTGCGCAAAAAGTGCGTAAATTTAATTTCCACATTTTTTACTCCATTGAATACAAACGATTTAAACATCAAAGACAGACGATACACATTCCACTAAACTCCTAAAAGTAGCAGCAAATCGCTAAAGATTGCAATTGATCAGAATTCTTGAAATTACCTACAATCTATCGTCTATTAAATTCAAATTCATCAGATACACCAAAAAAAAATCTTAAGAAAAAAAGAGGCAAGTCATGAGCTCTAATGTTAAAGATACTAATCTAATCGACACAGAAGCAAGTGATCTTTTGGGTGATTTATTGAGTGGAAATATGGAATTATTGTCTGAGCAAGACAAATTTGTTCTCACAGAAAATCGGAAAGCAATTGTACAACATATCAATACCATTTTCTCAAAAGAAATCCCACCTCTTCTAGAAGGAAAAACATGCTCAGATGCAACTGCGCTTTTTTGGGGACTAAAACTTGCTCGATTGCTTGAAGCATCTGAAACGTTCCAATGGATCGAAAAGCTTTGTCATATTTCAATAAAAGATCTGGAGTACTCTTTAGGGGACTATTTTATTACAGAAGAGTTGTCTTATTTATTGGCTGATACGATGATTGAATGGAGTGTGCTTAAAGATGTCATCGAAAACCAAGCCTTCGATGAATTCATTCGAAGTGCTTGTATTGATGCACTCATATTTTCCGTCGTAAAAAAAGGTCTTGACCGTTTAGAAATCACCGACTACTTTAAGAGTCTTTTCCATCGGATTCTATCTGGAGAGCTTGATGATGAGATGCTTTGCACTCTTCTTGTTTGTTCATGTTCAGACCTTTGGCCTGGAGAATGTCTTGAGGAGATCCGAGAATCGTTTGGATTGACCCTCGTCGATGAATTTCATATAGACATAGACTGCGTACTTGAAAAGTTTTCTAGTGGCAAAGATTACTGCATAGAAAATTTACAGAAACAAATCAAACGGCATAGTTCTTGGGAATTCCGACCAGGATTCACAGATCTATCCGATGAAGAACAATCTCAGAAATTCGATCGACTGATTCAATTATCAGATCAAGCCCAAGCTAACGCCGACCGAACCCTAAAACAGGTCAATAAAGGATCTCAAAGAAATGAGATCTGCGGGTGCAGAAGTGGGAGAAAGTATAAAAAATGCTGCATGAATAAACCATCCCAAGAAATTCCATCTAATATAATCTTTGAAGAATCGGTTATCTCATATAGTCCTCTGGAAGAATCAGAAGAAATGAAAGCTCTTCCAGAAGAAGTCAAAGAATCCATGTTAGCTCTTTATCATCTCCTTGAAGAAAAACCAGAGGAGGTTATAAAGAAAACTCCTGAATACATATCAAAACATCCTAATATTCCCACGCTCTATAATTTCCTATATGGAGCTTATGGCAAATCAGGACATCCGCGTGAAGCAACGAAGATTATGAAAGAAACAGTACAACTTTTTCCGAATTACTTATTTGCTAGGGTAGAGTACGCTCGCTACATGCTTCGGCGAGGAGAGCCTGATAAAGCTCATGCCGCTTTAGAAAACGCAAGGACACTCTCTCAACTTTACCCTGAAAGAAAGATTTTTCATGCTTCTGAATGGAACGTTTTTGCTTATGCAATGAGCCTTTATTGGATTCAGAAAGGTGATATCAATCAGGCAAAAATCTATTTAGGAATTATTCAAAAAATTACTCCGAATAGTTACCAAGTAACAGATCTACAGAAAAAAATGAAAAGAAACCTCTACCTTCAGTCCATGGAGAAGATGCAGAAAGATGTTGAACCTTAAATGACCAATGTATACTCATTTACTACCAAGTTGACAATCCAATGGAAAGAAATCTTGATGAGCAACCCATTGCTCATATTTTAGCAGAGAACAAGCTTACAAGTGGCGATCTCGTCTCGGCATCGACAGAGAACATCACCTATAAGATGATCTCTCGCGGCTGCAAAGGGAGGCGGCTCACACCCCATGTTCAACTTAAAATTTGCAATGCACTAAACAGAGCCTCTGGCAAGACTTTTACAGTTAAAGACCTTTTTAACTACTGAACTTTCAATTTCCTAATAGTCATCGCAACAGCGACCCATGACAGGTTTTTATAGAGAGTAACTGATAAGAGCTTTTCTTATAGCTTCATAACAGGCCGTAAAGTACATTTATCATTCAAAAAATAGAATAAATCATGATGTCTGAACCTGTCGCAGAACTAACCACTATCCCTCCCCCTTGCTCCATACGGCTCTCCCCTAATGGATCTTTACATTTCGAAGTCACTGAAGGCCCACTAACTCCCCCTCTTATTTCCATCCAGAAGGCTTTTACCGATGATTGGCGGGCGGGCTGGTTTCGTCTCGCAGCTGATAAGCTCACTATCTGTAATGAGCCCTCTGTTAGGTTTTGGCAAGATGTCGCCTCCCATTTTCTTACAGCTCTATGCCATTTACCCTCTGAAGAGGAATACTCCCCTTTAGCAGCCCCTGAAATGGATAGGCTCGCGGAATGGATACTGAGAGCTCCTCCAATGAACGGAGGGGAATACTTTTCTATAGAAAGGATGCTCGCTCTTTGGGAAGCGCTTAATACATGGGTAGCTGCGGCTTGCAGAGAACATGGAGGAATTCATCCATTTCTCGCAGAGGAGGCTCCTAAGTGGCAGCAAGTAGGCCGTGTCTGTTTTCATTTAGCAGAAAATAAAGCAGATCCGGAGCGCCCTTTTGCGTTTCTTGCAACCTACTCCACAGGATTTGGCCTAGGGGGAAAACTCAAGCACCTCCCTTTAAAAAATGCTCTTAAACAACATACTGAAACAAATAATCACCTAGCTCTTGTTAAGCTCCTAACACCTGTCCATAACGCTTCAGAGAAATGTCCATGGCTTCGAGATCTCGTCTCCAGCGCAGAAATCTACCAGCCTCTGGCATGGCCTGCTAAAAAAGCTTACCAATTCCTCTGCTCGATCCCTCAAATGGAAGAGAGCGGACTTTCTATTCGTATTCCAAATTGGTGGAAGCGCCGCCCCCGCCCTCAAATAGCGGTTACCATAGGATCCTCTAAACAACCTACTTTAGGGGTCGCTTCCATGCTCGATTTTAACGTGAAGATCGCTCTTGGAGATGATCAGATATCGGAAGAAGAGCTTTCCGCATTGCTTGCAAGCGAAGGGGGATTAGCCTGTATACGTGGACAGTGGGTGGAGGTAGACCCTCAAAAACTTCAAGAGGCTCTAAAGCACTGGAAACAAATCCAGAAAAGCAGCCCCAATGGGCAGATTTCCTTCATCGACGGAATGCGCCTGCTTGCAGGCGCTCCAACAGAGATGGATGTAAAAAACGCAAACGAAGAGCAAAAACATTGGGTTAAAATTACACAGGGGGAAGCTCTGTCGGAAATCTTAAAAAACTTGAGAAATCCCTCACTACTTTCACCCGCTGATCTGAAAAATCTTCACGCTACCCTAAGACCCTACCAAAATGAAGGGGTAAGCTGGCTCTCTCTACTTGCGGGACTTGGACTTGGAGCCTGCTTAGCAGATGACATGGGGCTTGGTAAAACAATCCAAATCCTCTCCCTCCTTCTACTCCGAAAAGAGCAGGCTCAAGACACCCCAAGACATCCCTCTTTATTAGTTGTCCCCGCTTCCCTTTTGGGTAACTGGAAACGGGAAGCAGATCGGTTTACCCCCACTCTCAGACTTCTATTGCTCCATCCTTCAGAAACAAAAGATCTCTCCTTTGCCAAAATGGAAGAAAAAACTGCACGCTATGTGCAAGATTTTGATCTTGTGGTCACTACCTACTCCATGATTGGTAGAATACAGTGGCTATCGGAGATCTCCTGGAATCTACTTATACTCGACGAAGCTCAAGCGATCAAAAATGCGGGAACAAAGCAAACCCAATCAGTTAAAGCTCTCAAGTCGACTTCACGGATTGCTTTAACAGGCACTCCCATAGAAAATCGACTCTCTGATCTATGGTCCCTCTTCGATTTTTTAAATCCCGGGCTTTTAGGGTCGGCCACCCGTTTTAAAGGATATGTAAGCAGTTTGCAAAACCGACCCGATCAATTTGAATCACTTCGAAAACTCGTTGGCCCCTATATTTTAAGAAGGATGAAAACAGATCCTACCGTTATCTCTGATCTTCCCAATAAAATTGAAACCCCCGTTTATTGCCACCTAACCAAAGAGCAAGCTCAGCACTACGCAGCATCTGTCGAAGAATTGCGACGGTCATTAAAATCGGTAGATCCACAAGCGCGCCGGGGCCTGGTACTTCGCACCCTATTGCAATTAAAACAAATTTGCAACCATCCAGCTCACTATACCGGCAATGGAGAGTATCTCTCGTCCCATAGCGGCAAGGTTGAGCGGCTCGGAGAAATTTGCGAGGAACTGGCCTCTCGTCAGGAAAAGGTCCTTGTTTTCACACAATTTAGCGAAATCATCCCGGCCCTAGAGGATCACTTAAGCCGCATATTTGGCAGGCGAGGACTGATCCTCCACGGAGACACCCCTATCAAGAAACGGAAAGAATTAGTCGACTTGTTTCAAAGCGACGCTGGCCCCCCATTTTTTGTTCTCTCTCTAAAAGCCGGAGGAACGGGATTAACTCTCACAGCGGCATCACATGTCATCCATTTTGACAGATGGTGGAATCCTGCCGTAGAAAATCAAGCAACGGACAGAGCCTTTCGCATAGGACAGAAAAAAAATGTCCAAGTGCATAAGTTTATCACGCAAGGAACTGTGGAAGAACAGATCGATGCTATTATTTCTTCCAAAAAAAAACTGGCAAGCGAAATTCTCTCCTCAACAGATGAAGTGAAGATTACAGAGCTTTCCGATGATGAGCTATTAAATATACTCGCGCTCGATCTGGATCGGGCAACAGCCAACTAAAAAAGAGGTTCTCATGAGTCGTCGGATGTGGGGGAAATATGTACCGGTTAGTACCCGCCGGGCACAAGCAAAAAAAACGACAGAAAAACTCCAAAAAAACGGACAAATAATTGAGCCCGTTGAGATCGAAGGCCGTCTCATTGCCAAGAAATTTTGGGGTAAAAAATGGTGCGAGCATCTTGAATCCTTTGCCGATTACGAAAACCGCCTACCTAGAGGACGCACCTACGCCCGAAACGGTAGCATCACCCATCTCAGCATCCAAACAGGGAATATCGAAGCTCTCGTCAGTGGAAGTAGCCTATATAGGGTATCTGTCACCATAAAGACATTATGCAGTTCCAACTGGGAAACGATCAAAAAGCGCTGCACCAACCAAATTGGATCTATTCTCGAGATCCTGCAAGGTAAATTGTCTGATTCTGTCATGGGGGTTGTTGCAGACCACAAGGAAGGACTTTTCCCTGACACTACCGAAATGAAATTTGACTGCAGCTGTCCTGATTGGGCTACCATGTGCAAGCATGTCGCAGCTGTCCTTTATGGAGTAGGAAACCGTCTCGACAGCCGGCCCGAGCTTCTCTTTGTCCTTCGAGGCGTTGATCCAAGCGAGATGGTCACAGCGCAGTTGCAAGTCGATATGGCAACTACAACCGACCAGTTAGAAAGTGCGCAGCTCGCCGATATCTTTGGTATCGATCTTGAGGACGAACCTGTTTCTCCGAGTCTTTCGGCTAAAAAAGAAGAGAAAGCAAAAAAGACAAAACCACCCCTTAAAAAATCGTTAGATGTAGATAATTTGACAGGCGATGACCTTCTAAAATATCGCACCAAGATGGGTATCAGCGCGGCTGAATTGGCAAAAGCCCTAGGAGTGACACCGGCTTCGATCTATCGTTGGGAAAATTGCCCTGATGTGATCAAAATGCAGGCAAGATCAAAAAATGCCTTAAGCCGCCTTTTACAAGAGAGCTAAAAACTGAAAAGGAGCCTTTTTGTGTCCAGTCTAAACCAAGCACCTTATTTTATATGGTTTTTTTGAGACATTTTAACTAAGATGTAAATTCAAACCTTATTTTCAGGAAACCTATGAACCGTGATGTAAGATGGTTGCAACGATTTTCCAACTATAGTAAAGCCCTAGAGCAATTGCGAGAAGCTGTTACGTTAACTCAAACAAGACCTCTTTCTAAATTAGAAAAACAGGGTCTTATCCAATGCTTTGAATATACACACGAACTCGCATGGAAAACATTAAAAGATTTATTAGAAACACACGGGGTCTCGGATCTATTCGGTTCTAAAGACGCAACCAGAGAAGCATTTAGATTGGGGATTTTAGTTGAGGGAGACACTTGGATGGATATGATTAAAAGTCGCAATCAAACATCTCATCTATATGACGAAAAACTCGTTGAGGAAATCACCACCCTAATCCTAAAAACATATTTTTCAGAATTTAATTTTTTAGATAAAAAGCTTAATGAATTAAAACAAAAAGAATCTAATTAACTATGAAATATGGATTAGAAGATTCTACGATAGAAAAAATTTGCTCTGTATTGAATCAGTTTGCTTCTATTTCTAAAGCTGTCCTTTATGGCTCTCGAGCTAAAGGCAACTACAAAAAAGGTTCAGACATCGATATGTGCCTATTTGGAAAGGATATCGACCAGCTTCTTATATATCGTATTGAGGAATCCCTAGATGACCTGCTACTGCCTTATCAATTTGACCTTTCAGCTTATAGTAGCCTTTCGAATAAAGACTTGATTGACCATATAGACCGAATTGGAGTTGTTTTCTATCAACGTTGAATAACTCTTCCTCACTTTCTATTAACTCCTAAGCCAGGCTAGTCAAATCGAGCTTTCCAAATCTAGAAAAAAAAATCTTTGCTTTGTTATATTTTTAAATGCACTCTCCTTACAATTCCCTCCTTTTTAAAAGAGATTGCAGCGAGCCATGCATTCAAAATAATAGTGACATCTTGCGATCGCGGAAATAAGATACTTAATTATAAGAGAAAATTTTGCTTACGTATCCTCAGCAAAATTGGACTTTTTAAATTAAAAGAGAGAGGCTTTCATGAATGTAAAAAACAAACCTAAAACAGGTCTTGGCCTTCTCATTTGGGGTCTTGCCGACCTTTATTTCATCCTCTCCGTTACCTTTGCGATGTTGCTCGGAGTCGTATTACCCAATATTGCCACAGAGCTCCATTTGAGTACGGCCAATGTAGGACTATTGGGCTTCTCGTTTTTCCTTAGCTTTGGCTTTATGCAATTTTTTGCAGGGAGTCTGATCGATTCTAAAGGTCCAAGAGTTGCTCTTGGAACTTCTGCCTGTATTGCAGCCATTGGCTTTTTCTTGTTGTTTCAAGCTAAAACTCTTGTCCTAGCTCTGATTGCTCAGATGATCATTGGAGTGGGATTTTCTATTACTTATGTGGGAGCGATATATCTTGCCGAAAGGTGGTTTTCAAAAGAGCAGTTTCCTCTTATGTCAGGTCTTACACAGATGTCTGCAAATCTCATTTCAGCTCTCGTCTTATTTGTTATGGCTGTTACTGGTACAATTTCAGCAAATTTTCGGATCATCGCTATGATCTTAGGAATCATCTCCCTTATTTTGGCTTTGTTTCTCTTTCTATTTGTTAAAAGCGTTCCCTCTAAGCAGCCACAGAAGAGCCCCTTATTGAGCTCCAATTTAGCGCAACTATTACGGATTCCTCAATTTTGGTTTGGTATTATCTACTTTGGCTCTAATTTTGGTGTATTTTTAGCCTTTTCCTCTCTTTGGAATATCCCTGACTCGATTACCTACGGTCATAGTCTAGAGACAGCCACGAAGATGAGCGCTATGCTCCGTTTTGGAGGCGCCTTTGGCGCTGTCCTCTCAGGTTGGCTTGTACGCCAGCTAGGCCACTGCTCCACCCTTGTGAAAGTGTATTCTACCGGCGCGCTAATACTCACGATATGTTTGATTTTTGGACCTGTTTTTCCCAATATAATCACCTTTTCTATTATGGCACTCATGGGATTTTTTTTCGGAGGGACAGCTCTTGGATTTCCCTTAGTAGCTCAACATATTCCTCTAAATTTAAAGGGAGCTGGATTTGGGCTTATGACCTCTTTTGGTTATCTTCTGTCTGCCTTATTAGAATATTTGGTGGGAGTCATTTTAAATCGGTCATCTCTTCCCTTAACTGTCTTAGAGTTTAAAGTTGCGTTAGCGCCGCTTGTCCTCTTCACTTTGATTGGCTTTCTCTGTTCTTGGAAACTATCAGAGAAAGGAAAGGCTTAGCAAATGACAACGAATCCAACTATTATTTCTAACTTTTTGTTAAAGACCTTTGAAGGTCTGCGAATGATCGATTCTTGGGGAGAAACCAGCTTTTTTTATAACCCGAATAACATAGGTCCAAGGGGTACTTACTTTTGTACCATAAAGGAAAAAAACGGGGAAAATGACAAAGCTTCGGCTTTGGACCGAAAAGGCGTTTTTAGATTTAATTTTGGGGTCTCAAAAAGTACTTTCTTAGAGCTCTTTGCTGTTATTCCAAAGCGCCCTCCAAAAGGTGGAATTATTGAAGGATCTTATAATTTTACAGACTTGGATTGTTTGTCCCCACATCCCATCTATGGCTGGATGTGCTGGCTGGCTATCACCAATCCTTCAGAAGAGTCTTTTAAACAGCTAGAACCTTTAATTTTAAAAAGCTATCAGCTAACAAAACAGAAACATTCAATGAAAAGCAGTGCCCATCTGGCGAGTGATTAGATGATTCCAACCAAGTTCCTTAGTTGACATTCTCGAACGATGCTTCCATACGAGCGAGTAGAGCATCACGGATCTTGGGATCTGCTTTTTCAGGAGATCCGGCATCGAAGGGAGGCTCTGGATCATATTCTATTCCCAATTGCAAAGCTTTAGCTACTTGTGGTCCAGCAATCTTTGCAGCAAGAGTCAGAGCCATATCAATTCCCGCAGATACGCCAGCGGCTGTAATTATCTTACCTGACTCTACGATTCTCTCGGATACAGGCTCAGCTCCCCAAGCGCGTAACCGATCCATCACAGCCCAATGGCTCGTAGCTCTTAAGCCAGAGAGAAGGCCAGCCGCTCCTAAAATCAAGCTGCCAGTGCAGACCGATGTAGTCCACTGAGCTCCTGCATGGATGGAGCGTACCCAGGCAAGCACTTCTGGGTAGTCCCGAAGAGTTGTAGCGCTTCCCGCTCCGGGTATGACTAGTACATCAGCGTGAGAGACGTCTGTTAAAGAATACTCAGCGGTTAGCTCTAGACCTGCCGAATCTGTACGGATAGCTCCCGATTTTCTAGCAACACGTAGAACTTTAGCATTAGGTAATCGACACAAAATTTCATGGGGCCCTATAGCATCAAGGGCCGTCATTCCCTCATAAAACAAAAATGCGATCTGCATGAACATCCTCCATGGATAGAGTGAAAATTTAACAGAACTTGATTGCTTTAGCCAGATAGATAAAAAATTTTAAATGAATAGACAGCTCCAGGAAAATGCTATAGAGCTTTTTTCTAAACTTATTTTCTTAAAGAGGAGCTTCACGATCAAGTAGCCCAATGATTGTCTTTTCAGAAACAGGCTTATAATCCCAGACTTCAACAGAAAGATTAAGCTGACGATCCACAAGCTTATTGGGCCGTTTTTCATGTACATGACCATGGAGCTGAAAATGAGGCGGAGCTGGATAACTGGGGATGTGAACAAGCTCAACCAGGTGACGACCCATCTTAATGAAAGCAGACTCTAATACAATCGAGAATCCAATCGTATGCATTTTAGCAGGAGTGCCATCATGGTTGCCTCTGATACAAATTTTATTTCCATGAAGACCCGCGCAAAGATTTGAGAGAAAATCAGTTGTACCGAGTCCAAAATCACCCAGGAAGAAGACCGTATCCTCCGGCTGAACAAAAGCGTTCCAATTCTCAATAAGCTTCGTATTCATCTCATCAACTGACTGGAAAGGCCTTCCCGTATAACGGATGATGTTGAAGTGAGAAAAGTGGGTATCGGATATGAACCATTTATTCATAATTTTCTCATTCTAAATTTTACATCTTCCAGAGTTACTTTGATGGGACGGAAAAAGAAATCAACCCGAACTTTAAGAACTTTTGACAGCTTTATAAGAATGTCTGAAGAAGGATATTCCTCCCCATCTTCATATTTTTTAATAGCCACATAGCTTAAGTTCGTAAGATCCGCTAATGCTCGAAGGCTAAGGCCTGATACCTTTCTTGCCTGTTGGATTCTCATCCCTAAATTACTCATCATGATCACCTATATCTAATGCTCTCTACTGGAGTGAAACAACCTTATCTATGTTAAAAGGTTAATAGCTTTGTTATTTTCTGAATCCAACTCTATTTTTTCTACATCTATTAAAACACGTGTGGGATGGAGCGCTGTATGCGCAGGGAAAAGCGAACCTTCCACAGATATTTGTTTGCCAAGGTGTTTATCGCAAAAATCTCTAAAATCATCGCTTAAGCACAAAGCAATTTCTTCCTTAGAAGATTCGATACGAAGAAGCCAGCAAGGAGTAGCAGCATCCCCCTCTTCCATCGAAAAGGATTCCAAAGCGCCAGGAAGCATCTTACAAATAAGCTCCCCTTTCAAGCAGACCTGTTTTTCAACAAGTTCCTCAACACATTCAAACTCTCGAATAGATCAAATATCTCAGCTTGTTGCTTATCAAGCAAAACAATGGAGATCTTCTCCGTAGCTTCTTCTATAGAAAAAAGAAATAAATAAAGTCTACCCAAACTCACCTCAAAACAACTAAAAGCCGGCACTGCTATTTCAATCCCATTGCACCAAAACAGTAAGGTGAATGGTCCCAAAAAAACAAGGCTACCTTAAAGGCGCGGACACCGGTAGGGTAATCACGACCCATCTACCCATTGATGTTAACAAGCGAACCTATTTTTTCACTTAGTTTCTAAACTCCGGTTTCGAAATCCATCTAGATATTAAAAATTACATTTGCATAAATGTTCTATGACCTATAAAATTCTATGAGAAAAATTTGCTACAAATCTCAAAATCAGATGTTTAATACAGGAGCGGCATTTCCTCCCCATCCTTTGGATGGGTCTTTATGCCGTCAACTAGGATGAATCAATACTTTCTCGTAACAGACTCTCAAAACAGGCTCGTTTTTAAGAAGAAGCTTGAAAAAGGAGCTACACCCGAAACCTTAATCTTAGAGTACAAAAAGCTTGATTTCGTATCTCATGTTTTGCAAGGAAAAACCTTCGATACAGCCCTATTAGAGCACGGGCTGACTTTAACTAAAGAAAGTGCCTTTTTGATCAAAAAGGAACTCAAAGAAACCTTGTATTTTACCGACAAAAGCATAAAGGACCTGCTTGGAGATCCAGATCAGATTGTAAAGGTAAAAGGGACCGGAGACAAATTCGCCCATCTTTATGCAAAAACCAGAGTTCAGAGTGTCCTTGAAAGCCCCGAATATAAGGCCCAGGCAGAAAAGCTGAGAGAAAAAAGAGAAGCAAAGAAAAAATTGGCTCATCTTTTATCTCCGAAATCGCCGAATAATTCTTACTTGAGGAAAAAGGATTTAGAAACTGAGGATGATGAGGACATCCCTTACTCGCGCAAAGACAAGGAGAAGTTAAAACAACTTCTCAGGCAGCTAAAAAAGGATTGGGATCTCAACGAGTATAAGGACTTTTTCCCTGTTGCGCGTGAACAAAAACGAAAGCACGTCTTTTTTGTAGGTCCAACAAACAGTGGTAAGACCTATCGAGGATTTAATGAGCTTGTCCTTGGCGAATCAGGAGCATACCTTTCTCCCTTAAGGCTCCTGGCTCTAGAAGGACAAGAGGAAATTGAAAAAAGAGGAAAGACATGTTCCCTTCTGACGGGGGAAGAAATGGAGATCAAGGCTGGCGCCCCATTCGTAGCTTCCACGATCGAAATGGCAAACCTTGATCAATGGATAAACTGCGCCCTAATTGACGAAGTGCAAATCATCTTAGATAAGAATCGTGGATGGGCCTGGTCGCAGGCGATTATTGGGATTCCAGCAAAAAAGCTGATTATGACGGGAAGTCAAGAGTGCCTTCCCACTTTGAAGCGACTCATTGAGGATTATTTAGGTGAAGAGCTAGAAATCGTACACCTCTCTCGAATTGGACAGCTTGAAGTTCTAAAAAAGCCCACACATAATCTCGCTCGCATCGAGCCTGCAACAGCGATTATCGCATTTTCCAGACGGAGTGTTCTTGCTTATAAGACCGAGCTAGAAGACGCAGGAAGAAAAGTTTCGGTCCTCTATGGCAATCTCAGCCCCCCGGTTCGCCGGGAGGAAGCGAGGAGATTTAGATCGGGAGAAACCGATCTTCTTGTAGCCACTGATTGCATTGGAATGGGACTCAATCTTCCGATAAAAACTGTGCTGTTTGCAGAAACTACCAAGTTTGATGGGAGAGATTCTAGAGACCTAACACCTCTAGAGCTAAAACAGATTGCAGGTCGCGCAGGAAGGTATGGCAAGTTTGAATGTGGTTATGTCGGCGCTGTCAATAGCTCAAGTCTCGATCTCGCCACTCAACATATCCAGTCGGAGCACACTCATTTTTTGGAGTCTTGTGTTGTCAGACCTACTGAAACACAACTTTCAGTACTTAAAGAGCAACTAGGAACCGAAAGCATTAAAAGAGCACTTTCCTTATTTGCAAAGCTGAGCAAACCAGATTCTATTCTCATTTGCTCAGATTTAACGGAAATGCTTCAATTAGCAGAGCATATCGAAATACTACATGACCTCAATGACCTTTCTTTTGCAGATAAATATACATTTATCTCCGCTCCCGTCCCTTCAACGGAAGATTTGCGCAATACTTATATTTCCTGGCTTATCTCCTATGCCAAAGGTATTCCGGTCACGTTTCAGGAAGGTGATTTCAGTAGATTTGCTCGTCACTTAAGCACCAGTAATGACAGAGTGCTCCATGAAGCAGAAAACTGCGTAAAGATGCTTGTCCTATATCACTGGCTTGCCAGAAGAAAACCAGAAAACTTTCCTAGCCTAACAATCTGTGAGGAGCTGCGCGAGCAGGTCAATACCTTCATTGAAAACTCCCTTAAAAAGAAAGGCCTCCACAGAAAGTGCCCCTCCTGTTCAAATAAACTGCCGGTAGACCATTTTCACAAGATTTGTGACAACTGTTATCGGAGGAACCGAATTTCCTGGGAGGATGATCTGTTTTTTTAAAAATAGGCGAAAATCGATTGATGCCGGAAGCACTCACTTTTTTCTGCGCAAAAACTCTAAAATAATTCCCTCCATTTCACAACAGCCAGGGCAACTATTCGGAAATTCCGAATAGTTGCCCTATTATCGATTCACTTACAACAAGTTATGACGTTTTTCAGGCCAACAAAAAGGATGATCCTTTTTTTATTTAACCTATATGTTATATTGCCTATCGCAAGAAACATCACCAAATAGACTAAAATATGACACACGAAAAAATCTGCCTCGCCAGTGACAATTTTACTCCCGTTCATCCCTCTATCATGGAAGCAATCTCCGAGGCCAATTCAGGATATGCTCCATCCTACGGGTCTGATACATGGACAGCTCAAGCCGAAGCACTCATAGCCCAATCCTTCAAGGCCTCACCTAAAGTCCTATTCATGCTAAATGGCACGGGAGCCAATGTACTCGCCCTCAAGCTTGCCTGCAAAAGGCACGAATCGGTGATATGCACCGACATTGCGCATCTCCACTACCAAGAAAGTGGAGCTGCTGAAGCCGTTGTTGGATGCAAGCTTTTAAAAGTACCGCATCATGAAGGAAAAATCACCCCTGAAGGGATCTCTAAAAGACTTAAAATAGAAAGAGCTTTTGGGAAACATTCCACATCTCCACGAGTGCTCTCCATTACACAGCCTACTGAGGTTGGAACTGTATACACCTTGGAAGAGCTAAAGGAATTAGCAAGGCTCTGCAAACAGGAAAATCTTCTCCTCCATATGGATGGAAGTCGTCTTTACAATGCAGCTGTATCCTTAAAGGCTAGTTTAAGTGATATCGCAAAGGCAGCCTCCCTAGATATTTTATCTCTAGGAGGAACAAAAAATGGTCTTATGTTTGCTGAGTCATTGCTCATTTTTAATGAAGCTCTACAAGAAGGCGCCGACCACTTACATAAGCAAAACTTAGGGCTTATCTCAAAAATGCGCTACCTTTCAGCGCAATACATCCCCTATTTTAAGCATCAACTTTGGAAGACCCTTGCTGAACATGCAAACCAAAAAGCGCAAGAAATTGCGGCTCTAATAAAAGAGATCCCCCATCTTTCATTGAGCCATTCTGTTGAAACTAACCAGATTTTTTTCACAGCCCCTCCTTCTTGGATACCACACATCCAAGAAAAAATCAGTTGCTACCTCTGGAACCAAGAAAAAAATGAAATTCGCTTTATCACCTCTTGGAAGACTACTGAAGAAGAGGTAAAACAGGTGAAATCAGCTCTAACTCAGATATCCCATCATCCTATTTAAAGGCGCTGTTATAACAACTCCCCTCTATCTTCATAACGCTTATCTCAAGGAAATGGATGCCACGATTGTTGAGGTAAGTAAAAAGACTGACAAATAATAGTTTATCATTCTTAATTTAAAGAGGAGATGCATTCCCTCCCCTTTCCTAAGAATGGGGTCTCCATGCCGCCCTATAGGATGAATAAATCAACGCAATAGAGATTAACTTATGCTTTTTAAGAATCGCCAAGATGCCGGAAACCAGCTTAGTCAACTATTAAAAAAATATAAGAATATGGATGTTGTAGTCTATGCCCTTCCTCGCGGGGGTGTTCCTGTTGCAGCAGAAATCTCTAAATTTTTACATGCGCCGATTGACCTCCTATTTGCACATAAAATTGGACATCCTCATCAACCAGAGTATGCGATTGCAGCCGTATCTGAGAGCGGACATATGGTTGGACCATCTCCAGACCTGTTACTCTCTATAGGAAATAAGTGGGTTGAAAGTGAAAAAGAACACCAAATAAAAGAAATAAAAAGAAAAAGAGAAAAGTATTTAAGAGGAAGAAAGAGAATTTCTGTAGAGAACAAAATTGCCATCCTTGTTGATGATGGAATGGCCACTGGGCTTACAATGCAAGTGGGAATTAAAGAATTAAAGGATTTCCATCCTAAAAAAATTGTGGTCGCAGTTCCTGTTACTCCTAAAAGTACAGCAGGTTTGATAAAAGCCATGGTTGACGATTTTGTAGGGATTGAAATTGATGATTATCATTTCCTTGGGGCCGTGGGTGCCTACTATGAAGAGTTTAAGCAAGTGGAAGACGAAGAAGTAATTCAGATTTTGAACTCTTAAAATAAGTGTAAAAAAATTATGGAAAAATTAGTCCACATAACCCATTTAGACGTTATCTTAGAAGGGATGCTTAAAATTCCACCGTCTGCTCAAGGACTCGTACTTTTTGCTCATGGCAGTGGCAGTAGCAGATTATCGCCTCGCAATAATTATGTAGCCGATATTTTAAATAATGCGGGTTTGGCAACACTGCTGATTGATCTGCTTTCAAAACAAGAAGACGAAATTTATCAAACAAGGTTTGATATCAACCTTCTTACCGATCGATTAAATATGGTGATTCAATGGTTAAAAAAACAACCCAATACACAAAACCTCGAGCTAGGGATTTTTGGTTCTAGCACAGGAGCTGCAGCAGCTCTTCGAGTGGCTTCGGAGTTAGGCAGGGAAATTAAGGCTGTTGTTTCGCGAGGCGGACGTCCCGATCTAGCAATGGATACCATAAACCGAGTAACTGCACCAACTCTGTTTATTGTAGGTGAAAACGATTTTGCTGTCATCGAATTGAATCAAGAAGCCTACGTGCACTTAACTTGCTTTAAAAAATTCGAAATTATCCAAAATGCCACACATCTTTTTGAAGAACCGGGCTGCTTAGAAGAGGTTGCAAGGCTTGCTAAGGAATGGTTTAATAAGTACCTTAATCGTAAAACGAATAGGTAAGTAAGAAGTTGGAAAGGCTCCGCTATTTCTAAGCTATATTTTACCGTTTGTACCAAAATATCGGTCACCAAAGTCTCCAAGACCGGGGATGATCCGTTTTTGCTCATCAAGTCCTTCATCGACTTGCGCGATAACTAAACCCACTTCCGGGCATTCTTTTTGGAAGCGCGCAATACCGTCCGGAGAAGCGATAAATGAAATCAAAGTGATCTGTTTTTCTACTGCACCGGCTTCCTTCAAAACTTTCACAGCTAGCGCCGCACTTCCTCCAGTAGCAATCATAGGATCTAATAGAAGGATGGGATTATCATGATTAAATGGAGGCAAGTTTGAGTAATAAAGTTCAGGGATTGCAGTTTTTTCATCCCGGCGAGCTCCAATAAAGCCTATTCCGGCTCCCGGATGGAAACGCATAAATGGAGGCAAAAGAGCAAGACCGGATCTTAATATAGGAACTAAGACAAATTCATGCTTATAGCATACACCGTGAGCTCTTGCTAGAGGGGTATCAACAAACACTGTAGCTTTAGGAAAGAGATTGTCACATTCCACAGCTAAGACCGTGCCAAGCTGATCGGCCGCCTGCCGATATTGCTCAGCAGAAGTGTTGCGATTGCGCAATATAGTGATAAGCGTCTTTTTCATAGTTCCTCCGAGGCGGGCCATTTAAATGCCCTATATTTTTGCTTATACCATACATTAAGCAGCAAATCTTGCTATTTCTGGTTATCTTCTTGATGTCTGAACAATCGATTAATTAAGTCACACAAAATCAATTACCTTGCAATAAAAAAATATTCACTCAGCAATAAATCATGAAAATTTCAGAAAAAGCTCGAGCTGGAATAGCTATTGAGGAGGCATCTTGGAAACATAGTATTTCTAAAAGGTCATTTTATTGTAGATAGCAGCTATTTTCCATAAAATAAAATAATTTCATTTAATAAAATAATCAAATTCCCTTATAAAGCGAATTATACACTTCAATAAGAGGCTTCTATGAAATTCGTTCTTTCTCCTCTATTTTTATCATCCGAGGAATTTGCCATTTCTCAGGTACTGCTATTGCACATGCCACAGCTATGAATGTACCTATGGCCTCCCTGCTAGTTCCACTATCCGGAATCATAGCACTGGTCGGTGGAGTGAGTATATTACTTGGTTATAAGGCTCGCATCGGAGCATGGATCTTAATTATTTTCCTAGCCCCAGTGACCTTTATCATGCATCAATACTGGACAGGTACTGATCCCTTCTCATCACTTATGCACCAATACTGCTTTATGAAAAATCTTTCGATGGCAGGTGCTTGTTTAATGATTACGTATTTTGGATCTGGTCCTCTAAGTATTAAACATTAAAAGGCGACAATTGGCATTACCCTCATGTTGGGTTAAGATCTGGCAGCTTTTCCTTTTTATCTTTTTTGGGTTTTTTCTTCCTAAAACGAGATAGCTTAAGGTTTGAAAAAACCTTTAGAAAATAAGGTTTGATTAAAGGATCTTTCTCTTTTTTTACTTGCCTTTTTTCAACGGGCGCAAGGGTCATTCGCCTCAGTTTTTTCTGAAGAGCAATCCCCCAAAAAAGAGCGACTAAGAGCAAAAGTAAAAGCCCTACAACTACACCTATCATCAAAATGCTTTTTGGCCGGATCTCTTGCTGCATTAGGGGCAAGGCAGATATTTCCTTTTCTGCATCCGGCCCTTCATTTATCTTCTGAACGGCTGAGGGTAAAACATGAAGGGTTCTAGAGGGCACTTTAGCCCATACCTTTTCCTTTTTAGTCACATCCCAGAAGGCAATCGCAATTTCTGGTAGTACCAGATCCCCCTCTTGCTCAGGGATTAGAGTATACTGCTCTTTTCTAAAACTAAAAAGACTCTCCCCATTTATCTCATCGCCAGATTCCGGTTTATCCGCATATATTTTATAACTATGACCACTCTCTTNNNTGGGCTTCACTGACATGAGGGAGCTGACTTGAAGCAAGACCCTCTGCACGGATGGTAAAGCTCCTTGTGATTGGCTCTCCGACCCGAAGAGACTCTGAAGTGTCACACACTTCTTCAATTTTTAAGGATTTTGCGGGAAGCCAAGGATTGATACCGGATGGAGGGGCCTTTATCTCTAATAGCTTTTCTTCTGTAGGCAGAGAAAAAGGCTGCATCAGATCGAGTCCTGACATATTAAAAAAGGAACCAAAGGGATGATCTGAAGGATCACTAGACCTTCCTTTAGAAAGAGCCTTGCCTTTTACAGTAAAGGAGGGGATGTTCAAGTCTCCTGCCTTTAAGGGGGTAATCACATAAATCCACTCTACTATGCCATGAGCGACCCCTTCGATGAGGCTCCTATAGGTCTTTGGATCAGAGGTAAGCTCCACAATGGCATTATCGAGGGTAAATTTCTCCATCCATACATTAGCAAGATCAATCCTAGAAATGAGTTTTACTGTATAAAATACCGGCTCATTTTTATAGGGATTTTTCTCACTGAGCGTTGTAACAACTATCATCTCATTTGTTGTAGGAGCTGTAGATGATCCCTTTACGACCTCAACAATAATTGCCTCTGTGGAGAATATTCCTTCAGTTGTGTCTATCGAAATCGAAGGTATTACCAGCTGCCCCTCTTTTTTGGGAGAAAGAGTAATCTTCCACGCCATGGTATAAGATACTCGCCCATTGATGATTTGCGTGCTTGCAAATTGCTGCTCCGAGTGGATAAAAAAGGCGTGTGTTAATGAGGATAGGGAAGGATTGCTACTTGCAGAGGCGTCTTTTAAAGTCAGAGTTAGGGTAATGGCTTCATTTAAAGACGCAGCATTTTTGTTAACACTTGCTTCAAACTCTCCTGAAAAAGCAAAAAAAGGAATGAGTAAAAATACAATCAGCCGGCGCATTACCATGGATCGACCCCTTCTTTTACTGCATTTTTTTTCGATTCAATATAGAACTTATTTTTCATAAAAGCTTTAGGGTCGCTCTCCATCCGATTGAGCCACTGCTCGGCTTCTTCCTCGGACTGTATATTTTGGATTTCTGCCGGGCTTTTTTCCTCTTCTTTATCTTCTTCCGGGTCTGATCCATCAGTTTTTTCTTCCGCTTGAGAAGCTGGTGGATTTTCCTCTTCCCCTTCATCCCCCTCTGGCTTATCGCTATCTTGGAATGGCTTTTCTTTATTTTCTTCAGAACTATCTTGGGTGTCTTTTCCTTCTGCATCTTGGGATTTGTCGTCGGAATCTTTTGGGTTCGGATCTTGGGAATCTTCCTGACCTTCTTTATTTTTATCTCCATCAGAGCCTTGAGATTTCTGCTCGTCTTTCTGCTCTGCTAGCATTTTTTTCACAACGTCGAGATTCTGCCTTGTTTTACTATCTTCTGGACACTGCTCTAAGACATCTTCATAAGCGGAAATGGCCTCTTTTAACTTCTGCTGCTTTGCAAGGGAGTTTCCCAGATTATATACCGCAGAAAGCGCTACGCTTTGGCGAGAAGAGGCTTTAAACATTGTTTCAGCTTCAGAGAATTTGCCCGCGTTGTAATAAGCAACCCCTTTCCTATAAGGATCCTCAAATTCCTCAGCTGCCTTTTCATAATCTCCCTTAGCAAATGACTCCTGCCCGAGCTGCTCTGGATTTTTAAAATGAATTTCAGTCGCGTTTAACGAAAAAGAAAAAAGAAAGGGAAGAAAGACAAGGATTTTCCCCCTTCTAAACCAAAGTAAAAAAATCGGCAAAATAGGAATGATACACAGATAAAAATGCTCCTGCCAAAACCTGTTTTTTTTACTTGTTGCAATCTCTTCATTTACCCTTTTTTCCAGGTCCTGGAAAATCGCATTTTCATCATGATAAGAATACTCTGCTTGCAGCCAGCGGCCATTTCCGGCGCTGCTGATCTCTTGAAAACGAGTTTTATCAAGTTTAGAGATCACAGCTACCCCATTTTTTTTCTTATTCCTTCCTTCGTGATCGACAATCGGAGCACCTCCTTCAGTACCTACTCCCATCGTATGGATCACAATCCCCTTCTTACCGATCTCTTTTGCTTTGCTGATAGCACCTGCATCTTCAAATCCCCCATCACTTAAGATAACAATAGATTTGCAGGTTCCGGGTTCCACATCAAGCATGGCGCCTGCCATGTCTAATGCGGGAGATAAACGGCTCCCCTGCACATACACAAGGCTTGTGTCTAATGAAGGTAAAAGATGGCGGATTGTTTCTTTATCATCGGTTATCGGAGTGATCATATGGGGATCTGCTGCATAGGCAATAAGGCCAATTTTCACAGTATTGGGCGAGCTCAGGATATCCTCTATCTTTTGCTTTGCTCTGGCAAGCCTTGAAGGCTTTACATCAGCAGCATTCATCGATAAAGACAGATCGAGCAAAATAACAAGATGCTGTTGCTTAGAAAACACTTCTACTTCTCTAAAGCTCCACCTGGGGCCTGCAAGGCCCAAAGTCATACAAGACCAAACTAGAGTCCATATCACAAGACCCTTTGTAAAAAGGCGACTTTGGTTTGATTTATTTACTAGCAGATAGGGAAGAAGGTGGCTGTCTATAAAATTCTCTAACCGGTGAATAGGCTGAGTGGCCCGGTTAGATAAGAAAAATAAAGCCCATACCAAAGGGATGAGGCCCACTCCAAATAACCATAAGGGATGGGCAAAATGGAATTCACTAAACAACCGACGGCCTCCTATAGATTTGGTACAAACTCAAGAAAAGCAAAAGAACCATAGCAAGCCCGAGCGGATAGTAATAAAAGGGAGAGCGCAGATAAAACACCGTCTCATTAGCTTCGGTTTTTTCCAGGGTATCAATTGTTTCATAAATCGATGCAAGGGTGTTTTCATCTGTCGCCCGAAAATAGCTTCCCCCAGTAATTTCTGCGACAGCCTTAAGGGTCTTTTCATCGAGTGGCGCTTCCACCATCCCATATCCCCCGTATCCATTAGGAAAGGGAACAGGACCATTTTTACCGATCCCGACCGTATAGATCCGAATATTATACTGTTTAGCAATCTTTGCGGCTTCAAGAGGCGGAATCCGGCTTGCATTATCCTCTCCATCTGTCAGCAGGATAAGCACTCGCGAGCCTTCAGGGCGGCTTTTTAGCGTTCTTACACTCAGACCTATGGCATCACCCAGGGCGGTAGCATTCCCCGCCATTCCAGACACTGTATCATTTAACATCTTGGCAATAGATAGGGTGTCAAGAGTGAGCGGCACGTGAAGATATGCATGCTCACCAAAAACGATAAGACCGACTCTATCCCCCTGCCTACCTTGAACAAATTTTCCGACCACGTCCTTTGTGACATCAAGACGGCTTACAACTTTAGATACTGTCGAAAAATCCAGTGCCTGCATAGAACCGGAAATATCGACACCGAGCATCAGATCATACCCATTGCTAATCTCATGCCTATGCTGATCGACTTTTTCTGGTTGCATAAGAGTGACCACGAGTAATGACCAAATACAAAAAAGGGGCCAAAAGAATACGGCTTTAGGCTTTGAGAAAGAGGACTTCTTAGGAAAAGCTTTCTTTAGCCGATCAAGACCTGGAAAACGGATTTCAGGGGCCTCTGCGTCTTCCTCTTTCAGTGAGACAGGAAAAAGCCACCGTACAAGGAAGGGTAAAGGGAGAAGAAGAGCGGCCCAGGGGAAGTAAAAATGAAACATCTACACCACCCAATTTTTTGCGGCCTGCAGTAACTCTTGAATTTGCCCTGCAGAGAGTGTCCTTTGCATTCCAGGCGGCGCATAGGGAAGATCGATGATAATCGATCCCTTTGCCTGCCAGTCGAACTCCTTAGGATCATGCTTTGTAAGCCAGCAAAGCCACGGCTGGCCTGTCAGTCCCGCTACCTCTTCCCTTGGAAAACGAACAAGGGTAATACGCCGCAGATATTCTGAAAGAGCAATTACGGTTTCTTTAGCGGTCGCCTCGGAGAGGTTTTTTTCGAGCTCTGCCAATTTTTTCAGAGTGTCATTTTTCCAGCTCCGCTTAAATGCCACGCGGCGGAGCCCAAAGAAAATAGCCAGAGCAAATAACACTACGGCAAAGCCAATGACGATCCACCACCCGAGGCCCAAAGGCCATGGGCTTATAGGATCTAACCCGTCGATATCATTCAGCTGATCAAGAAGTGTGTTCATTTTTTCCCTAAAATTTTCAATGCTAAGGGCAGCTCTTTCTGAATGTCTGACTGCGTAGTAAGCTCAATGAGGGGAATTTTAGCTTTGGAAGTAAGCTCATGAAGCTGCCGTCTATTTTCCTTCCACATCTCCTCATAAGCTTTTCTTCCCGAAGAACTCTCGGTATCAATGCAGCATTTTTCTCCATTGCTACCGGAAAATCCGATCTTTCCCAAAGCCTCAATCGATTTATCCGCCAGGTCGTTAACCGCGATAAAAATAACATCACATCTTTTATTTAACCTATGAAGAGTCGCCTCATCTACAGCCCCATCTAGATCCATAAAATCACTTATAAAGTAGACCAATGAACCCGTATGAGCATTTTTAGCAAGATGCTCTAGGGCGCAGCTTGTAGAAACCAGCTGTGTTTCTCCATAAGACCGGAGGACCTAGTCCTCTTCGGAGGAAAAAACTGCACTCCGCCTGGCACATCGCCAAAAAGCAACGAGCTGACTCTATCCTGCTCTCCAAGGGCATGCCAGCCAAGAAGGGAGGCGATGCGCGCTGCTTGGACCGATTTGAACGTATTCTTCGTTCCAAATTGCATTGAAGTATTTCTATCGACACAGATGATTGTATGGCGCTCACGGTCCTGTCTAAAGAGTTTTACGTGAGGCGAGCCCATTCTGGCTGTGACTTTCCAGTCTATGGTCCGTATGTCATCACTTCCCGGGACATATTCCCTAACAGAATCAAACTCCAGCCCCTGTCCCCGAAAGGGGGACTGGTGATTGCCAGAGGCCATAGACATGACAGAACGCCTAGAAACTCTAGAAAAGCTAGAATTTTGTTTCTTTAACGCAATAAGATCATCTAACTCTGGGTATAGCATATGTACCTCACGGGATCGCCACAACTTCCAAGAGTCTTTTGATAATCTCACTACGTGTTACACCCTCTGCTTCGGCAGTAAAGGAAGCTGCAATACGGTGTCTCAGTACAGGCCCTGCAAGATGGTGAATGTGCTGCGGGGTTACATATTCATCTCCCCTAAGCCATGCTAGGGCCTTAGCAGAGCGCACCAAAGCAATGGTGGCTCTAGGTGAGGCGCCATGAGCGATCCATTTACCCAGTTTCTGGTCATATTTTTCAGGGGTTCTAGTCGCTGCAACAAGTGATACAACATAGCTCTTTAGATTATCTGAGATATACATGGCTGAGGCCGCCCTGCGCGCTGCAAACACCTGCTCCTTGCTTGTCACAACAAGAGGGGCAGCTTCTTCCCCTAAGGATCTATTTTCATCTAGAGCTAAAATCTGAAGCTCTTCAGCATGATTTGGGTAGTCTACTTCCAAGTGGAGCATAAACCGATCGAGCTGCGCTTCGGGAAGGTTATATGTCCCTTCTTGCTCGATAGGATTCTGCGTTGCAATTACCATATATAAATCAGGAAGAGGATAGGTCTTATGGCCGACAGTCACCTGCTTTTCTTCCATGGCTTCAAGTAGTGCCGACTGGACCTTTGCCGGAGCCCTATTGATTTCATCGGCCAATAAAATATTGTTAAACAGAGGACCCTTACGGAAGATAAAATCACTTTTTTCATGGATGTAAATTTCGGTACCGATCAGATCTGAAGGGAGCAAATCAGGCGTAAACTGGATCCTATGAAAGTCCCCCTCTACCCCATCAGCAATAGCCTTTGCAGCGCGAGTTTTAGCAAGACCCGGCATCCCTTCCAGCAAGATATGTCCATCTGCTAAAAGACCCACAAGCATGTATTCTATAAGATCATGTTGCCCGATAATTTTGCTTTGAATAGAGCGAAGAAGGTCAGGCAGTGGTTTTTCCTGTGCCGTAGTATTTTGTGTATTTAGAATCTCTGAAGTACTCATTTTTATCCCCTCTAAAAATAGGTAAAACCGGAATGTGGATTATATACCTTAGATGGATTTTTTTTCAAAGGGCCATCTATTGCAAACTCAAGGCTCAAATTGATTGCTGGATTTGAACCTAGGAACTATTGTTTTTCTCGATCGATTTTCCAGAGCCACCCGGCATCTATCAAGAGGAACTTATTACAAAATTAGCACCTAGAGCTCCATGTTTAAAAAATTCCCTTCCACTATATTTTTCCTATTCCTTTGCATTCCCTCCCTTGCCAGAGGATTTTATTACGAGAAATTTCTTTACGACTCCTTTACAACAGTTCATATTTTACTCGTAAATCCCAAGGAGCATCTGATCCTACCTGTAAGAGCAATAGGCGCAGAAATCTCCCGAGAAACCGTTGTAATACTTGCAACTGCTCACTCAGCCGGCGCCGGCATTAACGGTGGTTTTTGGAAGCTCGATGGAACGCCTTCCGGCGCCTTAAAAATCGAAAATGAGTGGTTTGGAATCCCTACCAAACCAAGAGGAGCTATAGGTTGGTCTACTACGAGCCAAACAGTCGTCATCGACCAGATACTCACCAATTATTCTCTAAAAGACTGTCCAGAAAATACACTAATAGAGGTCATCCCCGCTTCGATCCCTCCCTATACTACTCCAGAACAGTGGAGAGACCTCCCCTACATTGCTTCAGGAACTCCTGTTCTCATACGCAATGGGAAAGTTATTGAAGATTTTAGCTCCGAGCTGACACTAGAATCCTTTCTTCTCAGAAAGCATCCAAGAACGGCTATTGGTATCAAAGATGATGGTGATTGGGTATTTGCGGTCGTGGATTCCGGCTTTACCGGTTTTTTTGGAGGGATGACTATAAAGGAGCTGGCCTACCTCATGCTGGACCTAGGGTGCATTGAAGCATTAAATCTCGATGGAGGAGGATCTTCCACTATGGTAATAGAAGGATCGGTTGTAAACGAACCTCATGGGAAGATTTTAGAAGATGGGAAGTATGTGGAAGCCGTGTCTGATGCTATCTTGATTTTCTAACGGAATATTTTTGGGTAAAAAAGATCGAAGGGAAAATCCCTTCGATCTTATTCCTTATATTGCTGGACAAAATGTTTCACGTAATCATAAATTTTAACTTGGTCTTCACCTGAAATTTTATAGTCACTACGATCAGGGGGAAGCTCGGTTCCACAATCGATCCTAAGTTCACAAGCCCTAGAATTAGCTTCAATAAGTCTAGATTTTAAAGATTCTATGCCGATCCCAGGACATGTTCTATTGGTCTCTATATATAATTTTTGGTATGCAAGACTTGCCAGAGATTCCCCTGCTTTTGACATCTCAAATTCAGAATCTAAAGCCTCGTAAAACGCATAAGCATCAACAAGCGGCAGATCTTCTGCTCGACAGTGAGATATATTTTCAACATACTTTCGATTTACTGGACTTATCGACATAAAAACCTCGTATTATTTTAATGATTTATTAAAGCTAATTATACAGAAATAATGTAAAAAATTAATTAAGAACGCAAAAAAACAGATCGATCAAATAAAAAGAAATCCTCCTCAAAATATTTAAAAAAGACACTTCCATCTAACCATAAGAAATGAACAGGACCTCCACACATCAAAAACAAGGGTTTTAAGACCTCTCTACTAACCCATCAGAGAGGATATGATGGTCCTACTAAGAGCTAAATAGTCCTTTTAGCGAAATAATGAAAATAGAGTGTTTGCGGTCGTGGATTCCGGCTTTACCGGTCTTTTTGGGGGGATGACGATAAAGGAGCTCGCCTACCTTATGTTGGACCTAGGGTGCACTGAGGCGTTAAATCTAGATGGAGGGGGATCTTCTACTATGTTAGTAGAGGGTTCTGTTATGAACGAACCTCATGGGAAGATTTTAGAAGGTGAAGTATGTGGAAGCTGTGTCTGATGCTATCTTGATTTTCTAAAGGTAAGATTTTTGAAAAAAAAATCCGCTAACAAAAGCCTTGAAGGGATCTTGTTAGCGGTGATGTTTAAGTTAAAACCACTTTTAGTGCTTACCCATTACCCTAGCACGTTGAGCTAGTACTCCAGCCATTGGGTTGAAGTTGTGTCGTACCACAATTCCTCCTGCCACTGTTCTTCCTGTATATTTAGGCTGCCCAAAAACAGCTTCACTTGGAGCACTATCTCGTAGATCCACCGGCACGTCTACACGTTCTATCGTTGTTCTTTCAGCAGTCTCATCAATAGATTCACTGCTCAAACCTAGAACTCGAGCAAGCCCTTGGGCCCTCGCCCTCTCTTCTGGAGTGCCACAAAATGCCGGAGGAACTGGTAGAGGCGCTGCAGAAATTTGTTTTCCAGTAGGCATTGGTGGCTGAGCTGGAGCTGTTACAGGCCCTTCTGCTTGTGTGACAGGAGGTTGATAAGCTGCCGTTAAAGGTGTACTGGCAATGTTTCTACGTAGCCTTAGAACCTCTTGTCGAGTCATCATTTGTTGCGGTGCTCCACCTTGATTAGGCACTACGACTTGTTGAACCTCACTAGGAGATCCTTGACTGGAACTCCTCAAGGAACCGATAGCCTCGCGTATTGTTCTTACTGCTGTATCTCCCCTCTGGCCAATTTTGTTCTCAAAATGTTCGTTTAACTCCACGAGTTTAGCTCTAAGATTAGGCTTATCCCTTTCTCCCAACTCTAATCCTTTAGTTTTTACTAAGTTATTAATAGCAGTAGCGACTATATCACATTTCGCATTTGCCGCGTTACCCGTCAAGCAAAGCCAGAGCTTCCCTAAAAAACCCTTAGAACAAGTCCCTAAATTCCCATCGCTTTTTTTATATATAACTGTACTATTAAAATCCGCTTCCATTAATGTCTTTACATTTAGATTGATATCCATACATCCCCTTTATTATTTATTAGTAATTAATTATAACACTATTATAACAAAAGATGATTAAGATATTATTAACCTACTAAATTAATTTATTTAAATTAAAAATAAAGCAAAACACAGCCGCAAGCCACTTGCCTCTAGAGATTTACGCAAGATCTGCAATTTCGCTCTTTCAAGACGCTTGCCGACTTACGTAAAAATCCCAAAAAAACCTCGCGGATAAAAGCTGATTTTCCACCTATTTTAGGTCGCTTTTATAGAGAAGGAGGAGGTTAAAACTCGAGTTTCTGCCCTTGCTCAGGAAAGATAAATTCGAGGTTAAACTGATTGCGTTTTTTCAAATCCTCTTGGATGAGGTCTTTGGGGCAAACGCCCTTAATATGAGAATCTTTGATGTGGGTTACAACGATTTTTACGTTTTGGAGGGCGGTTTCGGGATGGGAGGGATCTACAAGGAAGGCAAGCCTTTCCAGCTCCTCCATCATATACTCAGGATTTAAGTGCCCATAAAGCTCACAGGCTGGTGTTTTGTCTGAATAGGAGCATTCTAAAAATATAGCGCGGAGCTGACTTTTACGAATAAGAGGAGCTATTTTTCTCCATACTTTTTCTATGTTCTTTTCTGATTCAAGGGCATCGGGTGATGTATCTCCAAAATAAACGACATAGGAATCTGAGGCTCCTACGATAAAGGCTGTACATTCGTAGCTGCCGTGATGACTTAATAGATGAGGCTCGACTGTCATGTTTCCAGCGGGAAGGGGGATTTTTTCTCCGATGGTGAGTCTCGTATACTGATATTGATGTAAGGGTTTTGTTCCTTCAGAGCCGAAATTGGGCCAAATCTTCCAATTGAATAAATGATCTCTTAAATAATCAATGGTAGAATCGATACCAAAAATGGGCTTCTCACTATCAAAAGCGGAACAGATCACAAGGCCTGAAACATGCTCAAGATGAGCATGGGAAATCAGATATCCCTTAATATGGTTTTGCAGAATCTCTACTTCGAAGTTTAGATCGCTATCTGGATTTATTTTGATCTCTTGAAAGCTATTTTTAGCGCTCGCGATCTCTATACCGTGAAGCAAGGACCCTGCATCTAAGGCAATGAACTCATTGCCCTCATGGGAGGCAATCAAATACCCAGAGATATTGGTTTCTTTAGGTCCCCCATGACAGCCTAATACAACGACTTTAAATGCCGGCTGTGCATGAAGAGAAAGCGTGGGTAATAAGGAAAAGATAGCTGCAGTAAGAAATCTATAAACCATAGCCAAGCACCTTTTTAAGACTGGAATATCCGCATCTTAAAAGAGGAATCTAAATGATGGAAAGACCAATCTTTTTTTACTTGAGTAGAAAAAAAGGAATAGATAACTCAACCTTGTTTTACTACTTAGGGAAGTAGCAAGGAACCTGGATTAAAAACCTTAAAAACTACCGTTTCTCCCACGTCATGCAATGCAAACCGCCACCAGTCTTATCAAATAGTTCACAGACATTATCAAGAAAAATCACCTGAAGGTCTGGCGCTTTCCTTGTTAGTGAATCAGCAAAGCTCTCCTGAAAGGAATCGGTGATACCTTTTCTATCGCTAGCTCCAAACGTGATAAAATAGGGCCTGCCCCCTTCCTCTAAAGGTATCCCGTTCATAAAGTTTACCGGCATACCCCTTCCCTCTGTAGGGTAGCTTCCTGGGACGTAGGCGACTTGGGCTCCAATCCCTGCTAGGATGCGTGCATTTAGCTCTTTTATCCTAGTTGAAGTTGCAAGCCGTTTTTCAGATGCACTCGTATATGGCTCTAGGAAAACTGAGTGAGATCGAGCAACTCGTGTATCTAGACATGTCTCATGAACAAGCGTTTCATCGTTTATGAATACTTTTCCTTGGCTGACAAACATTTCTAAATCGATATGAAAATCTTTTTGAAAGATGACAGCGAGAGACTTATCTACTTTTCCTTCTTCAAAAGGGATTTTTAGCTCATGTGCGATCAGCTCTTTCCCCATTTCCCATTTAGCTTGAAGCTCTTTGGCAAGACCATTAAAGGAGGCTCTATCAGCGGCTGAAAGAGGACGCGTTAAGGCGGCTTTATACGTAGACCTTGGACCATATTCAGCGCGGAGAGTCTCATAGGCCTCAGCATGCCTTGCTCGATATGCAGGATCGGTTTTGCTCTTTTCTTGAAACTCTCTGAGATCGTCTTCTAAAGCCGCTTTGGCTTCAAATAAGTGACGGTCTCTAGCCATAATAAGAAATTCATCAGAGGGCGATGCAATAGTTGCTATTTTAGCCGTAAGGGCTTCATTATTTCGAGTAAAATAGCCCTGCTCTTCTAAGGAAAGGAGACTAGTGATCAAACTGTTAATCCCAATAATTGCTTTTGGCCTCCCATCTGGCCCCTGGAAGACAAAGCAGTTGCCCCCCTCGATCGTTGTCTGTCCCTGTATATGGGGGATCTCTTCTGCTGTTGCAGCTTGAAGCGCTTTACCTTCGAATTCAGCATCGAATCCAAATCCCGTTGTTAAAGACACATCACCCATCAGTTCTCGAACGGGAAACCAACTTTGCATTCTTTCTTTTATGATCTCTTGCTTTAACGGATAAGGAATAAGCTGAGAGCCGTCAAGAAGCGTTACCCGCAAATCCCTACCAAACACTGCATGACTTCTCATTTCAGTAGTTAGTGGGTCAAATAGCACTTCCACTTTTTCTCTTAAAGGGGGAATCCTGGCAATAGCGGCTTTAAATACTTCGAAGACTGTGTCATTTCCAACATACATCTTTGTAGATGAGGATCTTGGCTCCAGTGCTATAGAGCTAACTACACTACCTGCCGCGCAAGATACAGTACTTGCAGCCATAAAACCCCCCATTAAACTTAATTAAAAATGATAATATTTCAATCTATATTACGCTAGTATACATAATAATATATTTAATTTCAAATAAAATTGATTGTATAATAAATCCCTGTTCCTAGTTTAGTTTTGATTATAAGATTGCCAGACGACTATCCAGAATCCGTTAGAAAATGCCTTTGCATAGATCTTTTGAGTAGAGGAGGATCTTTCCTCCTGAGCAAAAGAGCTCTTTATAGCGATTTTTTTCAGCTTGTAGAAGCTCAATTCTCTAGTGCTTGTGAGCGCTGCTGGCAGCGCCTCCAGCTCCAGCCATAGCGTCTGATTGATATAACTGATAAATGGCAAACTCTACCTCTGCAATCTGAGAGGTTGACAAAACCGTTTGGATTGTCCTTTTTTCATTTTCATAAAGGTTTTTTATAGTCTGAGGTAAGCTACCTAAGGCAGCATATTCTACTTTTGTTAATAAGAGCATTTTTCGAGCGATCAAATGTAGACTGGTTGCATAGTCATCTAGTGTCAATCCTGAGTGCGGAGGAAAAACTATTTTTCGACCACTTATTTCAGCTATCTGTCCTAACAGAATCGCAATGTAAGAATACGTCCGGCGGGATTTAGGAGCCTGTAAATATCTTATAACTGTATCTACATAGAGCTTGCTTAACCTTATTACTTCAGATCCCAGTCTCTTCTTAGATTTTATAGTAAGCATCCCCTGTGCTAATTGATGTGAATAAAGAGAAAGCAAGTCTCCAGCACTGACTTTTAAAATATCATCTGTTGCTTCTATGAGATCCAGACGCCCCAAAAATCTCGTGATTATCAGATCGATCATCTCTATAAAATTTTTAACTACATCGGGGTCAGAAAAATACTCTTCCGTAATGATCTGCTTGTCCTTAAACCAGTTCATATCATTTCCCGATAAAGACACAACCTTTGCAAACATAGGGTTAAGCCTACATGTGAGAGCTACCCACTCGCTCACTTCAATAAAGTGGACCTCTGCTTTTCTTGATAGGATGCTTTGCATCCAAGAAGAATGATAGGTAGCCATTTCCCTCTTACTAAGGGATCCTTCAAAAAAAGCAATAAAAATAGCGCAATAGCCTAAATCGGTTGTTGATGCTTGGAAATAGGGGTAGAGACGATGTGCTTTTTCTAGAAGATCCATAATTGCATCTCGAGAAATCACTCTTTCTCCAGAGGGTTCTACAAGAGCCATCAATTGGTAAGTCCAAAACAAGAGAAAGTAAGAGTGCCGGGCCAGTTCTTCCCCTTGGATCGGTTGTTGTTTTTGCATCTCAAGTATTGCTGTGGCCGTATAGATAAAGCGAGTAGCAAAAAGCACCTGTTGATCCGGCTTTAAACTCTTTGCTTGATCGACCAAAGGGCGAAAACAAGAAACTGACCGAATCATTTTCTTCCGTCTTAAAAAATCGATGAGTTCAAGGATACTCTGGAAGTTAGCTTCTTTTATTTTAACACCTATAGGAGAAGAAGAACAGTCTTCCAAAATGTCTGCTAAAAACAAGGTATAGAACTCTAACACTTGGAGCTGCATAGATTGAGAATCAAAGGCCTTATTGGCTACTGGATCTGAAAAAATCTCGCCTAAAAACCTCTGCCAACTTTTGTATAGAGAATCTATTTCTTCAAAAGAAAAACATTCACTTGGGAGTTTTTTTACTCCCCACTCTCTATAGGAAGCTTTAATATTGATAAGGGTAGAAAGATCCTTCCTTTCCATGGCCCGCTGAGCGAGAAAAAATAGGATTTTCTGAGGTTGCGCGATCATTTTAAGGCGCGCTTGTAAATCCTTATTATCTGTCTTATATAAGGCCCCTAGATATTCCAACACCCTTATCTCATTTCCTTTATCACCGTAAGCTGCGGCTAAGGAGCAAATATCGAGGTTACAATCAATATTTCTCACACTAGCCTCTTCAGCTCTGTAGTTAAACTGAAGGATATTGCCCACAAAAGCTACAAGAGCCCCTGCCTCAGGTAGAGGTCCTATGGGAGCTTTTGCTAAAAATAAATCCCTCCCATTTTTAAGAAGGAGTTGAACTAAGGGAGCCAAAGCTTGGTGCCTTTCTGCAGGAAGGCTACTTATTTGCCGCAGGAATTCATAGACAAAAGGACCATCTAGGACAAAAGAGTTTATAAGGTCTAAGATATTCCCTTTCGGATCGATTGATGGCAAAGTCTTTGCTAAGTCTACTGGGTTAACCCAGCCTGCAATCGCGCGGCTCCTACCCGAGTCCTCAAGTAACCTCCAAAGCTGTGGCCAGCAGGGATTTTCTATGGTATAAAGAGCTGCCTGATTATGCAGCTTTTGCAAGGTAGGGAGCAGCTCCCTATCAAGAGCGGACTTTCCCGTCCCTTGCCTTTGTGTAAGATAGATCGATAAATCTGCAAGCCCGGATTCGATAAGAAGTCTACATCTATCGTTTGAAATAATAAGACCCGGATGACTTTCTAGCAGTTGAACAAGTGTCTTAAGAGATGCAGGTAAAGTACTAAGATCTGCAGCATCTTGGCGCAAACTATTAAGAGCCTCAAGGGAAAGTAAGCATTTCTCTTTGTCGGTCCTTGCAAGATGTAAGGATCCAGAGGAAACAAGATCAATATTTTTCACAAGAGCCGCTTGGGTGATAATAGCCATAGTAAACTCAGGATCGGTTGCAAAAGAAAGATCAAATCCAGACTGCCGGGTGAGAAATTGAAGCTGGTCTTTATCCATCTCTTCTAACCAATTAAAACTACGGCATGAAAGACAGCTGCGCTTACAAATTTCTTCTAAAAAGGCAATTGACTGCCCCTTTCCATGAGCTGCGCCCATGAAAAGGGTCTTTGTGATCTTCTGTCTTTCTTCTTCCCCATAAAAGATATCTATCAGATCGACAAATAAAGCTGTAGGTACCGGTGACAACTCCCTGACCATAAGTTTTTCAAAAAAGGGCTCGATAAGGAGTGAAAAGGCGGCCATTTTTTGTTTGATGACTGAAGCGTTTTCTTTGAGGAATGTAGCGTATTCGAATGGAGATGATTCTGCTAAATTCTCAAAAAGAGGATGAATTTCTCCATCATCCAAGGACTCTTCATTTTTTATCAGTGTTTTAAGAAGGTGCATGCTCTTTTGTGGATACCCCAGTTCTAAACACAATCTTGCACAGAGAATCCCTGCAGATTTCGTAACATGCTTATTTATATATAAATAATAAAAGATACTAAGAATTCGTTCACAAAGCACTCTCTCTCCACTTTCTTTATAGGCCTGTAGTTTATCTTTTTTGCAAAGCTCCTCAACATGTGCCTTTGCAAAATCGAGCATGATCGCTTCATCTCCTGGAGATACAGCTCCAAATTGGGCTCTTTTAGAAAAAAAGATGTGTGTATAAAAGGTGATATTTTTTTGCAAAGAAGCAGAATCAAAAGAGCAAAGCCCTTCCTTACCCACGAGATGATGCAGCCTCTTAAGAAGGGAAAGGATGGTACTTAGCTTTATGTCCTGACCTTCTTTTATGTTTTCAAGGGCGCTTACGAGCGCCCGCAGAGGAATCTTCTGCATTTCAGCATCCGATAATCCCTCTACCCATTCGATGAAAAGTTTTGAGAAATCTGCTCCGGGCTTAATGTTAAATCGATCGATTACAGCTGCTAGAGCAGGATATAAAGAAGGTTTTGTTAGAACATCTTTACAGAGCCTTTGAAGCAAAGCTTTTGTCTCTGCTCCTTGTACCTGCACTTCAGGCCTACCTTCTTGCAAAAGATTGAGAAACCCTTGAGGAATACTGCTTTCAGAAAATTTCTTAAGTCCCGCAATGGGTACAATTACAAATACCGATGAATCTGTAGGAGTATTTGTAAACATAGGATAGGCTGGGATCTCTAGCTGCAAAGACTCTTCTCCCCTATGGAGCACCTTGCGAGCGCTTTTTGCTTGCATTAACAAATACCAGCAGCATTCAGCTTTTTTTCCCATTTGCACAAGAGTAGCTAGAGCCTGTCGCTCTGGGACTGGATCTGTTAAGAGAGAGAATTTTAATTTTCCCTTGGCCTCAGCAATAACGACTTTAAGAAAAGGATTATCAGTAGGTAGAAGCCAAAGAGAGAGCCAAGCTGCTGTAGGACTCGCCCCTTTTTCCTGAAAATAGTCTATGATCTCTTCAACAATCTCTGTAGCTAGAATTTTATCCTCACGCTTCCCCTTATCACGGCTTTTTACACCTTCAAGCATCGCATGAAGCAACTCTTTATCTTTATCACAATAACCTGAAAGGGCAAGCTTGGACAAATATCTGCAAATCCCTTTTCTTGTAATACCGTCTGCGGCTACACAAGTAAGCTCTTTACGTGTGACCTCATCAATCATTACACCTATATCCGGTCTACTCGAATGGATTGTGATCTCTCCACTGTCTTCGATACATAGCTCTAAAGAGCCAGAATTGAAATCGTAATTTCTGACCGATTCCTTAACGGGATTTACGATATTAAATAGAGTAAACTCTACAGGGATGTTGCCTGGAAGACGGATCGTATGGACATTATAGGGAGCCCCGCTTGAGCACAATGGGGTATTCTCTTCTTCAAATAGGATATCTGAAGAAGGGATAGAGACTTTGCTTCCGCCCGGACTTGGGGGGAATCTCTCTGCTATGATTTCGGAAATCCCTTTTAGCACTGCCCATTTAAAAGCATACCCCTTTCCGACTCGTTGTCCAGCGGGTAAATGCGTTACGTCAATTGTGGCGTGGATATCAATATCACTAAAGGGTTCATTAGAAAAAAGGTGCGCAACAGAGCTTCCTCTGATAATAAGTCTTGTGGGACCAAACTCATCAGATAAGGCCTTTTGACATCTTTGATAGATCTCACCGACAGTTGTGATCATCTGCTTTGCTTTATGATCCGCTCCACCGAAAGACAACGAGATTTCCCTTCCAAGAAGAGAATGAGCCTTATCCCCCTCTATGTGTATAGAAGAAAGGGGTGGTCTATGTAGAGGAATGCTTGATGTCGCCATAAACTCCGGAGTCTCTCAGTTTAATTGCGAATTAACATTTAAATAGTTAAATTTTAACACGTATATGACTTATACTCAACTTAACTATAATAAAAAAATTGCTAAAACTATTAATATTTTTATAATTATTTCTACGCCCTAATACCCATCCTCACATCCCCCGAAGACTAAAGACGGCTTGGGGGGAATCGAAAAGTTATTTGAAATGACAATATCATTAGAAAAATCGAAAAACACAGGACTCCTTTAAAATTAAATAATTACTATAATGCTTTAAATAGATTTAAAAGGTATACTGAGGGTAAACATGAGGAGTCCCTATGGCAAAAAGCGCTGTTCAATCAAGAAAAAAGAAAGCGAGAAAAGCGTCTAAAGAAGAGTACGCAAGCAGATTTTATAGCTATGTAAAACCCGGTATGAAAATCCTTACCAAAAAAGAAAAGGCTGCAAACAAAAAAAACACCCCTCCTAACCTCTAAGACAAAAAAAATCCAAGTTATTGCTATTGGATTTGAGTCTTAATCAAGTGAGCCGCTATAACTAACATTTATCCAATAAACGGTAGTTATGGCCTGCAAATTCCTACGCTCACTTCTCTCGGCAAGCGCAATTTCTCTAGTAGCACTTCCTCTAATTGCAGATGAGGAGCTTACCCGCTATTCGGAATTTCCGAAAGATGCTCCTCAACCTTGGTTTACAGGACCGCTACTTGCCCCTTCTGGACAAACGGTAAAACCCGGCAATTATAACATCCAACCCTATGTATACTTCTTTGTACTCGGAGGCGGATATGATAAGCATTGGCAATATAGATCCGCTCCTAATTTTTATCGCACAGTCCTGCAAATACAGACGAAATTTGGGCTTACTAAAAGGCTTGATATCCAAGTAAGCCCCCAGTTTATCTATAATTCAACAAAGGGGCAAAACACTTGCGATATCGGCGATTTACCCGTGTCACTCAACATCCAGCTTTTTACTACAAATCTTCAGGTTTCTTGGCCCAGCGTAAAACTCGGATTTAGAGCTTGGATTCCACTTGGTAAGTATCAACACCTAAAAGCTAGTAAGCTCAGAACGGATGCGACAGGTCTTGGATCCTTACTACCTTCGGCATCACTGGTATTTGCAAAACTGTGGCATGCTTATGGAATCCATTATGTAGAAGGGCGCCTGGCCCTAAATTACCGGATAGGCACCGATGTTCATGTCAAAGGAATCAATACCTATGGGGGAGCTCCCAATACCCATGGAAAAGCTTTTCCAGGAAATGGAATGTATGTAGATGCATCCCTGCAATACAATCTGACCCAAAGATGGGCCTTAGCTTGTGACTTTTATTACACCCATGGCAATAAAAGCAGATTTTCAGGATACAGAGGAACTTATGAAAGTGGTACGGAGGCTATTGTTAAAAGACCTTCTTTCGAGCAGTTTAGTTTAGCACCTGCATTAGAATATAACTGGAGTAAAAACCTAGGGATCATTGGAGGCTCTTGGTTTACTATTGCAGGGAGAAATGTCCCGCAATTCACCTCCGCTATTATTGCTCTTAATATTCACATCTAAAAATTTTATTCGAATAGACACTTTATTTTTCCAAGAAATTATTTTACTGATTTTACAGCAATCGCATCCTGAAAAAGAGTTCTTACGATGGATGCTTTTCTCTTCTTTTCTAAAAATCTAGAGATCTTATCCCCTATCTTTTATACTATAAATCTATAGAAAGCGTTGCCGAGTGCTACGCTTTAACCCCACTAATCCAACATAAGACTTAAAATATCCCATGGAACAAACACTTTCAGAGACAGACCTTGCTAAAGAGATTGCAAAAAGAAGAACTTTTGCCATTATCTCCCACCCTGATGCGGGGAAAACTACCCTTACAGAAAAGCTCCTCCTTTACTCCGGCATGATCCACACAGCCGGTATGGTTCGGGGCCGAAAAGGGCGCAAAATGGCGGCCTCCGATTGGATGTCTATGGAACAGGAAAGAGGAATATCGATCACAGCATCTGCTATGCAGTTCATCTATAAAGATGTCGTGATTAACATTCTAGACACACCAGGTCACGAAGACTTCTCTGAAGATACTTACCGGACACTTACTGCCGCTGATTGCGCTATCATGGTGATCGATGCAGCAAAAGGTGTGGAAAAACAAACAAGAAAACTCTTTGAAGTATGTCGCTTAAAGAAAATTCCTATTTTGACAATTATCAACAAGATGGATATGCCGTGTAGGGATCCCTTAGATCTTATGGACGAGCTAGAGACCCTCCTCCAAATCCAGTGCTTTGCTTACAACTGGCCTATCGGATCAGGAAAAGAATTTTGTGGCGTATACGACAGATTGAGTGATGAATGCCTTCTCTTTACCAAGATGGCAACCGGTGGCGCGCAGCCAGCCCTCATCGAAAAAACAACTCTTGATAACCCCAAAATTTTAGAAAAAATAGGCTCTTTAGAATTCGAAAAAGTCGAGCAAGAGCTAAACCTTCTTTCCATGGCAGGCAACTCATTTAGTGAAGAAGACTTTCTTTCAGGGAAAATAACCCCGGTATTCTTTGCCTCTGCCCTTACAAACTTTGGTATAGAACCCTTCTTCGATGCATTTATACATCTTGCCCCCTCACCCCATGCTAGAATGGCCGATGGCTCTGATGGAACCGATGTTGCCATAGATCCAGTCACGACTCCCTTTAGCGCATATGTATTCAAAATCCAATCTAACATGAATAAAAAGCACCGCGATAGTATGGCATTTATGCGCCTTTGCTCAGGAAGGTTTGAAAAGGACCTGGTTGTAAAACACCATAGGCTCGGCAAAGAGATCCGTTTATCCCGTCCCCATAGCATGTTTTCTGGGGAAAGAACAACTCTTGATGTCGCCTATGCCGGCGATGTCATCGGGGTTATTAACCCCGGTGTATTTCATATCGGAGATTCGATCTCTATGACCGGTGGATTTAACTTCAAACCCCTGCCACAGTTCCAACCGGAGATCTTTGCTAAGGTCACCGTAAAAGATGTTGGTAAAAGAAAGTCCTTCGATAAGGGAGTAAGGCAGCTTTCTCAAGAAGGAGCGATCCAACTTCTCTACCCTTACGAATATACCGGTGAGGTGATGTTTGCAGCGGTAGGACGCCTTCAATTTGAAGTGCTCCAATACCGCCTGCTCGATGAGTATGGTGTCGATACACTCATCACTCCCATGCCGTATGAATGTAGCGCATGGATTGTCGGGGACATGAGCAAATTCCAAAAGTCTTCCCACTGTATGCTTGTCAAAGACATCCATGATAAGCCGATGGCACTCTTCGGCTCTTCCTGGGAAAAGGACTATGCGATGAAAAAAAATCCCGAATTTAAGTTTTTAGATCTCGATGCCCAGCAAGACGGATCTCTTTAAGATGGTATATCCTCTCACAGTATCAGATTCGATCCCCCCTGATCTCGAACAGACCCTCTTTGAGGGTCTCAATAAAAATGCAAAAGAACAGAAAGGGATGGATCCCGTTCTATCCTTTAGCGTCTCTATTAAAGACGAAAAAGGCAAAATCCTTGGAGGAGCCTGCGGAGTGACGATGTTCGGGAGTATATACACTGACATGCTTTGGCTAGATCCTACTCTTCGAAAGCAAGGATATGGAAAAAAACTGATGCTAGAAGCCGAAAAAATAGCCCTTGCAAGGGGATGCACCTTTGCCATCGTTCATACGATGGACTGGGAAGCGCTAGGCTTTTATCAAAACCTCGGATACCAAGTAGAGCACATACGAGAAGGTTACGCTAAAAATTCGAAACAATATCTCTTAAGAAAAGATTTAACTACATAGCCTTTTTTTAAGGATCTTTTCGTTTACAGGTTATCTGAGGTGAGAGTAAAATAGCCGCCAATTTACCACTTACGAGGCAAAAAATGTGTTCCTTAAGCATAGCTGGCCAAAAACCATTAGAATACCTCTTACATACAATCGATTCTTATGCCTCACTCATCACCAATGACTTTGTAGCGGGCGGAAGACTAATCACCCGTGAATTTATTTATGAAGGGGAAAAAACAGTTATTAATGAACGAACTGTATATGCAGGTCAAACATGCCGCCTTATATTGCCCGATGGAGGCACGCGATTTAGCATAGAGGTTACTGAAATCTTTCGTAGTTATTTGCCTACAGATGAGAATAGTACAATGCGCTGGACTTTTCATTTTAATACAAGGCCAGAAATTAGACACCTCGCCATTTCAGAGGCCTATAAACGTATATATCCTCCCGCTGGCATTCTACCTGTTCTTAGCCCGGGAAAACCGGTAACTGCAGAAATGAAAGGATCTACCGCTCCTTTACAAGTCGCCCACTTAAGCCTGCCACAAACCCCAAGACTCCCCTCAGAGCGCGGTGTAAAGCCCCCGGCAGGAACTTCTGCAGCGCCTCACCTCCCTCAACTAAACAGACCTTCCTCCTCATCAAAAGCTGGACATTTTAACTTTCCACAAGCCTCAATAGGAAAAACCTAATGGACCCTCAATACAAACAAGATTTCATCAAAGCCGGACAGATAGCCAAAGAAGTCAGGTCCTATGGCAAATCACTCATCGTAAAAGGAGCCTCCTATAACGATGTCATCTCCAAGGTAAGAGCAAAAATCAAGGAGCTGGGAGCAATACCCGCCTTCCCCCCTCAAATTGCTTTAGATGCAGTAGCTGCCCACTTCCTTCCCCATCCAGGTGATGATATCATCTTTTCCAATGAGCTTGTAAAGCTCGATGTAGGGATCTGTGTAAATGGAGCCATTGGCGACACTGCGGTAAGTATCGATCTTTCTGGTAAACACCAGAATATTATCGATGCAGCAGAAGCAGCCCTTCTAGCCGCTGAAAAAATCATACGAGTAGGTATGACGGTCAGTGAAATCGGCCGGGAAATTGAAAAAACTATCGCTTTGTTTGGCCTAAAGCCTGTTCGCAATTTAACGGGCCATGGACTTGCTAAAAACAAGATCCATACTGACCCTCACATACCCAATTACGATGACAAATCAAAAATTACCATCAAAGCCGGAATGACCTTTGCCATCGAACCTTTTGCCACAAATGGTGCTGGGATGATCTTTGATGCAGGTAATGCGACACTTTTTTCTCTTATAAAAAAGAAAGGGAAATATACAGGCTTTGTAGATGATGTCTTTAAAATAGCGTTAAGCTTTGAAGGACTACCCTTTTGCACCCACGATCTGATAAGTGAAAAGACGCCCCTAGAACTCGTGAAAAAAGCGATAAAAGTTTTACTAAAGGACGATGCTCTAGAAGATTACGCGCCCCTTGTTGAAGAAGCGCGAGGACTTGTGGCTCAAGCAGAAAATTCTGTCCTTGTTGATGAAAACGGCATCGTTTTCATCACCACACGCTAGGATGCGGTGACTAATACTTCGATTGTCTTAGGTGCATGAGTTTCCGCATCTAAGAGTGTTATAGTAAAGGAGCCGTCAACCTCATTTCTTGGCACAAATAGAATCTTATTGATATGAGAATGCTTGGTAATAACTTGGTCTTTTGCCACCTTAGAATCGAAGTCAGCATCTAAAGCCTCATTTGCTTGCGCCGATTTCACACCGTCGATAACTGCAGGAATCGCAAGCGGCCATAGAATGAGAGCTCCAGCTCCATAAAGTGTAGCTCTTGCAACCGTTGAAGTGTGCACTTTCTCAGCTACCTCTTCAGGTCTTGCAGTTGCTAGACTTATGCGATTTAAAGAAAATATATAAGCATCATTTGTGTCATTCTGGATATAAAGCTGGATAGGTTGGTATCCTTCTTTTATCACATCTCGATCAAAATATTTAAGGCATTCCGCTCTTGAAAGTTTCTTTGCAGCAACAACGAGATTTGAGTGCTTTGCAGGCTCAGATACATTGACTACTTGTGAAGACATGGAGTTTAAGGGAAGAGCGTTATAGCTTGCGCATCCTGTAAGAAAAAGGGAGGCCGCAGTAAAAACAATAATTGTATTTTTCATGTAAATCCTTAGTTTAATTCGGGAAATAATAAATTAAACAAACATTGCAAGCAATGAATTTACAACTATTTCGACCTAACTTCCTATTAATTCTTTGGCCCCAATAATTTATCCAAATAAGTTTTCTAGTCCGCCCTTACTTCCTGTAGCTAATTGCGCACCAATGGACGCGCGCCAAAGCTAAAGTTCAGGTTTTGCTTAAGCCAATTCTTACTCCTTTTGGCTAATTTAATGCCCTGTTCCCGTAAAGACATCAAAAGGATTTATTCCAGGAAGAGCTGAACTATGATCTTCAATATAACGCTCGATCATCGGTTTTGAATGGGTAAAATAAAACTTACATAAATTAGGAGCTACCTGTTGAATATGTTCAAGGGAAACTCCTCCTGCTACTTGCTCCATAATTCTTACGATAGCTTCCAGTCGCATCAAGTGTAGATGCTCTTTAGTCTCCGGGTTAAAACCACCTGGAAAATAGTGTTCACTACGCTCCAAATCGATAACTAAGCTTTTATAAATCCCTTGATATCTCAGATCGGCACTAGATTCCGAATAACTATCCCTGTGTCTTCGATCTGCTGCAAGGGCTTTATCCAGCTCCAATTCTAACGCTCCAGACACTGGCGAAGCATCATTTCCTACAATATGCCAAAAGACATAATGTGATGCTTCATGAACAATTGTCTTCTTAAATTCAGTAAGAGCAGACTCTGCCATGCGTGCCCCCATCGCGGCTCCGGGCCTAGCAATATTGCTCTCTTCATTTATTAGAGAAAAAGCAGAGCGATGGATTGCAGCCAACCCATCACCAATCAAATCATCAATACCCCTTAGATAGATTGTATGGCTACGGACACATCCTCGTCGCCCATCAACTTTTGAACTGAATATATGACTTGTAATATCTATATCACTTCCACTAAGAAGAATATTTCCTTTTTGCTGCTGAAAAAAGATTGCTAAAGCATGCATAACATGAGACGTTTCTTTATTCTCTAATAGCTCATTAAAAAATCCTCGAATTAACGGCTCTGAGCTTTCTCCAGGAATAAATCGAGTTGGAGCCGAGTAGGTGTTGGCCATTAATATATCAATGGCTTTAGGCTCGGCAGATAATTCACAAACAGGACTATTCATGATCAGCTTGTGTTTTTCTGTGATAGGAAAAACTCCTGAACTCTCATTAGTTTTCGTTATTTTTCGGACGTAGGCTCTCTGTATTGTTTCTAAGCTTGCTGTAGGATTTCGAATAACTGCTTTCATAAATATGGCAGCAGCATAGATCTGCTGACGATTCTGCGGAGTTAATCCTAATACTGCAGCTTCAATACTCGGCTTTTTTACCGCTTCATGTAACCTGGTTAATGTCCTTTCTGGATGACCTATAGCTCTTTGATATGCATTTATAACAGCCTCATATGCTGGATCTACAGGTTTGTATGTTTTACTAAGATCCAAAAGCCCTTTTTGAGCCTGATCTGTTGGATGTGTAATAAGATCTCGAGTCCAATTTGTTACTAAGTGGCTTGTTACAAAATCGCAAATTGCCTTCTTCACATCATTAGATAAAGGATCTTGGTCTACTGCAATACGAGCCTTAACAAGATTCCGCGAGTTACTAGAACCAGTAAAGTAGTATCCCAGGACACAACCTCCTATGGTTCCTGCTAAAACGCTTACTGGATTGATAAAGGCCGCAATCGATGCCGCAATCGCCCCCCAAGTTCCGACTCCAACTCCTAAAGCGATTCCACAATTTAGTTCATAAGCATACCAGGCACTTCCCTCCTGAGGCATAACCTTTCGAGTCGCAGGTACATCGAGAACTAAAGGATGAAGATTTTGCCCGGTCAAGGGGGGCGGAATACTTATCAAAAGTAAAACCTCTAATTAATTATTTAAATTAATTATAACAAAAAAATTAATTTAATTCAACCTATTTAGCGATATCTAGATCAGCTAGATTGAATTAATTATTAATTACTAATTCTACATAGATTTATCGAAATAAATTATTTACAGTCAGAATATCTGACAACTAATTGCATACCGAGAGCCCACGTGTAAGGATAAATACCTAAAAATCAAGTCTTACTGCTCTTTCTGGGTTAAGCACGCTCCCTCTTAGTATTGGGTAAAGATTTACAACAGAAAAAGAGAACCTGACGGACTATAAAATCCGCCTAACAACACTTTCCTCTTAACGAATAGATTTTCCCTGGATTTTTACCTTTTTTTTCCTAATAGTCATAATTATCAAGCAACGCAATTTTACAGGGCTATCGCTATGCATTTTCAAGAAAAGCTAAAAAACTATGCAAATCTTCTCATTTCCCATGGGCTTAATGTCCAGCCGGGGCAAGTGGTAAACATCGCCGGCGAAATTTATCATAGACCCCTTATCCAATATCTTGTGGAAGCCGCCTATAAGAAGGGAGCTAAATTTGTCGGTGTTGATTATATCGATCCCCAAATTGCCAGAATGAGAGCAGAATTTTCTGCCCAAGATGAATACCTACAATATGTCCCGAAATATGTCCCGGTAAAATATGAGGGCTTTGTTGAAGAGGGAGCTGCCGTTCTACGCCTTACAGGTAGTGAAGATCCCGATGCCCTATCGTCCCTTCCAGCTAGTAGAGTCAATGAAATGCAGAACCACTTCCGCCTTAGCCTGAAAAAATATTACAGCGAAGGGGTTGGCAAAAACAAAGTACAGTGGACAGTGGCGGCCGCATCAACTCCTGCCTGGGGAAAAAAGGTCTTCCCAGAGCTTGAGGAAAATAAGGCCTATGATGCTCTATGGGAAGAGATCTTTAAGATTTGCAGAGCCGATAAACCTGACTGTTTAGAGCTATGGCAAGTACATAATGAGAAGCTTAAAAAAAGAGCTAAAATTCTTACCGACCTTAAAATGAAATTCGTTCATTTTACGGGCCCCGGGACAGATCTCAAAGTCGGTCTCTCCCCCCACGCCCTTTTTAAAGGAGGAGGAGGATCAACTCCGAGTGGAATCGAATTTGAAGCCAATATCCCAACTGAAGAGTGCTTTACCACCCCTGATTACCGCCTAACAGAAGGTCATGTAGCCGTTACCCGCCCGGTAACCGTTAATGGACAGCTTGTCAAAGGGCTTAAAATCGAATTTAAAGAGGGCAAAATTCATCACTTCTCAGCGGATGCTGGGGAAGATACCTTCTCAGCCTATATTCAGAATGATGCAGGAGCCTGCAGGCTTGGAGAGCTGGCCCTTGTAGGGATAGACTCCCCCATCTACCAAAGTGGCAGAGTATTTGAAGAGATTCTTTTCGACGAAAATGCCGCCTGCCATATCGCTGTAGGCTTTGCCTATAGATTCTGTATCGATGGAGGAGGAGATATGACCCCTGAGCAGCTAGAGGAAATCGGCTGCAATGATAGCCGGGTTCATACCGATTTTATGATTTCCTCCGAAGAGGTCGATGTAAATGCAGAATCCTATGATGGAGAAAAAATCGAGCTGATCAAAAATGGACGCTGGGTCCTATCAGTATAATATTCCCTATCCCAGGTCTCTAAAGAGACCTGGGTAGTCTTAAGCACATTTCCTTACTTAATTAAGCTTTCAAAGTAAAATAGAATAATTGATTTGATTTTATTTTGAAAAAATGACAATAATTTAATTAAGGAATCTCCTTAAGGGAATTGCATAATAATTACGCCGTCCCTCAGTCCAGGAGAAATTTCATAAGATGGAAAATACACATTCTATTGAAGTTCAAGCTCATAGAGGGGCCAGGGACTCCTTCCCCGAAAACACTCTTCCTGCATTTGAAGCCGCCTGGAAGATGGGCTCGGGTCTTATAGAGCTCGATATCCAAATTACAAGCGACGGGATCCCTGTCATCTATCATGACTTTGCCGTAAATCCTGATCTCTGTTCCTATATGGATAGATCTTCCATTACAAAAGCTCCCCTTATTAGATCACTATCGCTTGCTGAAGTGAAAAATATCGATTGCGGATCAAAACCAGATCCCCGGTTCAAAAAACAAGCCCTTCTTCCAGGAACACAGATCCCTACCCTAGAAGAACTTATAGATGCAATAACCTCCAGCTCTGAAGCGGATAATACCCTTTTAAATATCGAGCTAAAAAGAGATCCGAGAAATCCCGCCTTAACTTTTTCAGCCGATGATATAGTCACGAAAGTACTCTCTGTCATCGAGAAAAAGGGATTTTCAAAAAGAGTCAGATACTGCTCCTTTGATCCGGATATTTTAGTCGCTCTTCGAAAAAAAGAGCCGGATGCTACCCTTGCCTTCCTATTTGATGAAATGATCCTAGAGGCCATCACAAAACATGTAGGAGTCCCGGGACTCGACTATATCATCTCGATGGCTACGGCACAAAACATCCAAATCATATCCCCTGATCATAACCTGCTAAAAGATACCTCTATGGTATCCATACTCAAAAGCCGGGGCTTTAAGGTAGTTACTTGGACTTCAAATGATCCAGAAAGATGGCAGGAGCTTATAGATTTGGGGGTAGACGGTATTATCACGGATAGGCCTAAGGCATTACTGTCTTTCTTAGAGGCTTCCTCAGATAAACTCTCCTTAAGCCAAGATCTAAGCTTTAGAACTACATTCTAGTTAAGATACCGATAAGTCCTATAAGGATCAAATATAGGGCTACGATATAATTTAAGATGGAAGGGAATATCAGAATAAGAATTCCGGCAACAAGAGAAAAAATGAAATTTGCCATCGGATGTACTACGATCATAAAAAACCTCTGTTAAGATTAATTAAATACGTAATACAAAAAATAATTAAATAAAACTAAATTCACATTATCTAATGAAATCACTCATTATGGTGATGAAGTCCCGATTTCAAAACGATATACTTTCGGTTAAGCTCTGCATATAGCTTAACAGGAATTTCTCCATGATTGGTCAAGGCCTCACGCATTCTATGAGCGATTTCCTGCAATTGTAAACAAGCTAGTTGATCGGCTGAATGAAAGGAATCAGCTAGAGCCTGAAGCTGATCGGCAAGAGTTATAATCTGATCGATATTTTCCTTGGTCGGAAAGCCTATCGTATGGATCTGCTCGAGTATTTCAAACCCTTTATCTTTGTTGCTTGTCATAAAAGCCCCCTTCCAGCGGTAGTATCAAGAGTACTATATATATGTTTTTTGCATTTCCGTCTTCTCTCTTTCTTTAAAGAGGGCTTTTCCTCTCTTTTTTTTCCTCTAGTTGCTAACATAGGCGATGAACTTAAGTAGGATATATATGCTAAAAGAAGTCAAAGAAGGGATCCAAATCACTCTAAAGGTGACACCAAGATCGGGAAAAAATATTGTCGTGGGTTTTGAAGGGGAGTATTTAAAAGTTCGCTTAAAAGCGATCCCTGAAAAGGGAAATGCAAACCTAGCTTTAGTAGAGCTACTCGCTGATTTTTTTGGTGTAGCTCCCTCGCGTATAACCTTAATCGCCGGTCAGACTAGCCGGTTTAAACGTGTCATCATTTCAGGTTCGAGTATCGAAGAACTTACAGCAAGGTTATCGCATCTTGCGACTGAATGAGGCGCGCCCCTTTCTGCTGCATGGTATCAAGAGCCTTTTGTCCGTCTCCTAACTGTATATCTACGGCTCTACAAACATCCTGCATCACAAAGACCGAAAATCCAAGCGCAAGAGCATCTATGACAGAAAAAAGAACGCAATAGTCTGTGGCGACGCCACAGACAAAAAGCTGCGTAATTCCCTTACTTCTAAAATACTCA